>NZ_JBHTKV010000001.1:0-511666 GCF_042678465.1 Oceanobacillus caeni | reverse complement strand
AGTCCATTTATTAGGTTGAACTTTTCAATGCCTGTTTTTTGTTGGAAGTCAATCTTTATTTTTAGGTAAACTTAAATAATTATCTGATATGAATAAAGCAACTACAATAGGTGAGGTAAGTTAACTTTTTGAATAATTTAGGAAGTTCTATGTAATGATGGCAATTTTTATGTAAAATAAAAATATGTTATTAAGCAAACGTATGGGAGGATGGATGAATTTATGTATGGTGAAGAGCCTAACTTTTTGTTGAGATTTATATTGTTGTTAGCCATTGTAGGGTTTATATTGTTTTTGTTTCATACCATAATGAGAAATTGGCTAAAAGTTGAGAAAAGGAGAGGGAATTTATTTTCAAATAACTATTTCAATGAGAAGCATAAAAAAATAGATTGGACAATTAGAATTATTACAATAGTAATTATCTTATTTACCTATGTGATAACCATCATGAGAGAACCTATGGATAGAACTTATCCGTGGTTTATTATATTTATTCTGATTGGTATTTCAGAAATCGTTAGAGCAATTATGGAGCGAAAGTATGCGGAAAATCCGAATGAATATAAATTAACAATTAGTCAAGTAATATTTACTCTTATATTATTTTTAATTTTGTTCAAGACTGATTTTTTTGGGTTAATATAATACAGTTGGATAATCAAAAAAATTATATTAATTTAGTGAAGAGCCTTGTAGGGTTCTTTTTTCTTCAATTGACTCCATGAAAAAGTTGGCAGTTCCGTTTGTTTTAATAACAGCATTCGCATGGGTTGGGGCTATAATAAGTTCCGGCATCTTAGAATCATTACTTATTATAGTTGCCATTATTCTCAGTATATTTGCTCTCCCAACAGCTTGGACTATAATCACAATTTACAGGAACAAATGGAAGGTAGAAGGAAGAAAAGGATTAGTCCATTTAGTAAAAGCCATACCATCCCTTGTCCTATTACTATTGGCTATTCTTTTGTTATTTGTCGGTGGTAGAGATCCAGATTCTGCAATTAACTCTTATCATATATAACAGCTGGAGTGATCGTACTTCCAATCCCTATTTGGATCATTATGTCCCTTTATCATAAGGTCCGAGGTAAGCAGGATAGTGTTAAATAACAATAAAGTTGTTTCCAAACTCCAGTCTCGGTATCAACAATCTAATATTTTGTTAAAGATAATTAAATAATCTAAGGAGGGTTCTTATGGTTAATAAATTAATATCATATTTTTATATTATTGTGGGTGTTCTGGTAGGGATTATAATTGTGAGTGCAATTCGACATGGGGAAATGAATTGGATGTATATTGGTAGGACAATTGCTATATCAGCTTTAGTATTCTTTTCTTTATTGTTTATCCGTATAGGAATTAAAAAAAGTAGGTAGTGAATAATTGGGCGATCCTTTTACATTGACTAGGAATTCAAAATGTAAATAATAAATTAGGATTCATTTTATCTTCCAAATACATCAGTGAATTAGTTATATTTATCCTACTCCCACCTTTATACGCTGCGTATTTATAAGGGGATTCTTTTCTTAAAGGACGCGCTAAACAAATCTCTATAATCTTTGTTCTTTAATAGACTTCTAAAGATATTCATATAATCTACCAATCTGCCTCTGATAAACTTTTCAGACTGAATTTCTTGTATTTTTATTGCATAAGATATAAAAATATTGCATGTATTTATAAACTCTTTCTCCTGAAGATTTAGATGTTAGTCCGTATGAAACGATTGCTACTATGGATCCACGTAGCAAATCAAATATAACATACATTAACTTGTAAATGAAACTCCATTTTGATTAATCTTTTTTCAAAATGGAGTTTTTGAAATTGGAGGCTAAATAAGGATAAAGGTAACTCTTCAGTTAATATTTATTCTGAAGCTACCAATTTGATTGAAAAAAGTCAAATAATAATTATAAAAGCAATTGCATAAATATACATGATTTTAAATTTTTATGATATGATAGTATTTACTTTTTATAGGGGTGTGAGGTTAATGGCATTATTCTTTACATATGTTATTGCGGGACTTGCTGTTGCAATGCCAGTAGGGGCAATTACGGTAGAAATGACGAAACAAGGTCTTAAAAACGGATTTATGCACGGTTGGGTTGTGGGGTTAGGTGGAATGACCATTGATTTTGTTTTAATTTTATGCCTTTATTTGGGGCTAGCCTCAATTTTGCAACTTCCTTTTATTCAAATTCCTATGTGGTTCATTGGTGCAATATTTTTGTTACTAATCGGATATGATTCCATTAAGAATGCGGACAAGGATATAACATTATCAGGAGAAAAACCGAAAAAATCATTATGGTCTACTTATCGTAATGGATTTCTTGTTGCCGTATCGCCAGGGAATATTGTTTTCTGGTTAAGTGTATTTGGGGCAGTACTAACCAACTCGTATAATGCGGCTGAGCCAGCCAACTTTTTAATTATCGCTTCAGGTGTTTTAACAGGAATTTTATTGCACGATATAGGGTTATTAACCATCGTGGCGACAACTAGAAAAGTAATGAGCCATTCCATGATTAAAGGGTTTTCTATCGTTGCAGGATTAGTATTAATTGGTTTTTCATGTTATTTTGTTTATCAATTTATTATGGCGATAACACATGTTATATAGAGATTCAGCGAAGGGAGCGATTACGGTACTAACCATAATCGCTCTTTTATCAGTATCTTATTTTTAAAAAAATATTACCTTGTCTTGCCCTTCATTTTTCTTTAGGTTTTTTGTCCAAAATGGAACGTAATTCTTTAATATCATCTTCTGATAAAGACTCTTCCTGAATGAACTGAACTAACATCGACTTTAAGGTTCCACCATAAATTCGATCAATGAAGGAGCGAGCCTTGGCGCGCTGACACTCTTCTTGTGAATAAAGTGGATAAAACGTATAGACTCTTTGATCTTTGTTGACACCAACGGCTTTTTTTTGAGTAAGACGATCTAAAAGAGTACGTATGGTTTTCGGCTTCCAATCTGTTTTTTCCTGTATGGAAGATATAACCTCACTAGCCGTTCTAGGAGACTTTTCCCATAGGACATGCATAATTTCCCATTCTGATTCTGAAATATTGGGGATTTTCTTAGTCAACCTGATTCCCCTCCTTCTTTTACATACATGTGAAATTCAATTATTCTCCAATTTCCTTAATGATTCCCTTATCTTTTAAAATAGATAATGTTATGTTTGCGGCCTTGCTTCCATAACTATTATCTTCATTTTGGATGTTGGTTGCAAAGAAAAATGTATTGTTCTTCGTTTCTACATATCCAATAAACCAGCCATTTACATTTTTGCCATTAATAGTACCAGTACCGGTTTTTCCAGATAACCTTACATCATCATATACCTCTAATAAAAGGGAGTCTTTTACAGTCTGGATATTCTTATCTTTAAAACCAAACTGATTTGTATAAAACGCTGATAGTAATTGTACCTGTTCGATTGGAGATATCTTTAAAGAAGATTCTAGCCAATAGTCTGTTCCACCAGTAAGATCTTCATTTCCATATCCAATTTGTCTTAAATAAGTTTGGACGGTGTCTTTAGGTATTTTTTGGTCCAATTCCTGAAAATACCAAGTTACCGAATTTTTCATAGCGGTTGATAAGTTTTGGTTTTTATTCCAAGGTTCATAAGGATAATGTTTTCCATTCCAATTGATTGTGGAATGATCACCTGCTATTACTCCTGACTCTAATCCAAATAATGCAGTATAAATCTTGTAAGTAGAATTCGGAGAAACTCTTGTCATACTGTTATTTTTATTGTAAATGGTATAATGATCAGCCTTCATATCGTATAATACAAAGCTTCCATCATAGTTAGAAAAATATTCGCTGAAGTCTTCATAAGTGGTATTTTCTTCACTGTTAAAATGATAAAAGCTTTTGTCATTGGACATGGCTGAAACAAATGGGACTTGACCTGCTACGAATACACCTATAAGGGAAAATATTGAAATACTTTTGAACTTTAAGCCCTTTGATTCCATCGTGAAAGATGCAATTTTTTCGATTCGTTTTTTGAGTTGCTCCTTGGGTCCATTAAACTGATTGGTCCAAGTAATATTACTCGATCGTGAGGATAATTCCACAAAATTTATAATTGTATTCCCATAATCTACGTAACAATGCTCATCCAATGATTTTAAAACAGCTGCATCACAGGCAATTTCGCGATCTACCCTCATTTCCTTAAAAGCAATCCATACAAGTGGATTAAACCAGTAAATAATTTGATAAATGATGAGGATGAAGTTTGTTGCGATATCTTTATATTTGTAGTGATGTAGTTCATGCATAAAAATATATTGGATTTTTTCAAGTGGCATCCATTCGTCAAGCTGCATCGGCAACACCACATATGTCTTAAATATACCGAATGTCATTGGAGATTTGACAAGTGGTGATTCTCCAATGAATATCGGTTTGGAGATATGCAAATGATTCTTACACTGCTCAAATAAATGTAATACCTCTTGATTCTTTAGAACCGATGTTGTACTTTTTATTTTCTTTAACTTAACCCAGGCTAGTAGGGATAGAATAATCATGACTATCATGCCTATGATCCAAATACTTCCTAAAGTTATATTTAGAAAATCCAGGTCGAGTTGATGGACTGATACTGTGAAGTCCTCCATCCAGTTTCCATTACTAAATCTTAAGCTTTTGTCGTTGTTGATAGATGAATCGATCATTCCATTGTTTTGATTTACATCGAATGAAAGAAAAAGATTTTCAAAATGAAATAGTTGTTTTGGTAAAAATGGTAGAGTTAACGCGATTAGCAATAAAAACCATAGATTGTACTGCCATTTCTCGGAAATGTGTTTTGAAAATAACCTTTTAATCAACATAATAACAGCTATAGTAATGGAGGACACTATAAAACATGTGAATATGTATACGAGGAACATTCTAATTACCTCCATTTTTTGGCAAGTAGGAAAATATAAAGTTCTTTCCCACCAGTAGGTATTTGCATTTTAACAATTCATTAGAAGATTATCAATTAGTTATTGATTACCTAATATAGGAAAATGGAATAGAATACGAGATTAAAAGTCTTTAAAGAAAGTTTATGAAACAACTTGACACATATCGATTACAATTGTAGTATATGACTACAGGTGTAATCTGGAAAGGAGGAACAGGAGTTAATTTAGAAGAGTTGTAAGGAAGAAGATAGAACTAAGGTTAACAATAAAATCTTATTTAAAGTTTTAAGTCAAATTTGATTATTATTAAATCAAGATAGTGAATCTAAAATAGAAAGAGGTTATAGATATGGGAAAACGATTTGAATATAAATTCAGCATACATAAATTTACATTATGTATATTATTGCTTATGCTGATCACACTTGCGGCTTGCGCGGATAAGGAAAATTCAAAGGATGCCTCATCTAAGGAGGAGAAAGAAGAAAATCAAACAGCAAAAATAGATAATCAGTTTTCTCAACTCGAGGAAGAGTTTGATGCTGAACTTGGTGTCTATGCGGTTGATACAGAAACAAATCAAGCCATTGAATATCAATCGGAGGAACGTTTCGCCTTTGCATCCACGTACAAGGCGTTGGCTGCTGCTATTGTTCTGCAGCAGAATTCTATGGAAGAGCTTAATCAAGTTATCACTTATACTAAAGAGGATTTGGTTCCCTATTCTCCGGTGACTGAGAAACATGTAGATAGCGGTATGACCCTTTTAAACCTTGCTGAGGCAGCAGTTCGAACCAGTGATAATACAGCTGGAAACCTCTTATTTAATGCAATAGGTGGCCCTAAAGAATTTGAACAAACCCTAAGAGAGATAGGAGATAACGATACTCAGGCAGAACGATATGAACCAGACTTAAATCAATTCAGTCCGGAAGATCCTCGCGACACCAGTACTCCAAAAGCTCTTGCTACTAGTCTTCAAGCATTTGCATTAGGTGACTTGCTTCCGAATGAAAAGCGTGAACAGTTCACGGATTGGCTACAGGGAAATGCGACAGGTGATACACTGATTCGTGCAGGCGCACCAGAAGGATGGGAGGTTGGCGATAAGAGTGGAGCCGGAAGTTACGGAACGAGAAATGACATTGCAGTTGTTTGGCCACCAAACAGAGAGCCAATCGTCATTGCAATTATGTCCCGTCATGATACAGAGGATGCAACATATGATGATGCGTTGATTGCGGAAGCTGTTAAGATTGCACTTAACGCCCTAAAATAAATGTAAGATCTATGGCTATCGAGAAGTTCTCGATGGTCTTTTTTTAATGAGTGTAGAAACATTCTTTTCTCAAATATAAGTTAACGAAAAAATTAGTTTTACTTTTTTCTAAAAAGGATGTAAGATATAAATTACATATGTAAGATATAAATTACATAAAACAGGTGAGTTTATGAAGAATAATGTGAAAATAATGCGATTGAAAATGTCAATGACACAAGAACAATTAGCCAAAAGAGTGGGAGTTACGAGGCAAACGATTGGGCTAATTGAGAAAGGAGAATATAATCCAAGTCTTCAATTATGTGTTGCAATAGCAAAAGAGTTAAATAAAACGTTAGATGATTTATTTTGGGAGGAGAATTTGATATGAAATCTTGGATATCCTTTTTATTGCCAGATGATGAGTATAAGGAAAAAAGAATGTTGTATTTTTTCTCGGAAGGAGCAATAATCCTTTTCCTATCTGTTATTATTATGATAATTTGTAACAGAATTTTTACTATTAACGATGTAGAAATAGTACTATTATTGTTCGTTGCTATATTCCTCTTATATGTTTCGGGAAGGTATATAATATCTGGAATTGAATATACAGATATTGCAACAGAACATTCTTACAAGAAAGAGATAAAAAACATTTTCAGTAGAACATGTAGCTTTGTAGTTATTTTTATGCTGTTATACTTAATTTTTTTAGATATACCAAGCAATCGAAACGAATGGATGGAAATTATAGGGTTATTATTAAGTGTTGGCATAGTTTGGTTTATCACTAGCTTCATTTCCTTAAGGAGATCCTATAAAAAGAATAAGGAATTGTTATAATGAGTTTTCTTTTTTAACAACCAAATATCACTTAGTTTTACGTTTGAAAGCTATAAAATTTTAGTTCGGAACGGATCCAATATATCTTAAAAATTAAACGGGCCAAGTATAAAAACTAATACATTCGCTAAAGGACGAGCGAATATGTTAGTTTTTTTAACCTTTATGGTGAGGGACAAACCTTTTCCTTTTTCTGATGTCTTAAATAAATTGTTATTTAATTAAAAAAGTTGAAACTTTTGCAGAATAGTTACCGTATAAGGATATAAAGATTAAAATCAGAAAGGATGTAAGCACAATGTCAGAAGTAAAAAAATTAGAAACGGAAGAGCCAATTGTGGAGAAACCCTCCATATTTGGAATGATTTGGAGTCCAATCGAACAGTTCGAACGGATTAGGGAGCGTCCAAGGATTTTGGGACCGATGGCAATTATTATCGGTTTATTTATTGTTGGAATGCTGATTACGATGTTTAGTGTAGATACCGGACTCGATGGCATATCAGATGAGGAAATGGCTGGTTTTGCAGTATTTGTAGCAGTAACTTCGGGTATTTTAGGTGTGATTGCACCAATTGTTGGAGCTCTAATCAGTAGTTTTATTTATTGGATTATTGCAAAGTTAGCTCGATCGGAAGTATCTTTTAAGCAATTATTTTCTATGTGTACATACATAATGATTATATCTGTCTTAGGTTCCATTATAAATGGAATTGGTATTGCCATCCTTGGTGGAGATGGGGAAACAATGTTCACTAGTCTAGGATCGATTATTCCGGCTGAGGGTGCAATCGGCGGTTTACTAAATAGTATTGAATTGTTTGGCATTTGGGGAGTTATTCTTGCAGCGCTTGGATTGAATAGAGTTGCGAATTTTTCGAAGGGATTGGCATGGACGGTTTCTATTGCGTTCTTTGTTATCGGAGTTGTCTTCGCTATGATTGGCGCTGCATTTAGTGGAATGGTCGGTGTCTAATGGAAATGGAAGCGAAAACGAAGAAGAGAAAAATATGGATTGCGATAGGTATTGTAGCTATCATTGTCGGATTTCTAGGAATAAATATTTGGGTAAACGCTGATGAAAGCAATCTTACTGTTGAAGTGACGACATTAAAAGAAGAAGAGATTACGGATAAGGTGTTGACACAGGGTACATTAAAACTTGCTGAAGAACAAACCGTTTATTACAGTCCTGACAAGGGAGAAATTGCAGAAATTCTTGTCAACGAAGGAGATGATATTGAGAGAGGAAAAGCACTCCTCACATATAAAAATGATCAGCTAACATTAGAACAAAGACAGAATGAACTTGAACAACAATCTGGAATTTTGCAGAGTAATAGTTTAAGAGAGCAGCATAAGGAAATTGATAAACAAATCGAAGAAGATAAAGAAAATAAGATGTTACAGGAGGAACATGATCAGATTAAGTTACAACAACAACAGGCGAATATTGAATTAGAACAGCTTAAATTACAAAAAGAAACCATTAATCAACAAATCGCTGATTTAAAGGTAGTAAGTGATATTACCGGAAAAGTGGTTGAAGTAAATGAACAGGCTGCCTTTACTTCAAATCAAATGGAGCAACAACCGCTTATCCGTATTGGATCACTTGATCAGCTGATTGTTGAAGGGTCCGTATCAGAATATGATGCTTTGAATATAAAGGACGGTCAAACAGTCACGTTAACCTCTGATGCGATTCCAGATGAATCATGGACAGGAACAGTTAGCCACATATCCTATCTACCAAATGATACAGGTGAAATGGGGATGGATGATGGAACTACAGGCGTTCAGTATCCAGTAACAGTCACCGTGGACGATAAAGATATTGGTCTAAAACCGGGGTTTCAAATGACTATGGAAATTAAAACGGATGAACATAAGGCGAACACACTCCCGATCACTGCAGTACAACAAGAGGAAGATGATAATTATGTTTATGTTGTCGTGGAAGGCAAAGCCGAAAGACGAGAAGTAAAGGTAGGCACCGCATCTCTTAAGACAATCGAGATTAGCGATGGAATTACGGATAAAGATCAAGTAATTATAGACCCAGCAGAGAACATCAAAGATGGTATGGATGTGTCGGTACAATGATACGTTTAGAGTCTATTAGGAAAAGCTATAAATTGGGTAAAGAGGATGTTGATGTTCTCAAGGGGATTGATTTAACGATAAATAAAGGTGAATTTACCGCTATTATGGGTCCATCTGGTTCAGGAAAATCAACGATTATGAATATTATTGGCTGCTTAGATCGTCCGTCAAGTGGTGACTATTTTTTAAATGAAAAACTCGTGTCTGAGTATGATGATAAAGCACTTGCCCGAGTACGAAATCAATCGATTGGTTTTGTCTTTCAACAATTTCAATTATTACCACGCTTAAATGCATGGAAGAATGTAGAGCTTCCGATGATTTATGCAGGCTTAAAGAAAAAGGAACGCGAGGAGCGGGCCAAAGAGGCACTGGAAAAAGTCGGACTGGCTGATCGTATGTATCATTTGCCAAATGAATTATCTGGTGGACAAAAGCAACGTGTCGCCATTGCTAGAGCAATTGTTAACCAGCCAGATCTCATTTTAGCAGATGAGCCAACAGGGGCACTTGATACTAAAACAAGTGTACAAATTATGGAACTTTTCACGATGTTAAATCTTGAAGGTACCACGATTGTAATGGTTACACATGAGCAAGAAGTCGCTGTGTATGCACAAAGACAAATCCATGTTCGTGATGGATTATTAAATAGAAATGAGCAGGTAGTTATGGATGAGGGGGAGAGGCTTCAATGAGTATCTTAGAAAATATGAAAATGGCAATCTCCTCCTTGTTATCACATAAAATGCGCTCGATTTTAACGATGCTTGGGATTATCATTGGTGTTGGTTCTGTTATTGCCATTGTTGCCATTGGACAAGGCGGAGAGGCGATGTTAAAGTCGCAGATTGTTGGCACAGGAAACACGGTAGAATTATACTACATGCCATCCGATGAAGAGATACAGGCGAATGCGTATAGTTTGATGTCCCCGTTTACACAAGAGGATATTAAGGCAATTGAGACGATTCCAGAAGTAACCAATGTTGTTGCAACAAGTAGTAATTTTGGTGATATACGTAATCGAGAAGATACGGTTGAAGCCTATATTACTGGAATAAACCAATCCTATTTAGATGTGAATGAACTAAAAGTAGAAAGTGGAAGAAACTTACTTGCAACGGATTTCCTTGGTGGTAGTCGAACGGCTGTTGTAAGTGCTTCGTTTCGTGAGGAATTATTTGACGGGGAAGACCCGCTTGGTGAGGTGATTTATATTGAGTCCCAGCCCGTTGAAATTGTCGGGATTTTAGAAGAACCAACTGGTTTTCTTTCCTTTGGATCAAATGATGTGTATATTCCTTGGAATACATGGCGAAGTATTTATGCGAGCAATGATATTAGTGAAGTCACATTACAAGCCGAGGATGCTGATGCATTACAGGAAGTTGGGGCGAAAGCTGCTGATATGCTGAACCGCATTCATGATACAGAGGAAGCTTACCAGGTGATGAATATGGAAGAGATTGCGGCAGGACTAGGACAGGTAACACGTATTATGACCATCATTATCGGTAGTATTGCAGGGGTATCCTTATTGGTTGGTGGAATTGGTGTGATGAATATAATGCTCGTTTCTGTTACAGAAAGGACACGTGAAATTGGTGTCCGTATGTCTTTAGGTGCCACACGGGGACAAATCTTATTCCAATTTCTCGTTGAATCGGTAACCCTCACACTAATTGGTGGAGCGATTGGTATCTTTTTAGGAACAGGGGTTGCCAATGTCGTTTCTTATTTTGCTGGCTGGCCACCACTCGTATCATTCCCAGTTATTATCGGTGGATTATTATTCTCGATGATCATTGGGGTTATCTTTGGAATCTTACCTGCGAACAAGGCATCTAGCCTAGATCCTATTGAGTCATTACGTTATGAATAACGTGGGTATTTTAAAACCTCATTTGGTATAGGTCTTGATCCAAAAGCTACAATGGAAATAATTCGTTTGTTAAAGTTAAATGTCCCAAGTATAAGAAAAACTGACACATTTGCTGAGAGACGAGCGAATGTGTTAGTTTTTACCTAACGTTTTTGTATAGAAAGTAGAGGTATAAACTTTATCAAAGGAGGATGCTAATAATGGAGTACACTCTTATATGTATATCTATTCTACTAGTATTTATGGTTATTTCTTTATTTATTAAACTGGATAGATTAGAAGGCCGTATGAAGGCTATGCAGTACAAGCTAGATCGGCTAGTTAAACAATCGGATATACCGGAAAATCCAATAAACGATGATTTGCGTCAACTTATAAAAGAAGGTAAAGATGTAAAAGCGGTTAAAAAGGCTAGAGAAACTTTAGGTCTTTCATTGGTTGAAGGAAAGCAATATATTGATAAATTGAAAATGGAAGATACATAATCCTTAATATACAAGGGAGAAACAAACCTATGCCTGAACATAAAAATGATTCATTTCGTAATATGAATATAAAAGAAAAGATGGCAACAATTTTAGGAATAGCACTTCTCATAATCCTGGCAGTGGGTTTTGTATTTGGGCTTTTTTTCTTTGGCTTGGCGGGAATATTTGAATTACTTGATGTACGATATGAATCCATCTGGTCATTGGTTGTTTTCGTTATCAACTTCATTATTCTAGGCATCATTGTTGAGTTATTTTCTAAAGTAATTTTCAAGCTGTCCGTCCGGAATATAACAGGTAAAAGAAAGGTGATTTTGATTCGAGCCATTATTGAAGGCACATCGAATTGGTTAGTTCTGTTTACGGTGGATGAGCTTATGACAAGTATTGCACTTTCCTTGAAAACAGAGATTATTATTGCATTGCTGCTTACTGTAATAGAGATTGTTTTTGATGGAGATGACGACGATAAAGAATAAGTTGCTAATATTAATTGATTATGGTAAGGGGTTTATAATAAAATAATTAAGTTTTAGTTTTGAACAAATAATTATTTATAGTCTTTTGTGTATGATAATTATAATATCTCTATTATAATTAGAAATAAGAGGAGGGGTGCTAAATGAAATGGCAAGAGGTAAGGGAATTATTCCCTAATCAGTTTCTTTTAGTTTCAATTCTAGATTATCATTATGAGAATGACAAGAAGATAGTTGATGAAGTAGCACCAATACGTACAATTGATGATGAAGATGCAACTAGAGAATTTTTTAAAGCTAAAGAAGGAACCGTAGTATACCATACAGCAAATGAAAAATTTGTAATTCACATTCGTAAGGATCCTTTAATGAAAGTGAGAAGGCTGCAGTGAACATATTATTTGATGGACAACTTATTACTACTTCTCTAACTATCAATTATCGTGGAAACTCAACCAGAATTGACGATGTAATAATTGATACTGGTTCATCTCACACGGTTATTTCCCCAGATGTATTAGAAACCATTGGGGTGAAATATGAAAACGGCGATACCATTTATGAGGCATACGGGATTGGTGGTAGTGTTCCGTTTTATACAAAAGTTATGGATGAAATACGGATTGGTACATTTATTATAAAGAACTTTGAGTTGGACGTAGGAATGTTACCCGCAGAACATAGTGGGTTACTTGGTTTGGATATTTTAAAACCAAATAAATTTATACTTGATTTAGATAAGCTAGAATTATATCAATCAAAGGGGAACAGGAATTTAGAGTCAAATTTCTGTTACCCTATTTTTATGTTAATTCTTTGAATATAGAAATTCTATTATTAAAATATCTACAAGCACATTTTCGTGAATGGAGTGATTACGGAGCAAACATAATCTCTGTATCTAAATAAAGATACCGTATCTTCTGATAAAATTACAACGAATACTAGAGGAAATTACGCCATTGAAGAAGTTTTCTAATTCTCTAGAAGCAATGAGAGAATATCAGGCACTTCATCGTGAAGATCCAAAAGGGAATTATATGTACTTCATACTAACCGTAAAGAGCCTAATATTATTGAGAAAAAATGGTTAAGAACAGGTCAATAGATATCAAGAAACACAGCGATACTAATATCACTGCGTTTTTCTATGCAATTTATCATTTATTTACTGTTTAATTTAAACGGTAAACTCTTTTTTTATTGGAGAAAAATACAAATTTCGCATCAATTCTAAGCAGATTCATGCGTATACGCCCCCTTTTTCATCTCCCAATAATTTAACCATCGAAACAATGGCGGGAGTATGATACAAACAGCGATGATCCTTAGTACTTGCACAGCCACGACAAATGTAGAATCTGCATCAAGGACGATTGCAGTAGTAGTCATTTCTGCTATTCCGCCCGGGGCAAATGCTAAGGCGGATGTGATAAATGATATACCAGTTAGCAATGAAACGATATAGGAACAGGTGAACATAGAAATGATAAGGCCAATGGTACCTAAAAGGGATACGACTAAGGTTCTCTTTAATCCGCTGAACATATTTTTATGAAAACGAGAGCCGATGCTTGCGCCGATGAAAACTTGTGACAAAATCATAAGCACATGTGGCCACCAAAATATAAGGTCGTGCCCGATAATAATGGAACCAAAGGACTTAACAGCTGCAACACTTACCATACTTCCAAGCAGCCATGGGGCAGGGAATTTTAAAAATTTACCTAAATAATACCCAAGCCATGCTATCACTATGAACACAATCATCCATAGTACCTGCTCTGCTTCAAAGGGTGGGGTTGCTGTTGAAACGGGATGACTAGCTACTGAACTAGTATGATTAACAAAGCTCATTGAGAGAACGACCGGTATGGTTAGCACAACTAAAAATATACGCATGGTCTGAACAATGCTGACAATTCCGGTATTAGCACCTACTTCTTCCGCAATACTTGGAATCGAGGATAGACCACCAGGTGCAGTTGCGAAAAAACCAGTCAACATATCCAAGTTCGTGTATTTCCATACAATAAATCCTGAAAGTAAAGCGAAAACAATGGACAAAATAAGCATAACAATGATCGTCAGCCAATTTTCCCCGAAAATGTATAACACGGAACTATTCATTTTCCGTCCAAGTTCTATACCTAATATAAGCTGGCCGACATGTAACCAAATCTTTGGTAACCCTTTTTGTTTGTGAAGTGCTGGTACTTGCAATAATTTTGGGTAGAAAATAGAAAGCAAGGTCGCCGTGAGAAGTGTCCCAATCATCCAACCAATTGATAGACCTGTGAGCGAAAGAAGAAAACCTCCTATTCCACTTATGATGACAAACCCGACAAATCGAAATACAGATTTACCTTCCATCATTGTAAAACCTTCTTTTTAGTTTTTTGGCAGATAAAAAGGTATAAACCTTTTTATCCTGGGGCTCCAATTACTCGCCCACCGTAAACTTGCATAAGTACAACTAAGGCATTCGTCCAAAGGCTTGGCAAATGCCAATTTTCTAAGATACTAACTTTTACGTTTTACATCCAATATAGTATACTTTTAGAAATAAATAAAATATTGAATTTGCATATTTATCTATAACAAAAGTTGATGGCTGATGAGGTGATTCATTTGATTGAACGAGATTGGCTAGTTTTGCAAACGCTCTACAATGAGAAAAACATTACGAAAGCAGCGCAGAGATTATATATATCCCAGCCTGCCTTGACAAATCGCATCCAACAATTGGAAAAGGAATTTGGCGTACAAATTGTAAACAGAGGAAGACGAGGTGTTCAATTTACACCACAGGGGGAATATCTAGCAACCTGTGCGCATGATATGTTGTTGTCCATTCAAAGGATGAAAGAAAATGTCCAGAATATGGAGAATAACGTGGCAGGAACATTAAGGTTAGGTGTTTCTAACTTTTTTACCGATTATAAGCTTCCCAACCTATTAAAGTTATTCAAGGAACAGTATCCTAATATTGAATTCAAGGTAACAACAGGCTTTAGCAGTCATATTGCACAATTAATTTATCAGCAGGATGTTCATATCGGTATTGTAAAAGGGGAATACAGCTGGGAAGATAAAAAACACTTATTATTAGAAGAGACGATATGTATCGCCTCTAAGGAAAAGATAGATATCCAGGATCTTCCCCGTTTACCTAGAATTGATTACCATTCTGACACACATTTGAAAGCTTCTGTTGATCATTGGTGGTCTGAAAACTTTACCCAACCGCCATTAGTCAGTATCGAAGTAACGAAAGCGGACACCTGTAAAAAAATGGTTGTGAACGGATTAGGTTATGCCATTTTACCAAGTATGTCGCTAAATGACGTAGATGATGTGTACAAATATGTAATAAAAATGAAAGATGGAAAGCCAATTCTGCGTAAGACATGGATGCTATACCATGAGGATTCTTTAAAGTTAAATATTGTGAGGGCATTTGTTGATTTTATAGAAAGTGTTGACGTGGAGAATAGAATTTAGTCTATTAGCATCCGAATGGGAGCACCGATTTTTGAAAGATATATTAGAGAATTACCCCACCTTAAGTTTCTAGAGAAACAAAGGAGATAGGTGGGGATCAACTGTCCATAAAGGAAGGAAAACCCCCACCTAAGGAAGTCTGCTTTATCATATGAGCGTATATTCATCAATATCATTAACTTTCTTGTATGAATATCTTTTCAAATGTTTCAATAATACACCATGGGATGCCTTTATTCGATGATGATAATGGACTTGTTATTTCAGTAGACATATCTATTTATTCTTCTCTAGTTTAAACATTATCCAAAGGTAAATGCCAATTCCACCAAAGGTTATGATTGAATTTAAGATTAGTTGTGTTTCATATTCCAATGATGTTAGGTTTAGTAAATAATTAGGTAGTGTTAACATTGTCACTACGATAATTAGAAGCCAAGTTTTCGCCCAAAGAGACATTCCGATAATAAATAGGGCTGCAATAATAGCAATAATTATGCTTCCTGTATTGCCCAAATAGATGATAGGAGTATTGATGGATCTATTTAAGAAAATCAAACCACTAAACAAAAGCATTGGCAGTAGAGCTATAGTAAACAATATTAATCCCTGTATTTTAATAGATTGATTTGATTTGGAAATGTATTTAAAACCAGTAAATACAGAAGCAATAAAGGTTATTGTAATAACAATGTATCCGACAATTTCCAAGACAGAGTAGGAGAGATTTCCTTCCAATAAATCGGGTAAAATATTTATAAACAAGGCCCCAAAAATGATTAGGCAAATGTATTTGAACCATGTTCGATAGTCAATAATCATTTCATTAGAAATCATTTCCATATATTCCTTCGGTGATTTCCCAATAACTTTTTCAATGGGTTTTCCGTTTTTTTCAGCTTCGGATAAGTGGATTTCTAATTCATTCACAATTCCTTCAATTTCATCCCATCTTTTTCCACTTGAAAATAAGTAAACACGTAAGTTTTCCAAGAACTCTTGGCTTTTTTTAGAAAGTTTTAACTCATTACTCAATGATTTCATCTCCTTTTGTATATTCTGTATCTGACTCACAATCCAACACTTTGTTAACATTAGACTGTAAATTGTTCCAGCGTTCTATAAATTTATTCAATTCCAACTCCCCTTTTGGAGTTAGTGAATAATATTTCCTTCTTGGTCCTGCTGTGGATTTTTTTAAGGTGGATGTAACTAATTCTTCCTTTTGCATCCGCAATAACAAAGGATAAATTGTACCCTCACTAAAAGAGTGAAAACCATAACTACCAAGTTTTTCTGCCATTTCGTAACCGTACACTTCTGTATCTTTGATAATTGCCAGCAAACAGCCATCAATGATGCCCTTTAGCATTTGTGTTGTCGACAAATCTTTCACTCCTTTTCCACTAACTTGTAATGCAAGGGTTATGATTATAGAATATCTTGTATTACATGATATATAGAGGATAGCATTATTAGCCTTGTAATGCAAGGTAAGTTTCTAAGGAAATCGATATAGTAAAGGTTCCACATGATAATCCGAATACCCATTAAAATTAAGTAAGAAGATTAAAAAGTCTCCACATGTAGTGATATCATGTAAGAGACCTTTCGCAGAGTTCTTCTTATTTTATCTTCATCATTTCTGCAATCTTTTTAGGTAAATCGGTGTTATCATGGAACCCTAAAAATTTCTCGGATTGTGGTCCATACACATAAAGCGGGATATCTACACCGGTATGATTGGTGCTTGTCCAGCCAACACTCGCATGTTCACTTGTAACTGTATTAATTGCTAAAGCTGCATCCTCTGCTTCTTGAACTTTTTGGACTTGTTGTTCAGATAATGTAAGTCTAGTATGTCCTTCAACCACTTCACGAACATTAGAACGATCATCATTTAACTGGCTTGCCATGTAATCCCCTGTAGCTGTAACATTTTGTAATACGTCCAAATTCAATTCCATGGATCCATTTGCCCCAGTCGTCATTCCGCCTGTGTCATGATCACCGCCAACAACAACTAATGTTTTCCCATCTTCTTTAGCAAATTCTATCGCTTTTTCAACTGCTTCTTCAAAAGCTGCTACTTCAGACATAGCCCAAGCAGCATCATTCGCATGTCCTGCCCAGTCAATTTGGCTTCCTTCCACCATTAAGAAAAAGCCATCTTTATCTTCTTTTAATACATTTATTGCTGTCTCTGTCATTTCAGCAAGACTAGGTTCTTTTGTATCACCACGATGTAACTCAGGTGCTAATGCTTCGTTAGCAAATAAACCAAGTAATTTATCTCCATCTTCTACATTTAGGTCTTTTACATTCGTTAATTCGTTGCGAGTCTCTACGATTTCAAAACCTTGTTCTTCTGCTTGTGTAAGTAGGTTTAGTTCCTCTTGGTTTCCGCCCTCAGAGGCTGGAAGAAAGTTATTTTTTCCTCCGCCAAGCATGACATCTACATCACTAGCAATAAGTTGTTTGGCAATTTCTGTTTCATTGTTTCGGTCATCCACATGTGCAGCGAATGAGGCAGGAGTTGCATGTGTAATGGTTGCGGTTGCTACTAATCCAGAAGATCTGCCATCTTTTTCAGCAGCTTCTAGAATGGTTTCTACCTTGTTCCCTTTTGTATCAAGTCCAACTACACCATTATTTGTTTTGATCCCTGTTGCCATCGCTGTTCCAGCAGCTGCAGAATCGGTAATGTCAGAGTTTGCTGATTTCGTAGTATACATCCCTTTTAAATGACTATCCCAAATGGCATCTTCGCCTTTGAACAAACGATAATTCGCAGCATAGTCACTACTAAATCCATCCGGAATCATATATATCACATTTTCTACTTTCCCATTATTTCCATTTCCATTTCCCTTACCGGCATTTTCTGGTTTAGCTGCATCTGCTGTTCCAAGATTTACCCCGGAAAATACAAGTGCTCCACTTAAAGCTACAATACCTAGTTTTTTTAACATCTAATCTCTCCTTTTCCAAAATCTATTACACTTATAGTTTAATAGATATATATTGATAGAGAGTTAATAGAAAGTTAATGGTTTATAAAGAATATTCATACTAAATGACTAGTACTTTTTGAAGGAAAATGTAGAAAATACTGTTAAAATCCCATTCATATTATGCTAACATTACCTTAATACAGTTAAGTGATAGGAAGGTTAAAACATGCATATTCGTGAAATCGAAGAAAAAGACAATCATACAATGGAGCAAATTATTAAACGCTCACTGGAATCGTTTGATTTAAACATTCCGGGAACTGCCTATTTTGATCCTGAGCTTGGCAAGTTAGCACAATTTTACAAGCAACAATCAAATGCTAACTATTGGGTAGCAGTGAATGAACAAGATGAAGTGGTAGGTGGTGTAGGTATTGCACCATTTGCACAGAAGGAAGGGGTTTGCGAGCTCCAAAAGCTATACATTACACCGAAGTCACAAGGAATAGGACTGTCGAAGGAACTGATGAAAGTAGCTCTCGACTTTGCTAAGGAGCATTATTCATACTGTTACTTAGAGACATTAAAGAAACTCGAAACAGCTAATCTCCTTTATGTTAAATTAGGATTCAAATCACTAGAAAAACCTCTAGATGGTTCAGAGCATGGAGCTATGGATGCGTGGTATATAAAAGAATTATCGTAAAGATGGTAGAAGCATTTCTTATTACAGGAATGCTTTTTTTCTGTATCTAAAGTGAATAGAGAATCAAATCACAATAAATATATAACAGAAAACAATATTTTTTTATTGTAAAACGATTAATAAAATAGTAAAATCATTCTTGAAAATAATTTAGTGAGGTGTTTTTTTTATGAAACAAGTTTCTACACTCTTTTTAAAAATAGCCGTTATTCTTCTTGGAATACCAGTACTTGCTTTGGGGGGATTTGGGTTACCTTGGTTAGTGAATAATCCTGTAAATCCAGATTATGCCCATTTACTGTATCCGATTGTAATAGGAATCTGTATATCCGTGATTCCTTATTTCATAGCTTTGTATCAGTCTTTTAAACTATTAAGTTACATTGACAAGAGTCAAGCTTTCTCGGAATTGTCTGTTAAGGCTCTAAAAAACATTAAATTCTGCGCCATGACAATCAGTGGTTTGTATGTGGTTATGCTGCCATTTGTTTATGTTGTAGCAGAGCTAGACGATGCGCCAGGGCTTATCATAATTGGAATGGTTCCTATTTTTGCATCACTGGTTATAGCTGTTTTTGCTGCTGTTCTTCAAAAACTATTAAAAGAAGCTATTGATATCAAATCTGAAAATGATTTAACGGTCTGAGGTGAATGACATGGCAATTATAATTAATATTGATGTAATGTTAGCGAAGAGGAAAATGAGTGTAACAGAACTGTCGGAGCGGGTTGGAATTACAATGGCTAACCTTTCTATATTGAAAAATGGAAAGGCAAAGGCAATCCGATTATCCACTTTAGATGCAATTTGTAAGGCACTAGATTGTCAACCAGGGGATATTTTGGAATATAAAGGTGATGAAGAAACGGAAGGGTAATAAGGAAACCACTTGTAGGGGAAAAGGAGAGTAGATAGGATGAACGTAACCATTCAACAAGATGCTCAGAAAAAAACAGTGAGGGCATCCATCTCAAGAGCATTCAAACAACTCATTCTCTTTGGTTGGGAGCAGGCCTTATCCTGTTTGTTTCCTGTCGTTATTTTTGCCTCTTTGGCCATTACGCAAATGATTCCACTACCTTTCCTACCGCGGTATGATTGGTTACTCATCCTTTTTCTTTTTATGCAAGGCTGGATGGTACGTTCAGGGCTTGAAACGTGGGATGAACTAAAGGTTATCACATTGTTTCACTTGATTGGGCTTGCTCTTGAAATTTTTAAGGTACATATGGGCTCTTGGGCTTATCCGGAGGAAGGATATTTCAAAGTTTTGGGAGTGCCGTTATATAGTGGGTTCATGTATGCAAGTGTTGCGAGTTATCTCTGTCAGGCATGGAGAAGGTTAAAAGTTAATCTGGTTAAATGGCCACCGTTTATAGTGGTTGTCACTCTTGCAGCTGCGATTTATTTAAATTTTTTCACTCATCATTTTTGGATTGACATCCGCTACTGGTTAGCCGGACTTGTCATTATTGTCTTTTGGAAATCATGGGTCACATATGAGGTGGGTGGAACTCGTTATCGTATGCCAATCGCACTTTCTTTTGTGCTCATCGGATTTTTTATATGGATAGCTGAAAACATTGCAACGTTCTTTGGAGCTTGGAAATATCCAAACCAAGCTGATGCATGGAGTCTTGTACATATAGGAAAGGTGAGTTCATGGGTTTTACTCGTGATTGTTAGCTTTCTAATTGTTGCGACGTTAAAACAGGTGAAAGGTAAGTTCCGTGAAGGTAGTAGTTAAAGAACAACATTTGAGGGGATAGACAATGTTAATGAAAATTCCTTTTTTCAATAATAAGCAATTGCAATCGAAAGAAAACTATCATAATACGGGAGGTAGTACACCTGACCATGTGGCCATCATTATGGACGGAAACGGACGCTGGGCCCAAAAGCAAGGCATGCCCAGAGTCGCTGGCCACAATGAAGGGGTATCTGCAGTTGTGAAAATTGTCAAGGCAGCAGTCAAATGCAAGGTAAAGGTTCTTACACTTTATACCTTTTCCACGGAAAATTGGAAACGTCCTAAGCTCGAGATAGACTTTTTAATGAGACTTCCTAAGGAGTTTCTAAATCATTATTTGCCTGATCTTTTATCTAATAATGTACGAGTTGAGGCAATTGGTGATCTGGGAAAACTTCCAGCCTATACACGTCAAGCTATACAGTACGCAATCAATCGTACCCGGGACAACGACGGTCTTCAACTGAATATTGCAATCAACTATGGAAGTAGATATGAGATTCTGAATGCCATGAAAGAAATTCACCTGGATGTAAAAGCTGGAAAATTGTCACTGAATGAACTGGATGAACAGCAGCTTTCAGGATACTTATACACAGCTGGTATGCCAGAACCTGACCTACTTATTCGCACCGGCGGGGAAAAACGATTGAGCAATTTCCTTCTATGGCAGCTTGCCTATACGGAGTTCTGGTTCACCGATACACTGTGGCCGGATTTTTCAGAGAAGGAATTTCTGCATGCGCTTGAAGAATATCGGCAACGAAAGAGAAGGTATGGCGGAATATAAGTTGGTTTATAGAGGAAGAAAAAATAAGAAAATCAGAAGATAATATAATAAAATGGGAAATGTGAATTTACAACGATAAACATTTTTCAACAAGTCTTAGCGGTAAGTGTAAAGTTTTCTATAAAGGGAATTACAGGTTAATTAATAAACCTGTATAAACTCCTTAATGTTAATTTTCAATCAAAATGGTTTATCATATAAATAAAAGAATGTTGAAATAAAGGTGACCACCAAGAGAAGGTGGTCTATATCGAAGCCATTGGAAACCGTGGGGATATTTTTAAATAGATAATCATATACAACTCTCTAGTGTACTCTGGGGAGTATTTTTAATTGGGAAGGTTAATCATCTAATGTTATGATATACGTTTAGACATTGACATATGATTGAAGGAGACTAAAAATGAAAACTGAAAAAGAAAAAATGATAGCTGGTGAGATATATGATCCTGCTGACCCGATATTAGTGAAGGATCGTGAAGAAGCAAGACGTAAAGTCAGAATATACAATCAATCGTTAGAATCGGAAGGAGAAAAGCGAACGGAATTATTAAAGGAATTACTCGGCTCAACAGGGGAAAAACTATATATGGAGCCTAATATAAGATTTGATTACGGTTATAACACATATGTAGGTGAAAACTTTTATGCAAATTTTGATTGTACTATCTTAGATGTATCTGAAGTTCGGTTTGGGAATAATTGCATGCTTGGACCAAGTGTACAAATTTATACTGCAACACATCCCCTCCATCCAACCGAACGAAATTCAGGTATAGAATATGCAAAACCGATTACTATCGGAAACAATGTGTGGATTGGTGGTAGTGCAGTAATTTGTCCAGGAGTAACGATAGGAAACAATGTTGTAGTTGCAGCAGGTGCAGTAGTTACTAAAAATGTACCGGATAATGTTGTAGTTGGAGGTAATCCAGCTAAAGTGATAAAAAAGATCGATATATAAGTTAGTTTATTGGGTGACAAAGGTATCACGGACAAAATGCAAGGAAATAGCAGTAAAAATGTCCGTGATACAGGTACAGGATTACATATTCCAGCTGTCCTGACACCATGCATCAATAATATTGCATAGGTTCATTACCTTTTCCCCAACGATATAAGGTGTGGCTGGCTCAGGTTCTTCCTCTAAGATTCCCTCTACGGTAATGGTAAAGGTCTATTCATTCCCATAACCAAATACATACAAGAAACACTTTCCGGTATATAATCCGACTGTACCAATTTCCAAGAATTTTTTATTTATTAGAATTTTTCTAAAATGAATTTAAACACAAAACGATAATTCGATAAGGAGTAGTTTGTGCTGGGATACTTTTGGTGGAAGGTCCATAGATAACAATTAAATCTCGATTTGCTGGATTATTCGAAAATAATTGACCGTTTGTTAATAACAATGGTGTATATGGAGATATATTTAATTGTAATTGTCCATCGCTACTTACTAATTGACTATCAAAATAATCCACTTTTACATTCTGGTTTGGATTATCTTTTACCATGACAAGTGCTGGATATTGAGGTGGGTAAATAAGAATGGTAGGTGCATTCCCGTCATAATATCCAGTTACTCGGTCTCCTACTGTCACCATGACATGATCTACAAAGTAAGTAGTAGGTGTTACGACGAAATTTACAATGGCACCTGAGTTGTCTTCTACAGTTATAAATTTATTACAGCCTTCTCCATCTTGCCCTGTATACATATCACTTATCCTCGTTACAGTCCCGTGAAATGATTTAAAATTTGTCACTATCTTACCTCCGTTTCTTTTAAATAGATAAAGAATACTTCCATCAGTGGGGGGGTTCTTCATCCCCCACTGATGGTTAGTCACTGACCTTCTTTGTTTCCCCAAAAGCTTGGGGTGGGAGTCTTACTGCTCGTTTAGGTGAGATAAATAATCATTAACCATATTATCCCTACATTAAAAATATCCGTTACTCGTGAATGAAAATCAGTTGTTAGTAATATTGAATTCGATACTCAAGCCAGGTAATCCGTTACTAGCAAGTAGGATAAAATAAATAGGATAAGTGGAGATGTGTACCCATCATTAATAGCTATGGACTTGCAGCCATTCTTCCAAGTGGCCCTTCTTCATCAATAATATCTTGAATGTCATATACGGAAATAGGGAACATTGGAAAACCAAATGCATATGGAGCTAACTCGTAAAGCTGGAAGTAGATGACGAGTGTTTTGTCTGCTATATAGAAATATTGATTAGGCTCAATTTTGGTAAACTCAGTAATGACTGGAATATCACGTGCTGCAATTTGCTTATGAACGATTTCAGAAAGCCGGTTGATATAATCACTTCCATATTTGAATAGGTCTTTTAAATTGCAACGCTTCTTTTTTTCTAAATCAAATGTTACGGATCTTAATAGGGTAAGACCATGTGCAGCATGATAATAGTAAGCGTAGTTGGATAGGGATACGCTTAAGACGTTACGTTGATTATTTTTTACTTCAAATGAACCATCCATTTCCACAATCGCTGTTGGCATTTCCCTAGCTTGCTCGTTGATGAGCTTTTGTGTTTCTTGAACAAAAGTTTGATTCATAACGTGTTCGAATTGTTTATCTTGTGGGTAGCTAACTTGAGGGTAGACAACTTGTTTACTTGGTCCAGCTTGAATCTTATAGGCTTTTATATTAACCGGTAAAGGGATAGGCATATTTATCACCCTTTTTGACCTATTGTATTCTTTGGAATAGAAGGGTGTGCTGATTTTAAAAAAGTACTTCTTTTATCTTGGAACATTCATTTAATTAGCATGGAAAATTAAGTCCCCACCTAAGAGAAAAACCATATACATAGTATAAAAGCACAGGAGTAGATTCTGTTGGATAATCAAAACAGTAAATTTAGATGGATTGTATTTGCTTCTGTATTATGTTCCTATTTATTGATGTCAAGTTTACGAACAGCTCCAGGATTAATAACAGATCAGTTAATGGCTGATTTTAGTGTAACAGCAACAACGGTTGGGTTAGTAACAAGCATACAGTTTTTCGTATACACGGCCCTACAAATACCGATGGGCATTCTAACAGATCGATATGGACCGAATTTTTTTCTTATTGTAGGTGCGATTCTTACAGGGATTGGAACTATTATATATAGTGTAGGTAGTCATGAATTTATCTTGTTTTTTGCAAGAATATTAACAGGGATAGGCGATGCGACAATTTGGGTGAATCTGGTGTTAATTTTAAGTCAATGGTTTAATGCTAAAGAATTCACCCGATTAATCGGTGTAGCAGGAATGACCGGAAGTCTAGGATTCTTAATGGCGACCGTTCCTTTCTCTGCATTTATTATTCTCGTTGGCTGGAGAAGGACGTTTCTTTTAGCGGGAATTTTATTATGCTTATGTGGAATACTTCTTTATTTTGTCCTCGTGAAAAAGCCAAATAAACCATTATTTGAAAAAAGAGAGATGCGACGAGAAAATACATGGGTTATCTTAAGAAGAGTTTTATCGAATCGACAAGCTTGGGCAATTTTCTTTTCCCACTTTGGTGTTGTTGGGGCATATCTAGGTTTGATTGGATCATGGGCAGTACCGTATGGGATGGAGATGTATGGTTTAACGCGTATAGATGCAAGTCAGCTCATTATGATTAGTCTAGTTGGAGCGCTTATTGGTGCCCCGTTCCTAAGTTGGCTTGCCAGTCGGTTAAGAACGATTAAACGTCCTTTTGTTATATTTCATATCGTCATGTTATTGTGCTGGTCTACTATTCTAATATTTCATGGAAAACCGCCATTTTTGTTTTTAGTGATGATTATGTTCATTATCGGCTTTGCATTTGGGTCCAATTCGTTAACCTTTGCCCTTGTACGCATATCATTTCCTGTAAACGAATCTGGAATTGTTTCTGGTTTTGCAAACACAGGCGGATTTATGAGTGCTGTTTTGTTACCTGGTATTTTTGGGAAAATATTGGATCATTTTCAGAATGTAGGTGAGTTAGGGGCTGGGTATTTCTATGGTTTTATTACTCCAGTTATATTTTCAGTAATTGGTTTAGTTGGGGTGATTTTTATAAAAGAATCCCCATAATACGAAGTTGTTTTAGATAGTAAAGTTTTTCCTATAATAAGATTCCACCTTCTATCTATACGTTTCTACCTTTCACTAGTATGATAGAAAAGGGAGGTAGATTGAATTGAATATGGATACGATTATTTTCGATGTCGATGATACGTTGTATGATCAAGCGATGTCTTTTAAAAATACGTGTAGAAGAATGTTTGATAGAGATTTTACGGAAGAGGAATTAAATCAATTTTATATTATAAGTAGGAAATATAGTGATGCGTTATTTGACCGATGTGAAGCAGGAGAAATGACCGTTCAGGAGATGCATATTCGTCGGATTAAAGATGCCTGTGCGGAAATTGGAATAGAAATATCGAATCAAGAATCTTTGGATTTTCAAGACGCTTATGTCGAGGAACAACATAAAATCACTTTATTTCCTGAATCTGAAAAACTACTAGAATATTTACATGAGCAAGGAAAACAACTGGCTATTTTAACAAACGGTTCAGAAGACCATCAATCAATGAAAGTTAAACAATTGAATGTATCAAGATGGATTCCCGAAGAAAACACTTTTATTTCTGGTGCGATTGGTCATGCCAAACCGACAGGAAAAGCATTTCAAATACTAGAGGAAAAACTTGGCTTAGACAAAGAAAAGACGGTTTATGTCGGAGATTCATTCGACAATGATATGGTTGGTGCCAAACAAGCAGGATGGAACGCTGTTTGGATGAATCATCGCAGAAGAAAAGCTCGTGAGAATTCCGTGAAACCAGATAAAATTGTATACAGTGCAACAGAGCTTTTGGAATTGTTTGTTGAATAATAGACTATAATGAGTAGCCTCCCGGGGATGTTCGGGGGACTTTTTCATTTCCTGGGAAATATCGACACTTTATTATGTAATTCAGGTTAATAACTTGAGGAATCTACGGGAAATGTAATAAATTTAGCATGTATAGTGAGTTTGGGTTACGATAAGGTTAAATAAAAATATCGTGTATCAAGGAGGATTCTTTTATGAAAATAGCATTTATTTCCGATATTCATGGAAATGCTACCGCATTGGAAGCGGTACTTGAAGATATTGAAAAGAAGAATGTAGATAAAATTGCGGTACTTGGTGATCTTTGCTTTCGTGGATCAGAACCAAAGCGTGCTTTAGATCTGATACGTTCATTAAATACAGATGTGGTTAAAGGGAATGCGGATGAATGGGTTTCTCGGGGAATTAAGGAAGGAGAAGTTCCTAACGAGGCACTAGAGATTATGAGAAAAGAACGTGAATGGACACTAAAGCAATTGACTACTGAGGATATTGACTTTTTAACTAATTTACCGACACAATTAACTATTAAACTGTCGGATGATATAGAAATCCATGCATTTCATGCTACACCGAATAATCTTTTTAATATGGTGCTGCCAAATCAATCGGATACAGAGCTTGCGGAACAATTAATGCAACAAACATCAGCGGATATTTTTTTGTATGGGCATATTCATCTACCGTATGTTCGCTTTATTAACGGCAAGTGCGTAGCTAATTTAGGGAGTGTTGGTTTGCCATTTGATGGTTCGAAAAATGCTTCCTATTTAATAGTAGAGGGAGAAGATAAACATTTTCAAGTTAGTGTTCATCGTGTTTCTTATGACGTCGACTATGTAATTAAGCAATTAAAAGAAAAAGAATATCCTAATTATGAATTTTTAAGAAATGTGTTAGTAAAAGCGTCATTATCGTGAATGAACTCATACCTCCTTTGTATTGTGAAAACAAACCCTAATTAATTATTATTTTGTATAGGGAATAATAGATGTTGGGGAGATAGGGTTTACAAGTGTTTTATATTAGCTAGGTTTTTTATTTATGCAATTCGAAACCATATAGCTAGTTTATTAATGAGGAAAGAGTGATTTTTATTGAGATGTGGAGCGAAGTGCTTTCTGGTTAAGATTGATGTGGATGAAGCAAAACTAATACAGCCGGTTGTTGCTAGGACTTCCGCCGAAGCAAGGAAACGTATTCGTCAGGAATTTGAGGGAAAAGTTCAAATCATATCGGTACGGGAAGAAAAGAAGAAAAGGTGATTTCACTCTATCTTGTAATGAGCAAATTAATGAAAAAAAGCTTTTATCAAATGTTGCACTCTTCATTTAATGATGAGTGCATTTTTAATTTTTTGGATTAAATTCGAGTTTGAATTGAAGGGACTCCCAAAAAGTTGACAAAGACTAAAGGTTTATGGTAATTTATATTTAATTAATAATAACTTAATTAAATATAAATTAATTAAAAGTAATTTGATTAAGTCAGAAAAAAATCGCTAGGTAAAAATCAGACAGCCAAGAAAGTATCGTTATAAATGAAGAATTGGCAACTTATGTTTAACAAAGACTTCAACATACTAAATAAAGAATAAAAAGGAGAGCATGTATGTGAAACAAACAGCAGGTATCCATCATATTACCGCCATTGTTGGCCACCCACAGGAAAATGTAGATTTCTATGCAGGTGTCCTTGGGTTAAGGCTAGTAAAAAAGACAATAAATTTCGATGACCCGGGTACGTATCATCTTTACTTTGGTAATGACGAAGGAAAACCGGGTTCCATTATCACCTTCTTCCCGTGGGCCGGCGCTTATCAGGGGAAAATTGGGGGCGGTCAAGTAGGTGTTACTACTTATGTCATTCCAGTTGGTTCTATGAAATTTTGGGAGAAGAGATTTTCAAAATTTAATATGGAATTCAAAAAGACAGAACGATTTGGAGAAACGTATTTAGAGTTTAGAGATGTTCATGGATTACAATTAGAGCTTGTAGAAAGAGAAGAAGGCGAACCAAATAATTGGACAACGGGTGATGTGACACCAGAAGTTGCTATTAAAGGTTTTGGTGGAGCAGTATTATTATCTATTCATCCAGAAAAAACGAACGATACGCTTGAAAAGGTTATGGGTCTAAAAGAAGTAGGAAAAGAAGATGATTTAGTTCGATTCCAATCTTATGGGGAAATTGGAAATATCATAGATGTTAAACAAACACCAATTGGACGTGGCCGAATGGGTGTTGGAACGGTTCACCATATTGCGTGGCGCGCGAAAGATGATGTTGATCATTTAGATTGGCAGGAATATTTAGCAAACAAGGGATATGGGGTTACTGACGTAAAAGATAGAAATTACTTCAATGCCATCTATTTTAGGGAGCCTGGAGAAATACTTTTTGAAATTGCAACCGACCCACCAGGATTCGCTCATGATGAGTCTTATGAAACTATGGGACAGGAACTGAAATTGCCATCACAATATGAACAATATCGTGATCAGCTTAATAGAAGATTAATACCGTTAGAAACATGATGAAAAGCTTCAACGCAGTAAGTCGATTAGCCGGCTTTTATTACGCGAAAATTGGTGATGTATTTTTTATCGTGAGAGCAGAATAGGTTGGGGGAAAGTTTATGAAAACAGCCGGAATTCATCACATCACAGCAATTGTTAATGATCCACAAGTGAATGTTGATTTTTATTCCAGAGTGTTAGGGTTACGACTTGTGAAAAAAACGGTGAACTTTGATCGACCTGAAGTATATCATTTATATTTCGGGAATGAATCAGGAGATCCCGGAACCATTATCACTTTCTTCCCTTGCCCAAAACTTCCTAAAGGACGTGTTGGTATTGGACAGGTAGGAACGACAAGTTATGTGGTTCCGATAGGTTCGATGGATTTTTGGAAAAATCGTTTGCGCGAATATAAAATTTCTTTCACTTTAGAGACCCGTTTTAATGAAAACTATATGAAGTTTAAAGATCCAGATGGATTAAAACTAGAAATAGTGGAACGTGATGAAGGATTAGAAAATAGTTGGAGAACGAATGGCATATCATCAAAAAATGCCATTAAAGGATTTGGCGGTGTAATTCTAAATTCAGCACAGCCAAATCAAACCAAAGATGTGCTAGAAACCATATTGAACATGAATTTTGTTAAACAAGAAGATGATTATTTACGTTTTAAATCGGATGGAGTGTTAGGTAATTTGATTGACATTAAACTATCCCCATCTGTTAGAGGACTTGCAGGTGCAGGTACGGTACATCATATTGCCTGGAGAGCAAAAGATGATGAAGAACTTGAAAATTGGAGAGAGTTACTAGAGGAAAAAGGCTATAAACCGACTGAGATAAAAGAACGCAATTATTTTAAAGCTGTTTATTTTTATGAACCAGGCGGAATCCTTTTTGAGATGGCAACTGATTCTCCGGGGTTTTCGATTGATGAATCTCCAGGGAAACTCGGTGAGAAGTTAATGCTACCAAGCTGGTTTGAACATAAAAGGAAAAAATTTGAAGAAATATTACCTCCAATTGAAGTGGAGAAAGAAGATTTATGAAATGATAGAACAATGAACCAATCAAAATGAAACGAAAGGCTGGAGGAATAAACATGCAACCATTAAAAGGAGTACACCATATAACCGCAATAACGAGCAGTGCAGAGAGGATTTATGAATTTTTCACGTATACATTGGGATTACGATTAGTTAAGAAAACTGTTAACCAAGACGATATTCAAACCTATCATTTGTTTTTTTCGGATGATGTAGGTAGCGCTGGGACAGACATGACTTTCTTTGATTTCCCTGGTATTCCAAAGGGGATGCATGGAACAGATGAAATTTCAAAAACTTCTTTCCGTGTTCCGAATGATGCAGCATTGGACTATTGGGTGAAACGGTTTAATCGTTTAAATGTGAAACACACAGGAATTAAAGAGCAATTTGGGAAGAAAGTACTTAACTTTGTTGACTTTGATGATCAGCAATACCAATTAATTTCTGATGAGAATAATAAAGGTGTAGCTTCAGGAACCCCTTGGCAAAAAGGACCGATTCCTTTGGAGTATGCCATTACTGGGTTAGGGCCAGTCTTCGTACGAGTATCTAACATGGATTACTTTAAAACCATTATGGAAAGGGTATTGTTCTTTGAAGAGGTAGATAAGGAAGGCTCGTTCCATTTATTTGAAGTAGGGGAAGGCGGAAATGGTGCACAAGTCGTTGTGGAGTTTAACAACATTCTTCCACGTGCCCGCCAAGGTTACGGTACCGTTCACCATGCTGCATTCCGAGTGGAAGATCGCTCCGTATTAGATGACTGGAAGAAATGGTTTGATGAAATTAGATTGCCAAATTCAGGTTTTGTCGAACGATATTATTTTGGTTCGCTCTATGCTAATGTTGCTCCGCAAATCTTATTTGAAATTGCAACAGATGGACCTGGATTTACGGGTGATGAGCCATATGAAACACTTGGAGAAAAACTATCCTTACCCCCATTCTTTGAAGCAAAACGTGAGGAAATTGAAAAATTAGTAAGACCTATCGATACAGTTAGAAGCACGAAGGAATTTGAGAAAGAGTATGAGAACTAAGCACTTTATTGTTAAAGGGAGGAATACAGTTGAAACATATTTTTCAAAAAGGAAATGACGCATCTAAACCGACACTACTATTATTACATGGAACTGGTGGAACGGAACATGACCTTCTGCCTCTTACAGATAAAATGGATCCAAATGCCAATGTTTTAAGTGTAAGAGGAAATGTTCTTGAGAATGGAATGCCACGCTTTTTTAGAAGATTAGCTGAAGGTGTATTTGATGAAGAAGATTTGGTTTTCCGTACAAAAGAATTGAACGAATTTTTGGATGAAGCAGCTGAAAAATATGAGTTTGATCGTAATAATGTTTTTGCGATAGGATATTCAAATGGAGCAAATATTGCAGCAAGCCTCATGTTCCATTATAAAGACGCTTTAAAAGGCGCAATTCTCCATCATCCCATGATTCCAAGAAGGGGAATTGATTTGCCGGATTTATCAGGTAAGAATGTATTTATTGCAGCAGGTACCAATGATCCGATATGTTCAGCCCAAGAGTCAGAAGAATTAACATCCTTGTTAAAGGGAGCAGGTGCAAAAGTGGAACTTCACTGGGAAAATAGAGGGCATCAATTAACCTATAGTGAAGTAGAAGCAGCTAGTAAATGGTATAAGAGTAAGCAGAAAAACAAGCAGTAAAAAGTAGTATGAGAAGCTGTTGTGAAACCTAAGGCTAAACGAACCGTAACGGTTGCGGAATACAATAATAATTAAAATAGATATTTTTCTATAAAAAGCCTAATTTCTCAATTATATTGGAAATTAGGCTTTTTATTTGATATCTTGGTTGGAATACCGATATCTGAGCTGTAATCTGAGTTTTAGTTCTCATTTCCTAGCAGCCTTCATAATAAGGCTCACAATGAAAATAAGGATAATTGCACCAATTAGTGCAGGTATTATACGAAAGTTTCCTATTTCAGGTCCCCAATCTCCAAGTATGAGAGAACCTAGCCATGCACCAACAAAACCAGCAATTATATTACCAATAATTCCACCGGGTATGTCCTTGCCCATAATTAGACCTGCAATCCAACCAAGAATTCCTCCTACTATTAAACTCCAAATAAATCCCATTATGTCAACATCCTTTTCAGTAAAATTTAATTTTGTGTTAGTTAATATACCCAGCTTTTTTATCTTTAAACATAATAATAGAAGAGTAGCGGTCATGGATGTTGGGGTATAATAAAACAAAAAGTCTTGTCAGTAATGAAAAGGTATTTTAAGGGGAGAAGAAAATGAAGAAAACATCAGGTATGGATCTTAACATGAAAGATATTATAAAAGAGCTGGAATCGGACTATGACAGTATGGTAAAGCCAAACATTATGATTGCAGGAAAAACGGGTGTTGGCAAAAGTACACTTATTAATGCTATTTTTCGCGAGAAGATGGTGCAAACAGGTACTGGCAAGCCCATTACCCAGCATTTACAAAGAATTTCTAAAGACTCGGTTCCTGTCACTTTATTTGATACGAAAGGGCTAGAGCTAACGGAAATTGCAAGAGAAGAAGTACAAAATGAAATTTTAGACGAAATTATGAAGCGGGAAAAGAATAAAGATATTAATGAGCATATTCATCTCATGTGGTATTGTATCTCTTATGAATCGTATCGGATTGAGCAAGAAGAAATCGAATGGATCCGGTTGTTCTCTAAAAAAATGCCTGTAATTCTTGTATTAACGCAATGCTTTAGTGATGATACATCTTTTTATGAACAATTAGAGAAATTAGAATTACCGGTAAAAAATATGGTTCGCTTACTAGCCGCTCCTAAAAGGATTATCAATAATATAGAAATACCTGCCTATGGATTAAATAATCTTGTCGATGCCACTTTTGATGCTTTACCAGAAGCAACGAAAAGAGCCTTTGTTAATGCGCAAAAAACAAATATTGATTTAAAGGTAAAAGAAGCAAAAAAGTGGTCGACCGGTTTCATCGCTAGTTCGTTTGGAGCCGGGTTTGCCCCAATTCCGTTTTCCGATGCTGTAGTTTTATCTGGGATACAGATAACCTTAATTACAAAAATCACCAATATTTTCGGCTTTTCTCGGTCACGTGCTTTGATCCAGACGATTGTTTCAGCTTTGGCTGGGACAAGTGCCGCGACTCTAACAGGAAGAGCAATGGTTGGACAACTGCTTAAGTTCATTCCGGGAGTTGGTACAGTTGCAGGCGGGATCATTAACGGAGCGGTTGCCTCGACGATAACAACAAGTTTAGCATTTGCTTATATCAAGGTTTGTGAGAAATTAAGTTATCAAAACGATATGGAATCAATGTCCGCTGACGAAATTGCAGAAATGGTCCGGGAGCAATATAAAAAAGAGTTGAAGAAAAATAAGTAAGAGGAGTAAGGGGGAATCCTATGTAAGCGGGCTCCTCCTTTTACCCTCAAACCAAACTAGATAAGCGTTGTTTCCATTTTTCTGGCAAACGTTTATAAACCTGACCTTGGAAATGAAGATCTAGATAAAGCAATATAGTTAAAATGCCAATCGTAAAAGTTATAAACCATTTATTCATGATATTTCCTCCGAATATTGTTGTTTTTATTAAAATTTTCTTCGAGTTCTGTGTATGAATGCTGATATCTAATAGCAAGTACTGATAAACGGATTGTGAATGCTGATATCTAATAGCAAGTACTGATAAACGGATTGTGAATGCTGATATCTAATAGCAAGTACTGATAAACGGATCGCGAATACTGATATCCAACACCCAAATCCTGATATCTATATCTATCATCATACCATAACAAAATTCAACCCCTAATACCCGCGACTAATCCCTTTTGAATGTGAGGCTGAAAATATTCGAAATAGCACAAACGCAATAATCGATAGCATAATACCTGAAATATATGGTAATCCAATAGAAATAGAAAATAGCCAACCCCCTAATGGTGGGCCGATAATTCTTCCAAGTGAATCGAAGGAGGAGATCATCCCTGTTACACCACCGTGTCCAGTCCTAGAACGCTTCGTGAGTATAGAGGAGACAGCTGGACGGATAACTCCATTACCTAAACCAAAGATGGTTAAAAAGATAGCTGCTGTCGTAAAGCTTTCCGTGAATAGAATTAGTAGAAAGCCAACTGCAGAAACGAAAATTCCAATTTGGATGACCAAGCCTTCTCCAAATCGTTTAATTAATTTACCAACCATACCACCTTGTACGATGGCACTACCAAGCCCCATGATCATGAAGATGTAACCTAATTCGGTTGTTCCTAAATCCGCCTTTTCCGCAGCGAAGTAGGCAAAAGTTGCTTCTAACCCAGCTAAAGAAAGGGTAACGAAGAATGATAAGAAATACATGATAGACGTTGGGCCATTTAACGTTATCCATAATCCTCCAGATTTCCCTGGGGATTTTTTTCTTCTGTTTTCGACAGATAAGGATTCTTTTAAAATGAACATTACCATGAAAAAGGTAAAAAGAGAAAAGATTCCTGCCAAGAAGAAAGGTGTACTTAAGCTTGATTTTGAGAAAATGCCACCGATTGCAGGACCGAATATAAATCCTAGTCCAATTGCAGCACCTACAATTCCCATGCCTTTCCCACGATCTTCTTCTGATGTGATATCAGCTGCATATGCCATGACTGTCGGCATATTGGCAGAAGATAAGACCCCACCAATAATTCTTGCTGCGAATAGCATCCATAATTGTGTGGAAATGGCCGTTAAGAAAAAGGAAAGTGCTAGTCCTAATGTTCCAATCATAATAACAGGTTTACGCCCAATTCGGTCAGAAACTCTTCCCCACATCGGTGCGAAAATCAATTGCATTAATGAATAAACTGCCATCAATAGCCCTAATTCGGTTGGCGAAGCACCCAGTTCCTCCGCATAGAAGGGGATGACAGGGATAATAATTCCGAAACCAACCATCACGAGAAACATGACGGCAAACAAGATAGATAACGCTTTATTTGTACTCAACATAGGTCACTCCATTATAGTAAGCTGTTTCACTAGAGACAGAAGGACAGGTCTCTTGTCCCGCTTCATCATTAATTATTAGGAAACGGGGCCTGTTCCCATGGCTCTCCCCTTAAAATAATATAGGAAAAGTTACATATTTGCGAGAGCTAACCAAAAAGAAATAGTGAAAAAAGTGTGAAGATAGGATACGACATAACTGTAATCAAAGTGGAAAAACAATGACTTTAACAAATACTATATGGTATATTTAAGTCTGTTTAGTATTATCAACATATCTTTATGGAAGAGGTTGTTCAAAAAGTCCGGTGAAAATGTCACTTCGACTTCATCCTCCTTTTTGAACAAGCACTCGAAGTAAAAAATCATAACTTATCAAGAAAAAGGAAGTGAACATAAATGGGGGAGGTAGAAAACCTACCTTTGTCAAAAATCTTGGCTCAAACCATTAAAACCGGGATCATTAAATCAAATCTAATCCCTATGTTTGCAGGGTTAACATTGTCGTTATACACGTATCAAATTAGTATTTTTGAGAAATGGCCTGAAATTATATTTGCTTTTATTGGTACTATTTTGGTCATTGGAGCGGCAGGAGCTTTTAATAATTTATATGATCGAGACATCGATTCAATCATGCAAAGAACCCAAAGCAGACCAACAGTAACAGAAGAAATAAAACCTAGTACAGTACTATGGCTTGGTATCTTCATGTCTATTTTTGGAATCATATCTCTAGCATTAACCACTCCATTAGCAGCATTTCTAGGTTTCCTAGGATTATTCTTTTATATTGTCCCATATACGATGTGGAGTAAGAGAAGAACAGTTTACAACACGGAGATAGGAAGTATTTCTGGAGCAATGCCACCTCTCATTGGATGGGCTGCTATTTATCCAGACATCACACATCCTGCCATCCTTGGACTGTTTGTCATCACAATTATTTGGCAAATGCCGCATTTTTACGCTATAGCTATTAGGAGACACGATGAATATAAGGCAGCAAAAGTACCGATGTTGCCCGTAGTAAAAGGGATTAAGCGGACGTATGTACAAACGAATATTTACTTAATTGTATTAATTGCAATCAGTTTTCTCTTTGGTTCGTTAAGTATCGGATTAATGTTAGTGGCACTTCTTTTAGGTATTATTTGGCTTGTTTTAAGTATGGTTGGTTCTAAGAGGATGGATTCGGAAAAATGGGCAAAATCCATGTTTATTTATTCCTTAATCTATATGACCATTCTTTTTTCAACTGTTATTATCTATTCACTTATGGGTATTATCTTTGATCTTTGATTTACCCCATTTAAAATGAGTAGAAAACAAGGGAAATTCCTAATAATAGCAAATAACATTACGCACACGCTATTTTATATTATAAATAGCGTGTGTATTTTTGTGAACGTCTAAAGATTTTACCATGATTGTTGAACTTTGTAACCTCACTACCCTTCAATGTGCAATTAGCAATTTTGTCTTCGGGTAATAATGTTCGTGAATGGTCAAGTTTTCAAGACGATGGGAGTTTACACGCCTAATTACGATTGATTGTTTACCTCATGCAATATATATTCTCATCTCTTACTTTTGTAGAAGTATACAAAAAGGTTGCTATAGACACACCAACTTTTAAGTTGATATTCTATTTACATACTTTGTTAGGAGAAGAAGAATGGAAGAACAAAAATATAAAGACCTAAAATTAGGTGAACGTGGTGCAACCATTAGTATATTAGCCTATATTTGTCTATCTATTATAAAGCTAATGGTAGGATATATGAGTGACTCCGCAGCCTTAAAAGCAGACGGATTGAACAATACAACTGATATTATTGCATCAATTGCCGTACTGGTTGGATTAAGGTTAGCACAAAGGCCTCCTGATAAAGATCATGGCTATGGTCATTGGAAAAGCGAAACAATTGCCTCCATGATAGCCTCTTTTATTATGGTTGTTGTTGGTATACAGGTGTTGATAGATGCTATAACATCCATGGTTGAAGGTGGGAAAGAGTCACCTGACATAATGGCGGCATATGTGGCTGTGTTTTCTGCAATAGCTATGTATTTTGTTTACCGTTATAATAAAAAGCTTGCAACCAAGATTAATAGCAAGGCGGTTATGGCAGCTTCTAAAGATAACATTTCAGATGCTTGGGTTAGTATTGGAACAGCGATAGGAATATTTGGTTCCCAATTAAACATGCCTTGGCTAGATACTTTTGCAGCTATAATTGTTGGATTACTAATATGTAAAACAGCTTGGGATATATTTAGACAAGCTTCCCATGATCTATCAGATGGATTTAATGAAAATAAAATTCAACTATATCACGATGTAATTACCAATGTGGATGGAGTTAAAGGTGTAAAAGAAATTAAAGGAAGAAACTATGGAAATAATGAAGTGATAGATGTTGTCATCCTTGTTAATTCTAGGTTAGATATAAATGAAGCTCATGAGATTTCAACCTATGTAGAGGAAAGTATGATTAAAGATTACGGAGTATACAGCGTTCATGTTCACGTAGAGCCAAATTAAATGAAAAAGTTGATGGGGTTGATGTATATGAAGCATCGCCCCATATAAAAAGAATATGAAAAAAGACCCTAATAAAGGGTCAAAAAAACATATGGCTCGCCTTAGAAAAGACCTGCTTCTTTTGCTGCCCCAAAACTTCTTCTAGCAAACTCAAACGGATCCATTCCAACATTCTCCCAATGCATATACATTAAATGAGGTTCATCAAACAGCCAGTGGTTATGGAAGGCTGTTACGATAATTCCTCTTTTTCGTAATGCATCAAGCATTGGATTAACTTCTCTTTGAAGAAGTACACTTTCACCTAGGTTAAGACCATTATTTTCAAAGGATAACATAAACGGAAGTGCCAATGGAGAACGAGTGCGGCGGCCTAAAATAGTTGCTCGAATATTTCGAAGTCGCATGATGACACAAACAGGAGTCGATTGAATAACTTCACCACCGATTATATCCGCAAGTCTTTGACAAGTTGACAAGTTTATTCCTCCTCCTTTCATTATATTTACTACAGCGTATGAAGAATTTGAAAGCTTGTATAGGTAGATCAAATAAAGAAAAACAATAAAATACAGAATAGATAAAACACCAAAACTTCAATGTTAATACGATAATGGTATGAATGTAGGTAACTGGTAGAAGAACTATTAGAACATTATTAAGAAACTGTTTGAAGAGAATGATTTAAATTCAAAAGCATCAGCGGAAGTAATGAAAAACCTCGGCTTACGGTACAAAAGATATGTATTAGTCAAATTTAAAAATACTTGGAAATTAAAGTTATGATAAAATAAACCTACAAAAGCTGCGTGCGGCTATACAACAGAGAGGTGTCGACAATGAATGTAAGAGATTTTATGATTACGAAAGTTTATACAATAAAACCATCCAATACGGTAAAGGACTTACTAAATATACTTAAAACCAATCGAATTGGTGGTGTGCCTGTAGTAGATGATAGAGATCAATTATTAGGAATGGTATCTGACGGAGATGTATTACGTTATTTATCTCCCACACCTATGGGAATTGCCGGGCTTGTTTATATTATAGAAGTTGGGGAAATGGAAGATGTATTAAGGGAAAAATTAAATACACCTGTGAAGGAAATTATGACGAAACGAAATCTTATATATGTATCTCCCACCGAAGAATTTGAAACGACGATTCGCTTATTATCTAAACATCGTCTCAAAAAGCTTCCTGTTGTTAATGGTGCTGGCCGTGTTGTAGGTGTACTTAGCAGGGGAGATATAATCAATAATATCTATGAACAAATTATCGATAATTAAAAAAGAAATAATCCATGATGAATTATTTCCAAACTAATCTAAATTCGAACCGGTTCTGTTGTTTTTACCATAGCTTGGAATTTTTCTATTACATCGCTTGTTTTTAGAATAGATAAAAAGGATAGTTCCCCTCAAAGAACTATCCCCCACCTTACAATTTAAAATTACTTACCAATCCGTTTAATTCCTCAGCAAGTTTTGATAATTCATTTGCACTCCCCGCAACTTCTTCCATAGCACTACTTGTTTGTTGGGAAGAAGCAGAGGTTTGCTCAATACCAGCTGCGGATTGTTCTGAAATAGCTGCGATTTCATAAATGGAACTGTTCATTTCTTGACTACTTGCCGCGATGTCTGCCATGTTCGTATTAATAAAATTAATGCTATTAACTGCTTCTGAAATAGAGTGCTGGATCGTGCTGAATTTCTCATTTGTTAAGCGGATTTGATTTGTACCTAGTTCCACTTCTTTGTATTCATCGTTTAAGGAATTTGTAACTTGATTAATTTCGTTCTGAATGGAACCAACAATAGTTGAAATATCGGTTACGGAATTTCCGACCTGTTCTGCAAGTTTTCTTACTTCATCTGCCACAACTGCAAAACCTCTACCTTGTTCACCAGCACGAGCCGCTTCGATTGCTGCATTTAACGCTAGTAAGTTTGTTTGGTCTGCTATATCCTGAATAACGACAACCAATTTGGATATTTCACGTGATTGTTCATCAAGATCTTGAACTTTCTCAACTGAATCTTGAACAATTGAATCAATGTTTTCCATTTGTTTCATAGAAGCATTCATTAACTCAGTTCCTTCATCTGCTAATACAAGTACTTGATTGGATTCATTCGTTGCTCGTTCCGTATTTTCTGTTGTTTGTTCGATTTTTTCTGTGTAATCTTTCATCATGGTCGATAGATCCGTTGTCATATTTGCCTGTGATTCAGATCCGGTAGCTAATTCTTCCATTGTTGTAGAAATTTGCTCCGTTCCAGAACGTACCTCATTAGCTGATTGTGTTAATTCTTCACTATGGGCAGAGACAGTGGCGGTAACTTCACTAATGGTTAACATAATGTTGCGCATACTATTATTCATTCCATTTGTTGCGTGAATAAGTTGTCCAAGTTCATCTTTGGAATCGGTATGTAGTTCATCATTATTTAAGTTACCACTTGTGATTTTTTGCATTTGTTCCATTACTGTTTTAATAGGATTCACAATTGATCTAGACGTAATAAATGCCGTAATAACCCCTAAAATAAGTACCACAATAAAAGTTATGATGCTAGTTATGATAATTTGTTTACCATTTTCCTGAATATTGTCACCTAACTTTTCAATTTTTGCTTCCCTATTTTTTGCTAGGTCATCGAATTCGGTAATTAATGTTCTACCAAGTGGACCCACTGTTGTTTTCATAATTTCTAAAGCTTCTTCTTTATTCCCTTTACTATACTCTGAAAAAACTTTATCCGTTAACTGTTCCCATTCTACTTTTTGATTAATTAATTCATCTAATTTTGTGGAGTCACTAATTTCACGAGCTTGTTTTACTAGATCCTGACTTTGAACGGTCCCAGCTTGGAATTCGTCCATAAAACTTTTTTCGTCAAATAATAAATATGCCCGAATCAATCCTGTTCGGCTGGCCATATTACTAGCTAATTGTTCATCTAAAATTAATAGTTCTAATTCGTTATTGATTAAATTTTCTACTTGTTTATTGGACTGATTCATAGAGTTAATAGTTAGAACACTTAATAGTAGTGTAAGAACGATAACAATAGAGAACCCGAAAATAATCTTTGTTCGGACACTTTTAAAGTTAAATAGCTTTTTCATGATGAATACACCTCGCTAATATGTAATTTCAATTTTCAAGTACTTTTTTATTGATGCTGCACTATCTGTAATTAATGATAAGGCTCCTTTCTTATCTTATATTTGTGTCTAAGGCATTCGCCCAAAAGCTTGAAAAAACCAAGTTTTCATAAAGGAGACTTCCATCCGTGGGGGTTTTCCTTCACCCCACACGGATGGTTAGTCACACTTATATAAGACCTTTACGAGTAGTTGATCCCCCACCTACCTTCTTTGTATCCTCAGAAGCTTTAGGTGGAAGTTTTACTGCCCGTAAAGGTGGGATAAAAAATAACGAAGTACAATGTTAAGCATTATATTATTTATATCGGACAAATTTCCTGTATGTAAAGTACTAGAATAGGAATCTAAAAAGAAGGCAAATATCTAGGTTTCCCACTCTCTAAAAGACTTTTCATTATGATATGATAAAAGAGAAAGATGACAAGGGGGTAGGGGATTTATGATGGAAAAAAAGGAGTTTATGGGGTTAGTTGAAAAGGCCTTCGATGAAAGAAATTTTAATCCAGAGAGTATTTTTTTATTTAAACTTTTTCAATTTGATTTTCAATATGATGATGAAAATAGAACGTGTACGATTACGTGCCCCATATCAGAAGTGATGCTCAACCCAAGCGGAATAGTTCATGGGGGAGTTTACACGTTTTTGACAGATACAGCAATGGGGCATTTGAATTTTCGCCTAAAGGACGCCCCGTATGTATCACTAGAATTGAAGACTTCTTATTTTAAAGCAGCATCTACTGGGAATATTACCGCCACAGCAAGATATACAAAAGAAGGGTATAAAGTATGTTTCATGGAATGTGAAGTACATAATGAAGAAGGAGATTTATTGTGTAAAACCTCTGGAACGTTTTACAGATATCAAAAATAAATTGGTGAATTTGAAAGTAAAGATACTATGAAAATTAGGTAAGATACGGACATTTTCCTTCTTGATGGTCTGCTTCCTATTAAGTATACTATTTCTTGCAAAGTCGTTTCATAAAAAGGAGAATAAAGATGAAAATAATTCAAGTGAAAGATTATCAAGCAATGAGTGAAAAAGCATGTGAATTAATCGTAGAAAGAATGCAAAAACTGGAAAACCCCGTATTAGGACTTGCAACTGGTTCTACTCCGGAAGGCTTATACAAATGTTTAATTAAAAAGAATAAAGAAGGCAAAGTTTCCTTTAAAAATACGACGACATTCAATTTAGACGAATATGTTGGAATAAGTAAGGAAGATCCAAATAGCTACGTTTACTTTATGAATGATAAATTATTTGATCATGTTGATATTGCAAAAGAAAATGTTCATATACCAAGTGGATTAGAAAAAGACATGGATCAAGAATGTGAAAATTATGAGCAAATGATCCGTAACGCAGGTGGAATCGATGTTCAAGTATTGGGAATTGGAGTGAATGGTCATATTGGATTTAATGAACCCGGAACACCATTTACAAAACCAACGCATGTTGTGGAATTAACGGATTCTACTCGTGAGGCGAATGCAAGATTTTTTGCTTCTAAGGATGAAGTGCCAACCCATGCTATTTCAATGGGGCCTAAAACGATTATGCAAAGTAAAGAGATATTATTACTTATTTCCGGTGAAAACAAAGCCGACGCAGTTGCACAATTAATCGAAGGCGATGTAGATGAGCAAATGCCAGCATCTATCTTACAAAAACACGATCATGTCACGGTTATTGCAGACGAAGCAGCATTATCTAAGACGAAGAATAAATAAAGTAATTTTGAAAAGAGCAGCCTATGTAAATGGGTGCTCTTTTAGTGTTGGACTGGATAATTATTCTGTGTTGGTGCAAAAAGTTAATATTATGTTCAATAAACTGGTATAGACATATATACAATAGGCTGTTATTATAAAAGTAAGCAATTACATTGTCTTCATATCTAGATAAACGATGAGTAAAGAAAGGAAGATAATTTTGTTTAAAAAACTATTCCGGTCATTCACATATATTAACAGAAGAGGTCTATTATCGGGCTGGAGGGCTTGTCCCCATTCATCCAATTTTTCATGAGCCATTAATGCTACATGAAGGCGCGATCTGTTCATCGGAATTGGAGCGGAAGAGCGGCTATGCTAAGACATTTATGGAAGAACAAGATATTCGTGAAAATGACGTGATGATTGTGATATCCACTTCTGGAAGAAACCCTGTTCCTATTGAAACTGCTCTTTTATCCAAGGAAAAAGGAGCGTTCGTAATTGGCCTATCATCCCATGTCTATGCAGAAGGGCAAACATCAAGACATGTTAGTGGGAAGTTTTTACATGAAGTTGTTGATGTAGGAATTGATAACCATATTCCAGTGGGGGATGCCTTGTTAACGAATGAAAATGTATCCGTTGGTTTTGCTCCAGGATCAACCACTGTTGGTGCGTCTATTCTTAATGCGATGATGGCAGAAGCGATATCCCGTATGGTAGAAAAGGGAATAACTCCGCCAGTATTTTTAAGTGGGAATGTGGACGGGGCTGATAAGCATAATCACGTATTAATGGAAAAATATAGCCACCGAATTAGATTTTAAACAAATAGCACATAAAGTGGTATAGACAACTATATATAAGGCGTGCTATAATTTTGATAAAAAAAGAAGGGCTTTAGTTCTTGTCGACAGAATTAGGAGGAGTTTCTTTCTTGCATAAGTGGAATGAAGATATTTGTTCTAAAGTGGCGAATGCCAAGTTTTCTAAAAAGAGAATTGAGATCGATTTATTAAATGTTTATCAAGTAAAAATAGGAGGTTTTTACTATGATGAAATACTTGCAAAATCTAGGTAAGTCATTAATGCTTCCTGTTGCCGTATTACCTGCAGCTGCGGTATTAGTGGGGATTGGTTATGCAATTGACCCTGAAGGTATGGGTTCTGGGAGTATCATTGCGGCATTTTTAATTAGCGCGGGTAATGCAATTTTAAACTTTATTCCGATTTTATTTGCCGTCGGTGTCGCAATAGGGATGACAAAGGCAAAAGATGGTCCAGCAGCACTTAGTGGCCTGGTTGGTTATTTGGTTGTTACAACTGTTTTAGCAACAGATAATGTAGCCAACTTGTTACAAATTAAAGTTGAAAGTGTCAATATGGCATTTGAAAATATTGATAATGTTTTTATTGGTATTATTTCTGGACTGATTGCGGCTGCACTATATAACCGCTTTAGTCATGTGAAATTACCTGAAGCACTTGCATTCTTTAGTGGAAAACGATTGGTACCAATTTTAACAGCAGCAACCATGCTTGTAGTTTCCATGATCTTATTATTTGTATGGCCAGCTGTATATTCCGCATTGGTTTCATTTGGGGAAGCAATTAGTAGTCTAGGGGCAATTGGTGCTGGACTGTATGGATTCTTTAACCGTATTTTAATTCCGACTGGTTTACACCACGCATTAAATAACGTGTTCTGGTTTGATGTTGCGGGTATTAATGATATCGGTAACTTCTGGAATGGAGAAGGAACGCCAGGTATTACTGGTAGATATCAAGCAGGTTACTTCCCAATCATGATGTTTGGGCTTCCGGCGGCAGCACTTGCCATGTATCATACAGCGAAATCGAAAAGGAAAAAACAAGCTGCGTCCTTACTAATGGCAGTAGCGTTTGCATCTTTCCTTACCGGTGTTACGGAGCCGCTTGAATTTTCATTCATGTTCTTAGCACCAGTGCTTTACGTGGTACACGCAGTGCTAACAGGTATATCGTTGTTCATCGCAGCAACATTCCATTGGACAGCAGGATTTAGCTTTAGTGCTGGTCTTATCGACTTTTTATTAAGTTCACGACTTCCACTAGCGAATAATCCATATATGCTCATTCTTTTAGGTCTTGTGTTTGCGGTTATTTACTACTTCCTATTCCGTTTTTTAATTATCAAATTTGATTTCAAAACGCCTGGTCGTGAAGATGATGATGAGGAGGAAGTGCTAGTTGGAGAAACTGCACCGAATACTACTGGAAAAGATAAGTATGCAATGATGGCAGAGGCAATTTATGAGGGGCTTGGCGGAGATGAGAATGTAATATCCGTTGATAACTGTGCGACCCGATTACGTCTTGAGGTAAAAGACATGGACGCAGTGGATCAGAAGAAAATCAAAGCAACCGGTGTACCTGGAATAAATGTCGTTGGAAAACATAGCATACAAGTTATTGTAGGGACACAGGTTCAAGCCGTAGCTGATGAAGTACACAAATTAAGAAAAAAAGATGAATAAAAATGGGGGAGGCTGGTATTCTTAAGAAGGATATTGGCCTTTTTTAGCAGGTAGGAAAGTATAAAAATCTTTCCCGTCTGGGGCTCCGATTACTCGCCCCATCATAAAGATTTGCATAAGTGCAACTAAGGCATTCGCCAACTTAAAAAATAAAAGCTACGAGAAATATGGAGAGATAAGGTTTTTTCTATTGGTCTATAATCTAAACCGAAGCAATGTTAAAATAAATTTTGGGAAATAACAGGATCAACAAACAGCGCTGTTAATCCCGTTTCATTTGCATTTTGAATTTATATTTATCGGAGCGGTAAATGGATTTGACATATTCAATTGGCGTTTCTTGGTCGTTTTTCAAGAAGCTTGTCCGGTGCATGACGAGAACAGGATCTCCCTTTTTGATATTTAAATACTGGGTTTCTTCTTCGTGAGCTAGGGATGCTTCAATCGTTTGATTCCCATAAGCAATTTCTAAATTTAATTTTTTTTCAATGTAATCGTAGAATGACATAAAAAGGTCCTTGTCACTGATTTCACCAACTAAATGTTTCGGTGTATAAATAGTTTCTAAAGCAAGTGGTTCGTCGTTAGCCATTCGGATTCGTTTGACTTCATAGATCTCATCGGTTGGTTCAGTTTTTAGTATAGAACTTATCCAAGTATGACCTGAAATGACATGAAAACTAAGTAGTTTATTAGAAGGAATCAATCCACGGTTCTTCATGTCCTCACTAAAGCTAGACAGTCCGGATAGGTCCTGTTCAAATTTTCTTTCTGCAACAAAGGTACCTCGGCCTTTTTGACGATAAATCAACCCTTCTTTTACAAGGTTTGTAATTGCTTGGCGTACGGTCATTCTGCTTATGTCATATTTTTCTGCATATTCACGTTCGGAAGGCAATAAATCACCAGGTTTCAACTGATCTTGAATCATGCGTTTTATCTCTTCTTCTAGTTGATAATAAATAGGGATAGGAGAATTTTTGTCAATCATGTGTATTCCCTTTCATTGCCCGTTTTCAGTGCCACAGCTGTCAGCGAGTAATATTCAACATTTATTTTTGCCAACGAGGACACTACGGTTTTCTTTAATTTTATCAAAATAATGATTGTGTGTACACAAATATATTAATGACTAGACAACTATAGGTTTAACATCTTAAATGTGAAAGGAACAGTGAGCTATGAATACATCTATATATATTAAAAACATCCATATTCTCTTGGAAGATGAGGAATTGTCTAATGGGGGAATATTAATAGAAAACGATAAGATTAAGAAAATTTTTAGGGAAAATGAGCAACCGAATCATCTCCCTGAAAATGTAGAAATATTGAACGGTGCCAATCTAACCGCCATTCCAGGGTTCATCGATGGTCACATACATGGTGCGAACGGTGCCGATACGATGGATGCTACAGAGGAAGCGTTGGATGCGATGGCATACTTGCTACCGAAAGAAGGGACAACTAGTTTTCTAGCAACAACCATCACCCAGTCTCCGGAAAATATCGAGAAAGCTTTAAAGAACGTTGCAAAATATAAAAATAAAGCCAAACACGCAGAAATGATTGGTGTCCACTTGGAAGGACCATTTGTTGAAAAGTCGAAAGCTGGTGCGCAACCTATTGAATACATTATGGAGCCCAATTTGAATCAATTTTTAAAATGGCAGGAGCTTTCAGGGAACAACATTCGAACGATTACCATGGCACCAGAGCATGATGTGGACGGTACATTTATTGGGTATTTAAATAAAAATGGTATTAACGTATCTGCTGGACACACAGATGTTGGATTTGAAGGTATTAAAAAGGCAGTTGGAGAAGGGGTTAGCCAATTAACTCATTTATGTAATGCGATGAACGGGATTCATCATCGTGACATTGGAGCGGTTGGTGCGGCATTCCAATTGGACGATCTTCGTGCGGAATTAATTTCTGATGGCGTACATGTTGTAAAAGAAATGCTACAACTGATTTATAGTAATATCGGTAGTGAGCGACTCATTTTAATTACGGATGCGATGCGGGCAAAAGGTTTACCAGCGGGTGATTATGAGCTTGGTGGACAACCTGTAAAAGTTACGGAAGATCGTGCGGTATTAGAGGATGGTACACTTGCTGGTAGTATTTTAAAAATGGATAAAGGAGTGCAAATGATGCTCGGATTGGATGGTGTAACGTTAGGTGATGTTGTACAAATGGCTTCCGTCAATCCTGCAAAACAAATCGGTATATATGATCGAAAGGGAAGTATCAAAGAAGGAAAAGATGCCGATATTTTACTTGTTGATGATGCGTTGAATATACAATACACCATTTGCCGTGGTGACATTTCATTTATGCGAGCGTAATGGGCATATCGTTTTTAATGAACTAGGAAGCATTTATCGGACCTTTAAGGAAGTTGATCTCCCACCTACCTTCTTTGTTTCCCAAGAAGGTTTAGGTGGGATAGATTCCTCACTATCAGTTTTGAAGATGTGTTCCACGTAGTTAAGATTACTTTTGAATCCTCTGTTTTTCACACTTTAGCGCTTATAACAGTTGTATCGCTTGAGACGTTGATACTTTGTATCCTCTTAACTTCACTATTGAAACAGTTAAAGAATCAAAATCAGATGTGCTTATATCAGTCCCTTTTAATCATGTTTCTTCAAATCTTACGCCAAGTTGAATAAAGAAAGCTATTGAATTGAACTTTTAATCTAATTTATACAAGCGAATTTTAATTCTAGTCGATCATCCGAATACACATTAAAATAAGGGATGTTCTGTCAAGCTCGTAAAAAAACCCAAAAACTAGGATTTTATCCATGTCGCCATGAATTCTCCTAGCATATAGTGACTATATAAGGCTTAAGGAGGTGTATTGTAATGAGTGATGGAAGAGGATACGGTGATGGTTTTGCGTTGATCGTTGTGTTGTTTATTTTGTTAATTATTGTAGGTTCTGCATATGTTGGATTTGGTTATTAATAATAAAATTTTTGTAAGGAGTGTTATTATGGGATTCGGATTTGGTAACTGTGGATATGGTGGATATGGATACGGTGGAGGAGTAGCAGGAGCAGGATATGGCGGAGGTAACAGCTTTGCGTTAATCGTTGTTCTGTTTATCCTTCTAATCATCGTTGGCGCAGCTTGGTATTGCTAAGTCTTTCTAATGGAAGAAACCTTTTTTAAAAGCTTTCCTCATGTCTTTAATAAAGACTATTACCTCCTCTAAAGCGGTTATGGGGTAGCTAGAAATTTAGCTACCCTCTTCTTATTTGTATTGGTTTATCGAGATAGATGGGGATTATTTGTGATTTAAAGGATTAAGAAAAAATGCGGAGCCTATAAAAGGCTTCGCATTTTTTGGATAAATATTATGCCAATACTTCTTCCACAGTTTTCACTACATTTTCAACTGTAAATCCGTATTCTTCAATCACTTTGTCTCCTGGTGCGGATGCGCCGAAACGATCGATTCCTAGTACTTTACCGTCTAGACCTACATAGCGTTCCCATCCAAGTGTTGCACCCATTTCAATAGCTACGCGAGCTCTAACTTCTGATGGAAGAACAGCTTTTTTGTATGCTTCGTCTTGTGCTTCGAAACGATCCCATGATGGCATACTTACGACACGTGCATCGATACCTTTTGCTTTTAATTCAGATTGAGCTTGTACAGCTAATTGTACTTCAGAACCTGTTGCTAAAAGGATTGCATCTGGGGTTTCTTTTTCAGAATCTACTAATACGTAGCCACCTTTTTGTACTCCTTCATAACCAGTACCTTCTAATGTTGGAAGGTTTTGGCGAGTTAGAACAAGTGCAGTTGGTGTGTCTGTAGATTCTACTGCTAATCTCCATGCTGCAGAAGTTTCATTTGCATCTGCTGGACGGATAATAGAAAGACCAGGCATGGCACGTAATGCTGCTAAATGTTCGATTGGTTCGTGAGTTGGGCCATCTTCTCCAACAGCGATAGAATCGTGAGTTAATACATACGTAACTGGTTGATTCATAATCGATGCAAGACGAATGGATGGACGTAGGTAGTCATTAAATACGAAGAATGTACCACCATAGACTTTTAATCCACCATGAAGTGCCATACCATTTAGTGCAGCACCCATCGCATGTTCACGAACACCAAACCAAATGTTACGTCCAGCGTAATTTTCTCTTGAATAGTCTTCTTCTTTATTCATCATGGTTTTGTTTGAACCAGCTAAATCCGCACTTCCTCCGAAGAAGTTAGGTACAGCATCTGCAATAGCGTTTAGCACTTTACCAGAAGATGCTCTAGTTGCTAAAGTATCTTCACCAGGAGTGAATTGTGGTAACGCCTTTTCCCATCCTTCAGGAAGTTCGTTGTTGATTGCTGTTTCTAGTTCATTTGCTAATTCAGGATATTTTTCTTTATATGTGCTGAATAGCTTATTCCATTGTGCTTCTTTTTCTTCACCATCTTTAACGATTTTTTCGTTGAAATCAGCGTAAACTTCTTCCGGAACGTGGAAAGCTTCATGTTCCCATTTATAGAATTCTTTCGTTAATTTCACTTCATCCGTACCAAGTGGAGCACCGTGAGAATCGGATTTAGCGGATTTATTTGGTGAACCATAACCAATTACTGTTTTAATTTCAATAAATGTTGGTTGTTCTGTATTTTCTTGAGCTGTTCGGATTGCTTTTCTAATTTCATTTAGGTTATTTCCATCTTCTACATAAAGAACTTGCCAACCGTATGCTTTGAAACGTTCTTGTGCATTATCAGAATAAGATTTATTTAAATCTCCGTCTAAGGAAATGTCATTGGAATCATAAAGAACGATCAATTTTCCTAAGCCTAAGTGACCAGCTAGAGAAGCTGTTTCATGAGAGATACCTTCCATTAGGTCTCCGTCACCAACAAGAGAGTAAGTGTAGTGGTCTACTACATTTAAATCTTCTTTATTATATTTAGCAGCTAAATGACTTTCTGCCATCGCCATCCCAACTGCCATTGCAATACCTTGGCCTAGTGGACCAGTTGTAGCTTCCACACCATCTGTATGGTTTACTTCTGGATGTCCAGGAGTTTTAGAATCCCACTGACGGAATGATTTTAAATCATCCATGGATACATCATAACCTGATAAATGAAGTAAACTATATAAAAGCATGGAACCATGGCCTGCTGAAAGTACAAAACGGTCACGGTTGAACCATTTAGAATGTTTTGGATTGTGATTCATGAAATCCGTCCAAAGTGTATATGCCATTGGTGCTGCCCCCATTGGTAAACCAGGGTGACCAGAATTAGCTTTTTCAATCGCATCAATTGCAAGAGTACGAATAGTATTTACTGCTAGCTGTTCTACATTATTTGACATTGTCAAACTCCCTCCGAATAAAGTAATTAATAGTATTACTATATACTAGTATAATAGAAAACGAGTGGGAAACAAATGAAAAACAATTAAATAATTGTAATTTAATAAGTAAGTTTGTCGTTTTTCGTTTATAATGAGTTTAGGAAAAGGTTTACATAGGAAAGGAAGGATTTTGGAAATGAGCCAAGTCGATGAAACAAAACAATTAGTTGGTGAAGAAGCGGTTAAATATATAAAAGATGGAATGAAAGTTGGATTAGGGTATGGTTCAACGATGTATTATGCTGTGAAAAAATTAGGTGAACGTATAAAAGAAGAAGGTATCAATATAGTAGGAGTACCTTCAGCAAATAAAACAGCGGAATGGGCAATGGAATTTGGAGTTCCACTTACCGACTTTTCGAAAGTTCAAGAGCTTGATATTGCCATTGATGGAGCAGATGAAGTAGACCCAAGTTTACAATTAATTAAAGGTGGCGGCGGTGCATTATTTCGGGAAAAAGTAGTGGCAGCAGCGGCTAAGGAATTCTATGTCATTGTTGATGATACTAAAATGGTAAATCATTTAGGTGCATTCAAACTACCAATAGAAGTGGTCCCTTTTGGTTGGCAAGTAACAGCCAGTAAAATTAAAAAAATTGGTTGTGAACCGGTATTAAGAGAAAAAGATGGGGACGTATTTATATCTGATAATGGAAATTATATATTAGATTGTGATTTTAAAAAGATTACCGAACCAGAAAAATTACATAATGAACTTATCGGAATCGTTGGCGTTGTTGAGACAGGATTGTTTGTAAATATGGCTGATAAGGTTTTGGTAGGGAAGGATGGGAAAGTGGAAGTTGTTGAGAAATAATAATTAAATTACTAGAAAGTTATTAAGAAATAAAAGTACCTCATAATGGATTGGGGTATTTTTTATTATCGTGATATTTGAAGTGGTAAATTAATTAAAATAGTAAATTTTGAAAAAGGTAATTTGTAGATTATTGATAATTTATTGTTCGTAATTTATATTTTATGTATCTTTAATTAGAATTGTGTTGTATATCTTTAGTATTATTTGTCAGTAATATTAAAAAAATTGATAAAAATGCTAATTTTTATATTGACATATTCGACAAAATCAAATATATTTTTGGTATAGTAAGCGCTTAATCATGAGATATAAAATTCTTAAAATGAAAGTATTTTTCTATCATTAATGTATAAGATAAAGCGCTTAACTAAATAATGTTCCAGAGGGGGACAAATATACATGAAAGCATTAGTAAAAAAAGGACTTGGAGAAGAAAGTATTGGTCTTGAACAAATAGAGATTCCTTCTGTAGGGGACGGTAAAGTTCTTGTCAAAGTGCATGCGACAGGCATTTGTGGTACGGACGTTCATATTCTTAAGGATGAGTATCCAGCAAATTATCCAGTTGCTTTAGGTCATGAATATTCTGGTTATGTAGAAGAAGTTGGAAAGAATGTTACTAATTTTAAAAAAGGAGAAAGAGTTGTTTCTCATACAGCTGCTGTCACTTGCGGTCAGTGTTACTACTGTAAGCATGGATTGCTTATGTTATGTGAAGAAAGAAAATCGATTGGATCTGGTGTAAATGGAGCTTTTGCAGAATACGTAGTTGTTCCAGCAGAACTTACTTATAAGATTCCAGAAAATATAAGCATGGACGAAGCTGCACTTAGTGAGCCTCTTGCATGTATCGTACGAAGTGTAATCGAAAGAGGGACGGTAAAAGCAGGTGATACGGTTGTCGTGTCTGGACCAGGGACCATTGGTCTTCTTACACAACAGGTGGTACAAGCTAGCGGTGGAAATGTTACAGTAGTTGGCACTTCTCAAGATAGATCAAGATTGGAGTTAGCTAAAGAATTAGGAGCAATGGAAATCATCGTGGTAGATGATGAGAAAGAACAAGAAAAATTACAATCCATTATGGGCACATTTGATGTAGCTTTTGAGTGTTCTGGGGCTGCACCGTCTGCACATAATTGTCTCCATCTATTGAAAAAGACTGGTTTGTATGTTCAAGTTGGACTCTATGGTAAGAAAATTCCATTTGATCATGACTTAGCGCTAATGAAGGAAATTAATATTACCAATAGTTATGCATCGGAACCTACTTCATGGGTAAGAGCATTACAGTTACTAGAATCTAAGAAAGTTAATGTGAAACCCTTGATTTCTAATAAACTACCTTTAGAAGAATGGGAAAAGGGATTTGATATTGTGATGAATAAAGGCGGATTTAAGGTTTTGCTTTCCCCTAGTGAATAAAAGAATCTCATCAATTGTGTTAAAGGAGTTGGTTAAAAATGACAAAGGTAAAAGAGGTAGAAACTACTTCTAATGTAGTGCCAAAAGAAATGAAGGTGGCCTACCTTGAAGATAAATGTAAGGTAAATGTTCATACGGAAAGAGTGCCTAGTGTAAGCGGAAAAGATACATTAATCAAAGTAATGGCTGTAGGAATTTGTGGTTCTGACGTTCACTACTATGCTCACGGACATATTGGTAAACGTCAAGTCAATTATCCACATGTTCAAGGTCATGAATTTTCAGGAGTAGTCGTAGCTGTTGGAGAAGAAGTTACGAAGTTTAAAGTTGGAGATCGCGTTACAGCGGAACCAGGAGTTTCTTGTTTAACTTGTGAATTTTGTAAACGTGGAGATTACAATCTATGTCCAGATATGAAGTTCTTATCTACACCACCTTATAAAGGAGCATTCACTCAGTACGTAACGCATCGAGAAGATTTTGTATTCCCAATTCCCGATACACTATCTTTTGAAAACGCTACCTTATCAGAACCTTTATCCGTTGGCATTCATGCAGTTAAGCGAGGAAAGTTAGAACCAGGAATGAATGTATTCATCTCAGGTATGGGACCTGTTGGTTTATTAACTGTTTTAGCCGCAAAGGCATTTGGAGCAAAAGAAATCGTTGTTAGTGATATGGTTCCTCTAAGATTGGAGACAGCCAAAAAAATAGGTGCAACGAAAATCATTAATTTTACAGAAGACAATACTGCAGAAGAAGTAGCAAAAGCAACAGTTGGCATGGGTCCAGATATTATTATTGAAACATCCGGAAATGTAAACGCATTAAAGTCAGCAGTAGGTCTGGTAAAACGCGGTGGCTCCATTGTTACAGTAGGATTTCCACCTGAAGATGTCGAATTAGATGTTACATCCTTAATGCAAAAAGAGGCTGATCTAATCACGCTTTATCGTTACCGTAATACATTCCCATTGGCTATCAATCTACTAGAAACTTATGAGAAGAATTTAGCTGGTTTTATAACAGGTACTTATCCAATTGATCGGATTCAAGATGCAATGGAACAGGCACGAACTGATAGAGATGGAAGTCTTAAAATTGTTGTCTATCCTAATTAAAAAAGGAGGAAAATAGATGAAAAATTATCTAAAAGTCTTAATGTTATTATTTTTAGCAGCTATCATGCTTGCAGCATGTGGTGGAAATGAAAAAGCAAGTGGCTCTGGAGAAAAAGGAAATGGCGAACAAATTGTTCTTGATTTAAGTATTCCTGAACCAGAAGGTGCTAAATATGATGTAGCTGCTAAACACTTTAAAGAAGAATTAGAAAAACTAACAAACGATGAAATGACAGTAAAAATTTATTACAGTAATGCTCTAGGTGGAGAAAAAGAGGTATTTGAATTAATGAGTAACAATTCACTAGATATGTCTATACAGTCTGCTGGCCCAATGGTTAACTGGGTAGAAGAGATTTCTGTATTTGACTTACCATTCCTATTGGATAACAGAGAACATGCTCATGCTGTGTTAGATGGTGAAGTTGGTGACGAACTAGCTCAAAAATTTGAAGAAACAGCTAACGTTAAAGTCTTGGGCTGGGTAGAAAATGGATTTGTAGCTACAAGCTCTAACAAAGCAATTAATTCTGTTGATGATGTAAAAGGTATGAAGATCCGTGTACAAGAGAATGAATTACAAATAGATGCCTGGGAGGAATTTGGTGCAGCACCAACACCAATGGCTTGGACAGAAGTGTTTACTGGATTACAACAAGGTGTAATCGATGGTCACTCTAACTCACTTGCTACGATTCAAACTTCTCAAATCTATGAAGTACAAAGCCATGTAGCTCTATTAGAAGATAGATATCAACCAGGTCCAATCGCAATGAGTAAACAGAGTTTTGAAAGCCTATCTCCTGAACACCAAGAAGCAGTTGTTAAAGCTGCTGAATCTACAGTACCAGTTGGAAGAGATGCGAACCAACAAAAAATTGATGAAGCATATGATTTCTTAGTAGAACAAGGAATTGAAATTACAGAGCCAGACAAAGAATCATTCAAAGCTATAATGACCCCTGTTTATGAAAAATGGGGACCAATTATTGGTGAGGATCTAATAGAAAAAATTAGAAATACGGAATATTAATAGTCAAGGTGATAACGGCATTAGCTGTTATCACCTATATCAAATATAGAGGTGGTTTTAGATGAACGTAATTGCCAAAAAATATGTAAAGTATTTAGATTATGTAAATAAAATAATCGAAAACGCATTAGCTGTTATTTTAGGGGTAATGAGCGTGTTAATATTTTGGCAGGTTGTGTCAAGGTATCTAATAGGATCTCCATCTTCTTGGTCAGAAGAACTTTCCAGATTCTTAATGGTCTATCTAGTAATGTTCGGTGCTGCAACTGCGTTAAAGAAAGGTAGTTTAATAGCGGTAGATGCTCTTCATGAAGCACTTAGTGATAAAGTGAGTAAATGGATTAAGGTTATTTCAGAATTAATTTCTATTGTCTTTTACGTTATTCTAGTAATTTATGGTTGGGAGTTCGCTTCTCATTCTAGTAATCAAATTGCACCAGGAACAGGCTTATCCATGTTTCTTATTTACCTAAGTATGCCGCTTGGTGGCCTATTCTTAACATTGAATTCAATTGGCTCCATCTTTAACGAATTCATTAAGGGAAAGGAGTGAGATTCGGCTTATGTTACCAATATTTTTTATTTCCGTTTTAGTATTTATCATACTAGGTGCTCCGATTGCAGTCTCACTCGGGTTAGCTACAGCAATTGGGGCTGAGATGCACCCTACACTATCATTACAACTTGTACCTCAATTAATATTTAACTCTTTAAACTCCTTTCCACTAATGGCGATTCCGTTCTTCATCTTTGCAGGAAATTTAATGGGGGTTGGCGGAATCGCAAAACGACTAGTTAATTTTGCGAGCGCATTAATTGGACATTTAACTGGTGGTCTCGCTATGGTTGCTATTGTAACATCAATGTTCTTCGCGGCTTTATCTGGTTCGGGGGCAGCCACAACTGCTGCTATAGGTTCGATTTTAATTCCAGCTATGGTTGCTAAGGGGTATAAAATTGAGTATGCTGCAGCGAACCAAGCGGTAGCTGGGGCGCTTGGAATTATTATCCCTCCTAGTATTGCCATGATTGTTTATGGGGTAACTGCCGAGGTTTCCATAGCTGATCTATTTATGGGCGGTGTGTTACCAGGTATACTTATCACATTTTCCCTTGTTCTAAGCGCCTTCTTTTTTGCTAAAAGAGATAATATTCCTAGAGAAGAACGTAAAAACCTCAAAGATCTTGCAGTAGCATTTAAAGAGTCTATTCTTGCATTGCTAATGCCGATTATTGTTTTAGGTGGTATATATGGGGGGATTTTCACTCCGACAGAAGCATCTGTAGTTGCAGTATTCTATTCTTTGTTTGTTGGAATCGTCATCTACAGAGAAATGAGTTTTAAAGACGTTTGGAAGTCTTTGAAGAAATCTGCTGAATCTACAGCAATCATTATGTTAGTTATTGGTGCTGCAGGACTATTTGGATTCTTCCTTTCAATTACAGGAGTACCCGATTTAGTTACCGGACTCCTACAAGAATTTGTAGATAATAAATATCTATTCTTATTAGTAATTAACATTATCCTATTCTTAATGGGTATGTTTATGGACGGATCTGCTGCCATTCTAATTTTAGTTCCATTACTTTTAGATACTGCAATTGGATTCGGAATCGATCCATTACATTTCGGGATAATTATGGTATGTAACTTAGCAATTGGACTAGTTACACCACCGGTTGGTATAGACTTGTTCGTTGTATCACAGCTCACCAAAGTACCGTTACTCAGGGTAGCGCGGTTTGCAATACCACTAATCATCATACTGGTAGTTGATGTATTGCTAATTACTTATTTACCATTCTTATCAACATGGTTACCTTATTTGTTGAAGGGATAGAATGATTGATTTTTATTAAATGAAAAAGGGTTGTTCTTTAGATCTTGATGGTCTTAAGAACAGCTTTTTTTGTTTGTGAAGATTGGGAGATGTGGTTGAAATCTTCGTCGTCAATAAAATAATCCATGGAGAAAAACATCCCCACGGATTTATCAATGTTAATGATGATGCAGCACTTTATAATTTGCCCCAAACAACTGAATCTTAGATCTTGCCATAACTTTTACTGCAGCCCTTCCCGTACGTAAAAATATGCGACTATCCGAAATTTCACTTTGAGTTGAAAGTACTGCTCGAACTGCTTCGGTGAATGCAACTTGGTTTTCCGTATTGACGTTAATTTTTGATACACCTAATGAAATTGCTCTCGTAATATCGTCGTCTGGTACACCAGAACCGCCATGCAGAACAAGTGGAACTGGTACAGCTTGTGCAACTTCCGAAATAACATCAAATTGAATGTTTGGTTTCTTTTTATACATTCCGTGTGCAGTTCCGACCGCGACAGCAAGAGCATCTACTCGCGTCTGTTTCCAGAATTCAATTGCCTCTTCTGCGTTTGGTAAAATAACGTCTTCTTCCTTAACAGTGATATCATCTTCGGTACCACCAATTGTTCCGAGTTCAGCTTCAACAGAAACCCCTACCGAATGAGCTGCTTCCACTACTTTCTTCGTTAGGATAATGTTCTCCTCTAACGAAAGACTTGATCCATCAATCATGACGGAAGAGAAACCAGCTCGAATACATTTCATCACTACTTCAAAACTACTTCCATGATCTAAATGTAAAGCAATAGGAACCAAACTGTTTTTAGTAGCGGCATTTACAATCGATATGATATAATCCATCCCCATGTATTGAATAGTAGGCTCCCCAACTCCTAAAATAACAGGATAATTTTCTTCGTTTGCAACTTCTACTATTGCTTGAGTAAATTCCATATTAATAATATTAAATTGAGGAACAGCATATTTATTCTTTTTAGCTTTCTGGAGCATTTCTGTCACGGGAACTAATGTCATAAACTTGTAACTCCCTTCGTTTCCTTTATATAATTGTTTACATTCTCTTTAATCATATCTCGTGAAACCATAATGCTCTGTTAATTCGTTTCCTGAACCACCAAATTCATTAATACCAAAATTGATTATTTTTGGTCCTTTAATCGAATTCTAGCCATATGGAGTAGCTAATTCAATAATTACCCGATTTTTAACATTTGCTGGAAGAATAAGTTCTTTGTATTCCTCGGACTGGCTCATTAAATAACTCTTAGAATGGCATAATTACAACACGAGTGGAATATTCTTCGTCTGTTAATTGTTGAGCTACTTGAACGGTTTGAGAACCTTGAGAACCTTCCGGCAAGTTAATCATGAAACTTATAAAAATTGCCCCCTTTTTTATATCTCTAAAGTCATAATAATGCAAAGTAAAATAAAAAACAATAAAAATTTTTAAAATAGTAAGAATTTTAATGTTTACAAAAGTGAAAAAGTAATTTAAAATAAAGAAAAGACAAAAAGAGAAAGTGTGAGAAAATGTTCGTAAGCAAGCGACTTCAATTAATGTTTCAATATATAAAGAAAAAGGGTGTCATAAGCATTAATGAGATTGCAAGTCAATTTGATATATCTGTTGTTACGGCAAGAAAAGATATCGAAATTTTAGAAAAGGAAACGACAAATATAAAAAAGGTTCACGGTGGTGTTCTTTGGATAGAAGAGGAAAAAGAAGAGGAGATAAATCAATACTCAAATGACTTTCTAAATGAACGGTTCCAAGAACAAAGGAAATTAAATTTAGAAAAAAAGAAAGCGATTGCAAAAAAGGCGGCAACTTTACTTAATTATAATGAAAGTATTTTACTTGATGCAGGTTCTACTATATATGAGTTTTCCAAGAACATACCTGATGATATAAAACTAACCGTTTTTATTACTACATTAAATATTGCGGAGGTATTAGAATCGAATAATGCGATAACGAAGATAGTGCTCGGCGGGGTCTTTCGATCGAAGACAACGACCATGATTAGCTCTATCCTTGAGAATGCCATTACATCTCTACATGCAGATAAACTTTTTATTTCCGCATCTGGCTGTTCTCCATCTTATGGTTTCACCTGTAGTGATATTTTGGAAGGGGATGTAAAGAAAAAATTACTTTCCTCTACAAAGGCAGTGTATTGGTTAGTGGATTCTTCTAAGATTGGTAATCGAAGTTCATTCCCCATTTCACCATTAAATAAGGATCATTATCTAATTGTGGATGATGGGATTAAGCTGGAGGATAAGGAAAGATTAGAAAAACAAATAAATGTAATTGTAGCTGAAAAGAAGGAGGTTACGTTATGAATGTTCTAGTTGCGCAATCAGGAGGACCAACACCTGTCATTAATTCTACATTGTATGGAGTTGTGAAGGAAGCAGTTGATCGTAAGAAAATAAATAAAGTTTACGGGTCTATCAATGGGATGGAAGGAATTTTGAACAACGATTTAATAGAATTGAATTGTTTTACAAATCAACTGAATACTATAAAACATCAGCCAGGAGCTTTTTTAAGTGGTTCTAGGTATCAATTAACAGAAGATGATTTACAGACAATTGTTACTCGTTTAGATGAGTTGCATATTGATGTTCTGTTTTACATTGGCGGAAATGGATCCGCTGTTACGATTACGAATATCGATGAAATATGCCAGGATAGAAATTTTGATATTCAGTGTATTTTTGTTCCAAAGACCATTGACAATGATATAGAAGGAACCGATCATACACCAGGATATATTTCGGCATCAATTGCTTTAGATCGAATACTTTCAGGAATTGAGTTAGATTTCCAATCCCTTCGTTCCAGAAACCAAATAGAAATTGTTGAAGTAATGGGTGGAAACTCTGGATGGTTAATGGCAGCTGGAGCGGCAAGGAAGAGAAAATTCCCAATCCTTGCATATTTACCTGAAAAGGAATGGGAAATGCAACAGATTTTAGAAGATGTTGAAAAAACTACTGTACGTCATCAATCTGCTATTCTATTAATACCAGATCACATGAAGATAAAACATCTACAATCTGAAATTAATAAAAACAATCCTAGAAATAAGTATAACGGTGGAATTAGTTATAAGATTGCAAATGTGATTCAACAGCATATTGCAATCAAAACAAAGATAACTATTCCAAGCAGTATATATACATGTTCCAATGGAGCATTACTAGATTTAGAAGAGGCAGAATTAATAGGAAGGGAGGCTGTTACAATCGCATTAGCTGGTGAAACAGGGAAAATGGTGGGGGTTGAGAGGGTGAATCACGACCCTTACAAAATAAACATAAAACCTGTTCAACTATCTCGTGTCTGTGGAGAAGAAAGGGTATTACCGTCGCACTATTGGGATGATGTTAAACAACTGCCAACATTAGCGTTCCAAGAATACATCCATCCATTCATTGATTTAAACGCCTCATCAAAATCAATAAAATTGTATGATTTAATGCAGTTAAAGAGTTAATTTTATATTTAATCCTTAAAAACTTAATACAAGGGGGAAATTGAATGAACTTGAAAAAATTATTGTTCTTATTCATTACAGCTACTTTTATTTTAGCAGCATGTAGTCCGCCATCAACTGCAAATAAATCTGAAGGTGAAGGAACAAAGGATTCAACTGAAGAAAAAACAGAAGATGGAAAAACACAAATCACTTGGTTACAACATTGGGTGAATGAGCAAGGTCCGGACAAAATTTATGAGGTAAAAGCAGCTTTTGAAGAAAAACACCCTGATATTGAACTTGTAATTGAAGATATTCCTTTCGCTCAAGAACATGACAAAATTCTTTCTTTAGATTTATCTGGTAATCCACCAGATGTTATTACTACATCAGGTGCTTGGTTAATCGAATTTGCTGAAGCAGGGATAATAGATCCGATTGATGATTACCTCACTACTATGTCAGAGGAGCAACAACAACAATTAGAAGGACCAATGTTACAAGAATACAATGGACATGTATATGGTGTTCCAATCACAAACGGAACTATGGCAATGTTCTATAATAAAGCATTGCTTGAAGGAGCTGGGGTAGAAGTACCGACTACTTGGGAAGAAGTAGTAAATGCTTCTATTAAACTAACGGATCCTGATGAAAACCGTTATGCATTAACAGGTAACTTAGCAGTAGAACCTCCAACTGCCATCAGTTATGAAGTTATCCCTTTTATACTTCAAGCTGGTGGGAAAATGCTAGAAGATGGTAAAGCTGTTTTTAATTCACCTGAAGGCGTGAAGGGTTTAGAATTTTTAAATGAATTAATGAATGAACATGAAGTAATGACTCCTGGAGCATTCAATGCAGGGGAAAAAGAAAAGAGAGCAAACTTTTCAGCTGGAAACGTAGCCTTTATGTTTGAAGGTCCATGGGGAGTGAACATTCAGAAAAACTTAAACCCTGATTTGGACTTTGGTGTAGCTCCACTTCCTAAAGGAGTACAATCAGGAACCATTGCGCTAGGTTCTGTATTATCAATCACTTCGAAAAGTGATAAAAAAGAGGCGGCGTGGAAATTTCTAGAGTTCATGAGTAGTGCAGAAGGACAATTATTATGGGATCAGGCAACTGGTTTTTTCCCGTACAACTCTAAAACAATGGAAGATCCATACTTCTCAGAAGATTCCTACTTAAGTGTATTTGTTGATAGTTACAAGAACTTTGATCGTGTAGAAGTAATTGACCACTATCTTCCAAATGCAGACGACTTAAGAAAACAATTCACAATAGAAGTTCAAAACTATCTATCTGGTAAAAAATCTGCACAGGAAGCGCTTGATGATGCAGCAGCTTATTGGAATGAGGCACTAGAAAAATAAGAGATGGTGGGAGGGTTCCTTAGTGGACCCTTTCAATAATGGAGGTACAAGTATGAAAAACAATGGATACCATAATCAATACTATGATTATTTTAAGAAGATATCCTTCATCCTACCTGCACTTTTGCTGTTATTACTATTAACAGCCTATCCGTTATACCAGGTTATTGTCATGAGTTTTTATGATTATTCCAATACAGATAACCCTATTTTCGCTGGGGCAGAAAACTATGCACGTTTCTTTAGAGATCCACTATTTTGGAAATCCTTAATTAATACAATTGTTTTTACTGTTATAAGTGTTGCCTTTAGTTTCATAATCGGAATGACGTTCGCTCTATTATTAAACCAACCAATTAATACAAGGTTTCGCGCGGTATTTCGTTCGGTGTTAATTTTTCCATGGTTAACATCTTCTACCGTAGTTGCTGCGATTTTTATGTTAATGTTTAATCCTTTTGGTCTTATAAACCATTTCCTAGGTTTGATTGGGATAGATTCTCTAGCACAAACTGCTTGGTTAGGGAATGAAAAAACTGCTCTCGCCTCAATTATCGTAGCCAATATTTGGAGAGGCTTTCCATTTATGATGCTTATGTTATTAGCTGGACTTCAAACGATTCCGAAAGATTTATATGAAGCAGCTGAATTAGATGGGGCCGGATTCTTTAAGAGGTTATTTTATATTACCATCCCCTCCATGAAGAATATTATTTTGACATTAGCAACATTAGAATTTATTTGGAACTTCCGTGCGTTTGATCTTGTTTTCCTGATGACAGGCGGGGGACCAATGAATAGTACAGAAATATTATCCACTTATATTTATCAATTTGCATTTAGAAAACTAGACTTCGGATATGCATCTGCAGCGGCGTTATTTATGCTATTTATTATGGTAACGTTATCATTCTTTTATATTCGGAAATCTGTTAGTAAGGGGGACTAGTTGATGGCGAACAGAGGGAGAGTGGCAACCTATTTATCTATTATCGTATTAGGTAGTATCGCGCTAGTACCGATCATGTGGATGGTCAGTGTTATGTTCAGGTCCAACCCTGACGTATTTGCTGTACCATTAAGTATACTACCACCAGAGTTTACATGGGAGGCGTTTGCAAAGGTTTTTAGTAATAAAGATTTGATGCAATTATTTATTAACAGTTACATTATTGCTATTGCTGTTACATTTATCTGTGTACTCTTTGCCGCACTTGCTGGGTATGGATTTTCTCGTTTTGAATTTAAAGGAAAAAAAACTGCGTTAATTTATATTCTATTAACTCAAATGTTTCCTATGGTTTTATTAGTCATTCCATACTTTTTATTCGTATCAAAAATTGGTTTATACGATACGTACTGGGCTCTAATATTGGCATATACTTCATTTGCCTTACCCTTTTCTATTATGATGTTACGTGATTTCATTAACACGATACCAAGAGAATTAGATGAAGCTGCGAAAATGGACGGTTGTGGACCATTCCGAACGTTTTTCTTTATTATTTTGCCACCTAGTTTACCAGGATTAATATCAACAGCTGTTTACACATTTATCTTAGCTTGGAACGAGTTCTTATTTGCTGTTCAGTTAACGAACTCAATAGCTTCTCGTCCGTTAACAATTGGAATCGGGATGTTAATTGGGGAGTTTACAACGGAGTGGAACGCGTTAATGGCTCTATCTTTTATGGCTAGTGCACCACTTATCATTGTATTCTTATTTGTACAAAAGTTCTTCTTACAAGGGCTTACTGCTGGTAGTGTGAAATAAAAATTAATCCTAAATGATAGGAGGATAACACTATTTTACCTTAGACTTAAAACTATATTGTTAGCTTAAAGACACATTATTTACAAAAACAGACAATAGTTGAGGAAATAATTCTTCATCTATTGTCTGTTTTATTAAGTAATCTAGCGCTATTCCTAAATTAATTCTGTGTTTCTGACTCCAAAATCTCCTTATTACCCTCGATTTTCTAATAATGACCTTAAAGCTACCTTATTAAACAATAATGTTAGTAGACTTCCACTAAAGATTAAGTATTTTATGCTTTAATATAATCTAAAAGTAAAATAATCAATGTTATAGTGCATTACAGAATAATAGATTATTTGGTGCAGCCATCGACGCATTTGTCGAAGATTCTATCCCAAAGGAACATCCACTGTTAACATGTAATAACATTATTGGATTCTCACATAATAGGGCAAATCCAATAAACTCCCTTTTCTGAATGGGAAAAGAAGCTATAGAATGTAATAGTAGGATTGACGAGTAGTGAGTAGGCTTTATCTCGAAAAAGATGATTTTGAAGGAAGTTGGTAAAGAAAAAGAATACGTTACGATAGTGCACCCTAATTTTACTGAAGGGCTAGTATCTTACAATACTGGGGGACAGGCATCAATCATTTAATCTTAGTGCTTGATGGAGCGGGGTTCCTGTCCATCAAGCTTCCTTAGTTACCTCTCATAGATAACTATTCCATCTCTATCTATTTGCTTTTTTTTCATTATTAAGTTGGTCAGAAAACACAATATCACATGAATAAATACCAACCAATTTATTAATATCCTCTTTAATACTTGCTTTTTTGTTTCCCGTGTACGTAATACATGAATCTATATCAGAACGAAAACTTGCAGTATTTTTAGCACGTGAACCAAACAATATGACCTTTACAATGTTAGCCTGTTTATCAAAAAAATTAGAAGTAATTTTTCAATGGCATCCACCTAATTATTCATAATTTTACCTTTAATATTCTCGTAATCTTCCTCACTATATATATGTGCCGTTGTATTTCTAGAGGCTAAGATTTCATTCCATGTTTCCATGTCATCAATAAATTCCTCTTTGAAAGCTTGTTTGTAACAGTTACGTGGATTATTAAGTTCCAAGCCCATTGATTTAAAAATCTTAGATAATAGTTTCCATACTAATCTTCAAGCATTTCATATTTTTTTATGATGGAATCGCGATATACTTCCTTAGTTAATTCCTCTGGATTTTCCATGTTTTCGAGTGTGGAAATAATAATCTTCAAATGATTTAAAATTTGAAAAGAATGCTGATGGGATAGTTGGATGGATTCTTCATAATTATTAAATAAATCACTCATTTAATTCTCCTTTCAAAAATCGATTGTCCTACATTTAATTTTAATGGGATGTGTAGATAAACTCCATAGGAACGATTTATTTAAGAGTACTTATTTGGAGGGAAACAAATTACAGGAAAAAATATAAACAGGTTACCAATACACAAAGCACTTTATAAAAGGTATTGTTTGTAAGCGGTATCAATGTTAAAATAGAATCACGAGTTAACCAACTTCTTCTCTTAATGAAATTATATATATACAATCACGGTTATAAAACTTCTTATTTTTTTGTTACTTGTTTAAAATTAGTGTATGATAATGACGATTATAAAAAAGGAATGAGTGTATGTGTTAAAAACAAAACGTTTAGATTTGATCCAGGAATATATCGTTGAACGCGGGAGTGTTTCCTTGGACGAATTGGTTGAAAAATTTAATGTATCTAAAAACACAATCAGAAGAGATGTGAATGATCTGATTGAGGGGGGAGACTTCAAGAAAGTATATGGCGGTGTTTCCGTAGATAAATCTACTTCAATAGTTCCATATGTGGATAGGCAAATTCGGAATCATAAGCAAAAGCAGTTAATCGCAAAAGCAGCCGCTGAATTCGTTCAAGACGGTGACATCATTTTTATAGATTCGGGTACCACTACAGTAGAAATGGTGGAATTTATAAAAGAAAAGGAATTAACAATTATTACAAATAATGTTGATTTTATTATTAAGGCGCTTCCGTATAATAATTTAAGCGTATTCTCTACTGGTGGGATGCTCGAACGTAAAACAAATTCGTTTACTAGTGCTGAGAATGATGAATTAATCACTTCTTATAATATTACGAAGGCCTTTATAGCTTCTACTGGAATTACCATTAAAAATGGAGTTACGAATTCGCTTCCGTTAGAAAGTGGATTAAAGAGCACGGTTGTTCAGGAAAGTGCGGAAAACTTTTTGTTAGTGGATTCCAGCAAGTTTGATAAAGCAGCATTAACGACGTACTGTCAATTAAACGAAATCAACTACTTAATCTCTGATAGTATACCTGAGAAATATGTTCATTATGCCAAAGAAAATAATATTGAAGTTGTTATAGCGGAAAAGTAAGCAGAAATGCTTACTTTTTTTGTATCTAATATTTACGCCTGCCAACCGGAAATGGGTTAGATGTTGTACTACTTTTCTGCCTTTTGGAAGTGTTTTACGAGGGAAATATAATTTTTTATACCATTTATTCAAATTATGGTTAACTTTTGGTTATTTTGTGATATAATGTGACTAAAGTATAAAAGAGTGTACCTTTGTGGAAGGGAGGGAATGGAAGTGTTGAAAGTGGAAAGATTGGATGAGATTAAGGAATACATTAAAAAGAATGTGACCGTTTCTTTAGATGAATTGGTTAGCGTGTTTGGGGTATCGAAGAACACGATTCGTAGAGATGTGAACGAATTAGTGAAAAGTGGGGAATTTAGTAAGATATATGGTGGTGTATCCGTTAATCGCTCAACCATTATTCCGTTTCAAGATAGAAGTATTCAAAATCAGTCTGCAAAGCAACAAATAGCTAAACAAGCCGCCTCTTATGTGGAAGATGGTGATATCATTTTTATTGATTCGGGTACAACTACAATAGAAATGTTTCATTTTATGAAGCATAAAAAGGTAACCGTTATAACAAATAATATGGATTTTGTTATTGCTGCACTACCATTTGAGAATTTAAGTGTTTTTTCTACTGGTGGAATGCTTGAGCGCAAAACCAAATCTTTAACGAGTATCCATAACAAAGAAATCATCAAAGGATATAACATTAATAAAGCATTTCTAGCTTCCTCTGGTATATCTTTGAAAAATGGTGTTACGAATTCCCTCCCTGTCGAAAGTTATTTAAAGGCTTGTGTTGTGGAAAAGAGTGATGAGGTGTTCCTATTAGTGGATCATCATAAATTCGATAAATATTCACTAACGACTTACTGTAGTTTAGATCAGATTGATTATCTTGTAACAGATAAACAACCAGCAAATCAATATATAGAATTCCTAAAGCAACATGATATTAAATGGATGGTAACAGGAAAATAAAACAATTTGGAGGTATCATTTATGCCATTATTAAGATTCGATATAATTGAAGGAAGAACGGATGAGGAATTGAAAGAATTATTAGATGCTACCCATGATGTGGTCGTGAAAGCTTTTGGCGTTCCTGTAGGGGATCGTTATCAAATCGTTAGTCAACATCGTCCAAATGAAATGATTATTCGGGATACTGGTTTAGGTTTTGAAAGAAGTGATAAAGTTGTTGTTATTTCAATGAGAAGTACCCAAAGAAGTGACAAACAGAAGAAAGATTTTTATAATATGCTTGTAAAGGAACTAGGGGAAAGATGTGGTATGGAGCCAAATGATATCATGATTAATATTATGACAAATGGTGCCGCAGACTGGAGTTTCGGATTTGGCGAGGCTCAGTTCCTAACGGGTGAATTGTAAAACAACAAATGAAGCCGAGGGTAATAACTCGGCTTCATTAATACCAGGAGTTGGAAGGGGTTACATATGTCGAAAACTATGTCACGAAATAAAGCGCTATTTATTGTTGTTTCTTTTCTGTTGTGGTTCCCTCACTTTCTTTATGTTCCGATTCTTTCCCCCTACATGGGAGAAATAGGGACGCCGTATACGTTTATCGGAATAGTTTTAGGAAGTTATGGAATCACACAATTATTGTTTCGTTTACCAATCGGTATAAGATCAGACATGATGAAATTGAGAAAGCCTTTCATTATTGCAGGAATGGTGATGAGTTTAATTAGTTGTTTGATTTTCATCACGATGGATGGTGCTGGTTGGTTATTACTTGCCCGTTCATTTGCCGGTCTTGCGGCTGCTTCTTGGGTAGCATTTACTGTATTGTACCCAATCTATTTTTCTAAAGATAAAGTACATGTTGCCATGGGAAGTATTTCGTTCGTTGTTGTGCTGGCACAATTTCTTGGCATGAGCTTCAGTGGATATATGGTAGAAATGTGGGGATGGAAATCGCCTTTTTGGATTGGAACTATCTTCAGTATTATCGGACTCATTCTATCCTTTTTTATTTATGAGCCGAAAGATAAAGAGGTATCCCAACCGATTCAATTAAAGGAACTAGCAACTGTCATCCGGGAACCTAATCTTCTTAAAGTTTCTTTTCTTTCTATCATTGCTCATAGTGTTATGTTTTCCACGATGTTTGGTTTCACGTCCACTTTTGCATTGCAGATAGGATTTAACCCGAGTGAAATTACGTGGATTGTTTTTGCTTTTATGATTCCTCATGCTTTTGCAACATTGTTTATGGGGAATGTTTTGGTTCCGCGTATAGGAGAATGGCCAGCACTTAAGGCAGCATTTTTTCTAACGGCGATATTTACCTTTATGATGCCTTTTGCACATAACAAAATTCTATTTCTGCTGATTCAAGCATTTGCAGGATTTGCATTAGGGCTTGTATTCCCATTATTACTAAGTATGTCTATTCAATCAATCTCTCAGGAGAAAAGAGCTACCGCAATGGGAGCCTACCAATCTATTTATGCGATTGGAATATTTGTTGGACCATTCGTGACGGGAATCATTAATTCATCATTCGGACTAGAATCAGGTTTTTATTTTCTAGGGGTCGTTAGTCTTATTACAACAGCATTAATTGTGATTTGGGGGAGGCAGGAAATCAAGCGTAAAAATTCGATGAACAACTACAAAAAAAGAAAAGTACAATCATAGATATTAATTGTGTTGAAAATACCCTTTCGATAATGGGTTTTTCGCTACCTTCACTGCATAAATGATTGGACAAAATATTTCGCTATGTATAATAATATATGTGAATACTGTTTCATTTTTTGCGTAAAGAATGTTATTAGGATCATGAAAAGAGTGGGAAAAGGGATGATTAGGAGTGAAGGTTACGATTTATGATGTAGCAAAAGAAGCAAACGTTTCGATTGCTACCGTTTCTAATGTAATTAATAAAAAGGGGAGGATTGGGGAAAAAACGAGAAGACGGGTACATGAAGCGATGGAAAAGCTGAATTATGAACCGAATATACTTGCATCCGCTTTAACTGGAAAACAGACGAAAACAATAGGACTGATTATTCCAGATTTGGCAAACCCATTCTTCTCTGAACTAGCAAGAAGTATCGAGGATCGAGCCCACGAATTAAGTTACAATATCGTCATTTGTAGTACGGATTATCAGGAGGAGAAAGAAAATAAATACATAAGTTTACTTAAGCAAAAAAGAGTGGATGGTTTCATTTTAGCATCTGGTTTTGAGAACTTGGAAAGAGTTAAGGAATTGATGAATGAAGATATTCCAGTAGTTATTGTTGCAAGGGATTATCCTAATTTTTCTATTAATGCAGTTGCATTAGATGACTACATGGGGGGCTATCAGGCGGCAAATCACTTACTTCAATTGGGTCATAAGAATATCGGATTTATTGCATTAGATTTGTATAGTAATAGAGAGCGTATTCGTGGTTTTAAAGACGCTTTAAATGAACATCATATAGAACTTCGTAATGACCTTCATTTTATTGAAGATAAAAAGCAGAACCTTGTAAAAGCAGGAAATATAAGTGCTGAAAAATATCTTCAGAGTGAGGAGATACCGACAGCAATATTTGCTTGTAATGATCTACTGGCAATTGGCGCGATTCAGGTTATAAGAGATGCAGGACTTAGTGTTCCAGAAGATATCTCAATTGTCGGTTTTGATAATACAAACATTGCAACGATTGTCGATCCACCATTAACAACGATGTCTCAACCTATTCAGAGGATGGGAAGGGAGGTAATGGATTTAATCATTTCTATCTTTAAAGGGGAGAGAGACGATGAAGTGCGTATTACATTGGTTCCGGATCTTGTTAAAAGAAAATCAACACAAGAAGTGTAAAAAGGTAAAACGGATGCGTATGACATCTGTTTACCTTTTTAAGTAAAGCGCTTTATTTAGTTTGAAAAAATGACATAATTGTTTGACTATAAAATCATATTAAATTATACTGGGATTGTAGTTAAGCGGTTACCTTAATGTTATCGTTCTATGTAAGCGTTTAACCTACTGTTTCTATATTCAAAGGGAGACTTTGAATATCATCTTCTATAATTCCATATATAAAATTAAAGGAGGCTATTCATTTGACTAAAGAAATACGTATTGCATCCATTGGTGTAGGTACTTTAGGTTTCTTACATGCATCAAATATCGAGCATCGAGTACCTAATGCTAGAATCGAAAAAGTTGCTGCAACGAGAGAGGAAAGTGCAAAACGTGCAGCGGAAAGATTAGGTATCCAAAACTGGACTACGAATCTATCAGAGGTCTTTGAGGATGATCATGTAGATGCAGTTGTGATTACAACACCGAATTATACACACGCAGACTTAATTAAACAAGCAGCTAACAGTGGTAAACATATTTTTGTAGAAAAACCTATTACAAAAACGATTGAAGAAGCTCATGAAGTAATTGAGGCAGTTAATAATAATAATGTCATCTGTCAAGTAGGTTTTATGAGAAGATTCGATCCTACATATCAAGAAGCGAAAAGAAGAATAGAACAAGGAGATATCGGACAGCCAATCTATTTCAAAGCGGTTGGAAGGGACCCAGGTTCTCCGCCGGAATCTTATGTGAAAACAAGTGGAAGTATATTCCATGACTTTACCATCCATGATTTTGATGCAGCTAGGTTTTTAATGGATTCAGAGATTAAATCCATCAGGTCTGTCGGTAAAGTATTAATGGATGAATATTTGAAAAAATATAATGACTATGATCAAGCGCATTCCTTAGTTACGTTTGAGTCGGGTGCTTTTGGAGATATTGAATCTAGCAGAAATGCAGGTTATGGCTACGATATTCGTTCAGAGGTAATCGGAACAGAAGGGACGATTCAATTAGGAAGCTTGCGTAATCAAGATGTACAGTTTTTATCTCTAAACGGTAACAATAGTAGTGAAATTGTGCCTGAGTATCAAACGAGATTCCGCGAATCCTTTGTGAAAGAAATGGAATACTTTGTTGGTGTATTAAATAATGAGAATGAACCAGTCAATACAGCAGTTTCTGCTTTAAAATCTTTAGAAGTGGCAGTCTCCGCTGTTGAATCATGTGAAAACGATCAAGAAATTGAGGTAAGAAGAAAAGTTTTTGAAGCGATGAAATAGTAACTATGGGGGGAGTTTTATGTCTAAAGTAAAGGTTGGGATTTTAGGAGCCGGTGGTATCGCTCAAACACATGTCGATAATTTAAAAAATGATACACGTGTAGATATTATTGGAATTGCTGATATTAAACAAGAACATGCAGAAAATCTAGCAAAGCAAACAGAACATGCAAAACCTGTAGGAAGCTTATTAGAATTATTGGAATTGGGTGTTGATGCAGTTTATGTAACGATACCAAATACGTTGCATGTCGATGCTGTACTAACGTGTCTAGAAAATAATGTAAATGTTTTTTCGGAAAAACCAATGGCAACTAATTTAGCTGATGCGAAGAAAATTAAAGATGCGGCAGCAAAATCAGATGCTATTTATAATTTAGGGATGAACCAAAGATATGCCCATGTATTTAAAAAGGTTAAGGGTCTGATAGAAAAAGGGGAGCTTCATCCATATGTTGCCCATATGAAATTGAACCGTGGTGAATTGTTAAATCCTGCTTGGACAAGTAACCCAGAAATTACTGGGGGCTTCTTTTTTGAAACTCCGATCCATTTATTAGATTTAAGTAGATATCTTTTTGGAGAAGCCGTGACGGTTACTTGTGAGGCAAGACAAAGTATTTCAGAAAGTGAACTTGATAGTTTCACGATTTTATTAACATATGAATCTGGAACAATAGCTACTTTTGTAACGTATGCTCACTCTGGTTGGAGTTTTCCATTTGAAAGTTTAGAAGTTTACGGAAAACATTCTACTATTACAACGAAAGATTTAGATCATGTCATGTATTCTCCGGGCCTAAATCAAAAGATTGAAGTTGAAGAATACTTTGATGTGTCTTTTGCTGATAAATGGGGATATGTAGAAGAAGATAGATTGTTTATTGATTCCTTAGTGAATGGATCGAAGCAACCAGTCTCAGCAGAGGATGGTTATCAAACTGCTAAACTTATTGATGCTATTTATGAGAGTGCTAAGACAGGTGAAAAGATAACTTTATCAGAATATAAAAAGGAATTGGAAACGGTGTAAGAGAGTAAAAGGAGTCAACTATAAAAGTTGGATTCCTTTTCTTTTATCTAAATATTTGTTGACTTGCTAATTGCTATAAAATATAATACAAATTAGATAAAACGCTTAATCGAAATGTGAGGAGGGAAGTACTTGTAGACTGAATGTTCATTTGGCACAATTTGCCAAATATACTAGAAAATATATAAAAGTAATAAATTCAAGAAAAGATTTAACCGCTTAATCGAGAAGGCCATAAAAGTGTGGGTTTTTTAATAAGGAAGTCATTAGGTGTAGTGAAAATTTTTAGACCTCTAAGTATAAAATAAAAGATCCGTTAAAAGATTGTGAATGCAATTACTTTCTAATATGTTGCTAGAAAATAAGGGTTCTAATAAATGAATCCGATTACATAGGAGGGGGACAGGGTTCGTACCTCACTAGTTAATCTTACATCTGGAACAAGGATCCTTGCCCTATTTATGGGAGGAAATATACATGAGTAAAAATGGTTTATCCACGGATAAAACGATGACGATTAAAGAACGTGATAAAAGGCTAAAAATCATAGCGATTATTGCCACATTTGGTGGATTGTTATTTGGCTTTGACACCGGGGTTATCAACGGTGCTTTACCATTTATGTCTATGGAAAGCCAATTAAACTTAAATGCTTTTACAGAAGGTATTGTTTCTAGTTCATTGATTTTAGGTGCTGCATTTGGTGCTTTTTTTGGCGGGCAACTTTCTGATAAATATGGTCGTCGTAAATTAATTTTATGGCTTGCCATTGTATTCTTTTTCTCAACATTGGGATGTGCCTTAGCACCAAACGTTCCAGTAATGGTTATATCACGTATCATTCTTGGGCTTGCTGTTGGTGGTGCTTCTGTAACTGTACCAACATTCTTATCTGAAATGTCACCAAAAGAACGTCGTGGACGTATGGTTACACAAAATGAACTGATGATTGTTACAGGTCAACTTCTATCATACGTGTCTAATGCAATTCTTGGTAACACTGTGGCAGACCCCGGTGTATGGAGAATCATGCTCGTTCTTGCAACCCTTCCAGCAATCGTATTATGGTTGGGGATGTTAATCGTTCCAGAAAGTCCACGTTGGTATGCGTCAAAAGGAAAAATGGGAGATGCGCTTAAGGTTTTAAAACAAATCCGTGACATTAATCAAGCAAAGACAGAGCTAGAAGAAATTCAAGGGAACATTCAAGCGGAACAAAATTATGATAAGGCCTCCATGAAGGATTTAAAAAAACCATGGATAAAAAGAGTTGTGATCATTGGTATCGGGATTGGGGTTGTTCAACAGGCTACAGGTGTTAACTCGATTATGTATTATGGTACGGAAATTCTAAGAGATGCTGGTCTAGGGACTCAGGCAGCACTTATAGGTAATATTGCAAACGGTATCATTTCTGTGCTAGCAACTTTTGTTGGTATTTGGTTACTTGGTAAAGTTGGAAGACGTCCAATGTTGGCAGTCGGGCTAATCGGTACAACCAGTGCTCTAGCATTAATCGGATTATTTTCAAATTTATTTGCAGGTGCAACAGCACTTCCATATATTGTACTAACATTAACCGTTACCTTCCTAGCTTTCCAACAAGGAGCAATTTCTCCAGTGACTTGGTTAATGTTAGCAGAAATATTCCCATTACGTATTCGTGGGCTGGGCTTTGGTGTAGCAGTATTTTTTAGCTGGATGACGAACTTCTTAATTAGTTTCTCTTTCCCAGTACTATTAAGTAGCTTTGGATTAAGTATTACATTCTTTATGTTTGCGATAATCGGTATATTTGCTATAACTTTTGTTGTGAAATTCTTACCAGAAACAAAAGGACTTTCTCTAGAAGAATTAGAACAACGATTTCGTAATTATGACAAGGAAGAGGTGGGGGATATTAAAGAAGCATAATGGTTTCTGTTTTTGGAAATGAAAGAAATTTAATTATGATACGTGCTAACGTATTTCAATTGAAAATACCATCGACAATAGACAACTTGTTGGATAAATAATGGAAAGTATTTTACTATCTATGTATAAATAACAGAGAGGTGCGACCAAAGCCTCTCCGTTATTTATTTTATACTCGAAATAATCTCTCGCAGAAAAAATAAAATTTAAAAAGTCAAAGTATTATTGACTAACTAGAACAATAAGAATATAATATAAACTGTAGATAGAAATTATTTTTACCCTAAAGGTGAAGCGCTTAACCTTTTAAGTGAAGGGAGTAGGAAAATGCAGGAGAATTGTATGATTGTCCAGTCAGGAGGGCCTACAGCAGTCATAAATAATTCTCTCATTGGGATTATTGACGGAATATCAAGAACCCCATTTGATGGAGAAATTTATGGGGCTGTTGGTGGGATTTATGGTTTACTGCATGAAGAATTTGTTAGTTTAAAGAATCTTTCTATCAGTGAACGAAACAGATTAAGGTGGACTCCTGGAGCAGCTCTCGGTACACAGCGTTATAAATTATCAAAAGAGGATATAGAAAAAATAGTACATATCCTTGTGAAGAATGATATTCGGTATTTTTTCTACATAGGTGGAAAATGGTTCTATGAACGTAGCGAAGATGATTCATGAGTATGTAATGGATGTAGAATATAATCTTATTGTTATTGGTATTCCTAAATCAATAGACAATGATGTAGTTGGTACGGACCATTCTCCGGGATATGGGAGTTCAGCTAAGTTTTTAGCAACTTCCATCATCGATGTAGATATGGATATGGGGAGTTACCCGGAAAGCAATGGTGTAACTATAATTGAAACGATGGGGAGAAATTCAGGTTGGCTTGCTGGTGCATGTTCATTGGCTGAGGATTATCTTACTGAAAATAGTCAACTACTTATTTATATTCCTGAAGTTGCATTTGATTTTGTTAAGTGCGTAGATAAGTTGGAAAAGGCAAATCGTGAAAAAAGAAATACGATTCTAGTCGTTGCAGAAGGAATTCGCAAGAAAAATGGTGAATTAGTTAACACGTATACAGAATATGATTTCTTAGGAAGACCAAAATTGGGTGGTGTTTCATCTTATTTGAAAGATATGATCGAAAATGAAACAGGTATTAAAACCAGGTATATGACTTCAAGTGTTTGGCAAAGAAGCAGTATGACTCTCGCTTCGAAAACAGATGTAGAAGAGGCTTATCATTTAGGAATACATGCTGTTCGCCTAGCGAATTTAAACCAAACTGGGATTATGGTCGGCCTAAAGAGAGATCCACATGAAGTGGATTATCATATTTCTTATGAAACAATACAGCTAAAAGAAGTGGCAGAGAAGGAAAAAATTATCCCAACGGAATGGTATAACGTCGAAGAAAATATAATGACATTGGATTTTAAGGATTACGCGTTCCCAATGATTAAAGGTGAAATTGTTCTTCCAATGAAAAATGGGTTACCAATCTATCAACGGGTGATTTAGTATATTTTTCAATTCCAGGAAAGCGCTTAACTGGAAACTATAGGATGTAAATATTTTTTTGAAGGTAGTGATACATTTGAGAATGATTCGCTGTGCGGTAATTGGTGTTGGAAGATTAGGTATCTTTCATGCGAAAAATACTGCTACAAGGGTCAAAGGTGCAGAAATCGTTGCTGTCGTTGCTACAAGGGAAGAAAGTGCAAAGCGAGCAGCAGCAGAATTGGGAATAGATAGATGGTCGATTGATCCACAAGAAATATTTGATGATAAATCCATAGACGCTGTCATCATTGTGACCCCAACGAAAACTCATGCTGAGCTTATTATACAAGCAGCAAGAAGTAAGAAACATATTTTTGTAGATAAACCAGTGACAGAAACATTGGAAGAAGCAGAAGAGGTTATAAAAGAGGTTGCTAGTAATGGAGTAATCTGCCAAGTGGGCTTTATGCGCAGGTTTGATCCTTCATATGCTAAAGCTAAAAAAAGGATTCAACAGGGTGATATAGGGAAACCTCTTTATTTCAAGGGAGTTAGTCGTGACCCAGGTTCTCCCCCAGAGTCCTATATCAAAACGAGTGGTGGTATTTTCTTAGATTTAAATATCCATGAGTATGATATTGCGAGATTCCTTATGGGGAACGAAGTGGAATCTGTTCAATCGTTTGGAGATGTACTCGTTCATCCATTTATGAACAAGTACGGAGATGTCGATCAATCCATTACCGTACTGAAATTCAAAAATGGAGCTACAGCAAGTATCGAAGGTAGCAGAAATTCCGCTTTTGGCTACGATATTCGTGGTGAGGTTGTAGGTACAGAAGGCTCTATTCAAATAGGTTCTTTACAATACTATAACAATATTATTCTAAAAAACAACAAGAGTTACCATGATAATGTTCCGGATTTTCTTACAAAGTTTGGAGATGCTTTCGTTGCAGAGTTAGAACATTTCATCGACTGTGTTCAGAATAATAAGAAACCAATTGTCGATGAAGTAGACGGTATGAAATCATTAGAAGTAGCTGTCGCAGCAACGGAATCATTTAAAATAAAAGAAAAAGTATTTCTTTAATTAAAAGGTTAAGAGGAGGAAATAAGGATGGAAGCTATTCGTGTTGCAAATGAAAAAAGTGGAGTTAAAAATGAAACCATTCGTTTAACAATGTCTCAGGCATTATTGAAATTCCTTGATAATCAATACATTGAAGTTGATGGTGAAGTAAAGAAATTTGTGAAAGGGATCTTCGGTATCTTCGGTCATGGAAACGCTACTGGTTTAGCGGAAGCACTTGAAAGAGAAGAAAGCGATATCACACTTATTCAAGGGAAAAACGAACAAGGGATGGTACATACAGCCACAGCTTACGCAAAACAAAAAAACCGTCAAGAAATTTATGCATGTACGACATCCATTGGACCAGGTGCACTAAATATGGTAACAGCGGCTGGTACAGCTACAGTTAACCGTATACCTGTGTTATTACTACCAAGTGATAACTTTGCAACTCGTCAGCCGGACCCTGTTCTTCAACAAATTGAAGATCCAAGTGATTATACGATGTCTGCAACTGACGCATTCAAACCAGTTAGTAAGTATTGGGACCGTATTGTTCGTCCTGAGCAATTAATGACTGCTTGTTTAAATGCAATAAGGGTTCTAACAGACCCAGTTGATACTGGTGCCGTAACATTAGCTCTTCCACAAGACGTACAAGCTGAAGCATTCGATTATCCTGTTGAATTCTTTAAGAAACGTATTCATACAGTGGAAAGAAGAACTCCAAGTGAAGTTGCCCTTGATCGTGCAGTTGAACTTATTAAATCTAAGAAGAAACCATTCATTATTGCTGGTGGTGGAGTACATTATTCCTTAGCTACAAATGAGTTAAAACAATTTATAGAAGATTTCCAAATTCCAGTAGGAGAAACACAAGCTGGTAAGAGCGCCCTTGCTTGGGATCATCCAATGTATATGGGTGGAACAGGTGCGAATGGTTCAAAAGCATCCAACGTTCTTGCTAAAGATGCGGACTTAATTATCGGTATTGGTACTCGTCTAACGGACTTTTCTACAGCTTCTAAAGTAGCTTTCCAAAACCCTGAAGTTGAATTTTTAAGTATTAATGTTTGCTCGATGGACGCGATGAAGATGGAATCACAAATGTTGATTGCAGATGCAAAAGTAGCGTTGGCTGAATTGTCAGACCGTCTAAAAGATGAAAATTATACATCAGGCTATGAGGCTAGTGAATTATCTTCTTTAAAAGAAGAATGGGATAAAGAAGTGGACCGTCTATTTAATTTGCAAAGTGAAGAAGGATTAGAACAATCCCAAGTAATTGGTGAATTAAATAAGTTTATCGATGAAAAAGATATTATTACTTGTGCGGCAGGAAGCTTGCCAGGGGATCTATTGAAACTGTGGAGAAGCTCTCATCCGAAAACATATCATATGGAATACGGTTTCTCGACTATGGGTTATGAAGTACAAGCTGCACTAGGAATTAAGATGGCGGAACCAGATCGTGAAGCATATGCGATTGTTGGAGATGGAAGTTACTTGATGTTACATTCTGAGCTTGTAACTAGTTTACAAGAAAACAAGAAAATCAATATTGTTTTACTTGATAACCACGGTTTCCAATGTATCCATGGATTACAAGTTGGTCAAGGTAGTGAAGGTTTTGGAAACGAATTTCGCTATCGTAATGCAAGCACGAATCAATTGAGTGGAGAATATATGGAATTTGATTTCGCTGCACATGCAAGAAGCATGGGGGCGAAAGGATATACAGCTAACACGGTAGAAGAACTTCGTGATGCATTGGAGAAAGCGAAACAAGAAACAGTATCTACGTTGATTCATGTTAAGACACTTCCAAGTAAAGTGCCTGGTTACGAATCATGGTGGCGTCTAGGTGTCGCTGAAGTATCGAACAGTGAAAAGGTAAAAAATGCCTATGAAAATATGGAAGAAAAATTAAATCAAGCAAGAAAATATTAAATTATATTCCCTTATCTTTGGAAAAATGAAATGTAAAACAATTATAGGAGGCTAATTATGTCAGAATTACTAATTAACCCGAAAGCAACACCGGATCAAGATGGAAGTGTAATTAAAGTAACACCAGGGGACGCTGGTTGGAAATATGTTGGTTTTGAGGTATACCAATTAAAACCTGGTCAAACTTTTGAAAAGGAAACAGGGGATTTGGAAGTAGCAGTTGTTCTTCTTTCTGGAAAAGCGGATGCGAAAACAAACAAGCAGTCTTGGGATAATATTGGGGAAAGAATGAGTGTATTCGATGACACACCAGCATATACCGTTTACGTATCTTCCGATGATAGAGTAGAGCTTACAGCAATAACTGACTTAGAAATTGCCGTTTGTACTGCTCCTGGTAAAGGAACGTATGAAGCCCGCCTTATTACTCCAAAAGATGTATTAGTGGCACAGCGTGGATATGGAAGCCTTGAACGCGAGATTCATAATATACTTCCTGCTGATAAGCCGGCAGATAGCCTATTTATCTTTGAGGTCTTCACACCGGAGGGGAATTGGTCAAGTTATCCACCACATAAACATGATGAAGATAATTTACCGCAAGAAAGTTATTTAGAGGAAACATATTATCATCGAGTGAGTTCCCCAGAAAATGGATTCGCTATTCAGCGTGTGTATACACATGACAAATCTTTAGATGAAACAATTGTGGTTAGAGATGGGGATTTGGTACTTGTTCCAAAAGGTTTCCATCCAGTATCAAACCCACCAGGATATAAATTATATTACTTAAACGTGATGGCAGGTCCTGTTCGTGAATGGAAATTTACGAATGATAAAGACCATGAGTGGTTACTTGCTAAAAATTAATCATTTAGATGCCCCATACCTATGGGGCATCTAATCCTTAAAGGAGGGGAAACAATGACTTTACAATCTGTACCATTCAGGCTTGGTATCCACCCAATCAACTGGGTAGGGGAAGATGTGTTAGAGCATGGTGATTTTTATACATATGAAGATGTGATGGGAGATATCCAAGCACTCGGTTTTAAGGGAACGGAAATTAGCCGTAAATTTCCTAAAGATAAGGAAGAACTAAAAAAAGCGTTAGATCGATATGGGTTACAATTAACAACGCAATGGAAATCTGTATTCTTCTCAGATCCAAAGAGACATGAAGAAGAATTAAAAGCGTATCGCGCCCATGTAGAGCTTTTAAAGGAATTTGGCTGTAAAGTAATTAGTACAGCTGAAATTGGGGGATCCATACTTAATCAAGATCCAACTCGAGGCGTAGATGAAACCTATGTTCAAAGATTAGATGATGAAGGTTGGAAGTACCTAGTAGAAGGGCTAAATAAAGCCGGGGAAATTGCTAAAGAAAATGGTATGGATTTAGTGTACCATCATCATGCAGGTACCGTTGTGGAACAGCCTGAAGAAATAGATCGATTAATGGAAATGACCGATAAAAATGTAGTGTCTTTACTGTATGATACAGGACACGGATATTATGGGGGAAACGATCCAGTACAACTTTTACAAAAATATATCGATCGTGTGAAATATGTTCATCTAAAAGACGTTAGACAAAACGTGTTAGAACAGGCACGTAAAGAACACTATAGCATTAGAAAATGTATTCGTAGTGGCATGTTTACTGTACCAGGAGATGGTGTACTTGATTTTGAACCTGTCTTTAAGATTTTAATAGAAAACAATTATTCGGGATGGGCATTAATCGAAGGGGAGCAAGATCCTATCGAACATAATCCATATGAATATGCGAAGAAATCAAAAGAATTCATTATAGAAACAATTGAAAAGGTAAAAGCAGATTCTATTACAAAAAACTAATGGAACATAACTAGAGAGGGGATTATGATATGAAAGAAGTAGTACGTACAGCGGTTTTAGGACTTGGAAGATTAGGATATTGGCATGCAGAAAATCTAGCACAAAAAGTAAAAGGTGCTGAACTTGTTACAGTAATCGACCCAATGGAAGGTCGTGCGGAACAAGTAGCAAGAGAATTAGGAGTAAAAAATTGGTCTCAAGATATCAATACAGCTTTTCATGATGATACCATCGATGCTGTTGTTATTGTTACTCCAACTTCTACACATGCAGAATTAATAAAAGAAGCAGCTAAAAATGGAAAACAAATCTTTGTTGAGAAACCGTTAACAAAGGAACTTGCTGATGCGGATGAAGTTATTCAAGTTCTCCGGGAACAAAATGTTAACTGTCAAGTTGGTTTTATGAGAAGATTTGATCCAGCTTATAGTGAAGCGAAGAAAAGAATTGCAGCAGGTGACATTGGAAAACCGTTGTATTTTAAAGGAGTTAGCCGTGACGGAAATGTCCCTCATGAGGAATTTATTAAATACAGTGGCGGAATTTTTCTAGATGTAGCTATCCATGATTACGATATTGCACGCTTTTTAATGAATCAAGATGTAACTTCTGTACATTCTTCTGGAAGTATTTTATTAGAATCCAACCGGTTTATGGAGAAATATAATGATGTCGATCAAGGGTTAACATATTTAACATTTGATGGTGGTGCTACAGGTGATGTGGAAACCATGCGTGTTGCTCCATACGCATACGATATCCGTGGGGAAGTAGTAGGAACAGAAGGATCCATTCGAATTGGTTCCATGCGCAATACAGATGTAAATATTTTAACTGCAAAAGGAAGTACACATGATTTAATTCAAGACTTTCCATCACGTTTCCAAGATGCATATCTACTTGAAATGATAGCGTTTATCGAATCGGTACAAAAAGGAGAAACACCAATATGTACAGCGGTCGATGGGAAAGCTGCACTCGAAATTGCAACTGCAGCAACTCAGTCCTTCCTATCAGGAGAAAAGGTAGAAGTTAAATCATTGAGTCAGAAGAGTTTAATATAATGAAGTTGGCTGAGAGTGAAAATATTTTCACTCTCTAAGCGGCCCGAATATATGAAAGCGGGAACCTGTTACTGAAGAATGAAAATTCGATACTCGTGAGCAGGAATTCGTTACTAAGTATTCAGACCGCGGATTTAAACGTTAGATTATTTAAGGAGGAAGAAATCTATGTCGAAAGTAAAATGGGGTATCTTAAGTGCGGCTAATATTGCTTATGAAGAAATGGTACCTGCACTAAGACGTTCTGAAAATGCAATCGTTTCAGCAATTGCGTCAAGAACAAAAGAAAAAGCAGAAAAATTTGAGATTCCAACCATCTATCATTCTTATGAAGAACTTATCCAAGATCCAACTATTGATGCCATTTATATTCCACTCCCAAATGCTTTACATAAAGAATGGGCCATTAAAGCAATGGATGCTGGTAAACATGTATTATTAGAAAAACCTGCAGTATTACAAGAAAAGGAAATGTTAGAAATTAAAGAAACACAGGAAAGAAATAATGTTGTGTTTATGGAAGCCTTCATGTATCAATTTCATAAACAACATGCAAAGGTAAAAGAATTATTAGATTCTGGAATCATAGGGGAATACCAACATGTTAAGGCGCATTTCTCCTATAATCTCGACAACCCAAATGACGTTCGATTAAATAAGGAACTTGGTGGAGGAGCCATGTGGGATGTAGGATGTTATGGTATGCATGCCATTACTCAAATTGTCGGTATGAAACCAGTGAAGCTTTCTATGACTGGTCATATCCATCCGGTGCATGAGGTTGATATCTCTTCCACATGTGTGTTAGTCGACAAAGATAATCGCACGGCAGAAATTTTTTCTTCTATGGAGTTACCTTTCATCGATTATTATGAAATATTTGGTCCAGAAGGTACGATTCGCGTTGATGGTTCTTTCCGTCCAGATCAATCATCTTTGGACAAACGCGGAAAAGTAACAGTGAAAGATAAACAAAATAATGTTATTTATAAAGAAGCATTTCAATCAGATCAGTATTTAGAACAAGTGGAACATTTTCAGGAATGTATCAAAGAAAATAAATTGCCGATATACAGTGCTGATCAATCTCTTGAAATGATCCGTTATATACAGAAGAGTTATGAGTCATTATTTAACCATTCCATACTGACGGAAATACCAGAAGGAAATCTTCTTACTAAATAACTTTCATGGTGACTTAATAAAATAGAAATATACTTGATATATAGGTTGATTAACCGTCTGATCAAAACTTTTTTCACTTAACCCATTATCATAGTGGATAACATCAAGTATTTTTCTTTCAAAAAATGATAAAGCGGTTAATCTGCAGTTTATCAAAGAAGGAGGAGTTTGGTTTGAGTAATTTACTTAGCGAAGAGAAGTTACAGCTTTTAAATGAAAAATCAATAGAATCTAGAAAACTAGTTGTTCATACTGTCCATCACGCAGGGGCGGGTCATATTGGTGGCCCGATGTCAGCTGTCGATGTATTAGTTAATTTATATTTTAATGAATTGAATGTTAATCCAGAAGATGCCAGAGCTGAAAACCGTGATCGTTTTGTATTATCAAAGGGACACTCAGCAGTAGCACTTTATACCGTTTTAGCGATTAAAGGATATTTCCCTATTAAAGAGTTGGATACATTCGATTCCATGGATTCTAGGCTACAAGCACACCCAGATATGAATATTTTACCTGGGCTTGATATGTCAACAGGTTCCCTTGGCCAAGGGATTTCCGCTGCAGTAGGAATGGCCCTTGGTGCAAAGCTTAAAAACAAAGACTTTCGTACGTACTGCATGATTGGTGATGGAGAATCACAAGAAGGTCAAGTTTGGGAAGCAGCAGATGTTGCGGTTAAATATGGGTTAGATAATCTAGTAGTTATTTTAGATAATAACAAATTACAGCAGTTCGGTTGGGGAGAAAGTTTTGATGAACGTGAAGTACCTGTTACAAATCCTTGTGAACGCTGGCAAGCATTTGGTTGGAACGTAATCGAAATTGATGGTCACAATCATAACGAAATTACAAAAGCCTTTAATGCAGCACGTACTGTATCTGGCAAGCCGACAATTATTGTTGCGAATACAGTTAAAGGAAAAGGTGTTTCCTTTATGGAAAATACGCATAGATGGCATTCACGAGTTCCAACAGATGAAGAATTTGATCATGCTGTTCAAGAATTGGAAGCGGGGGTATAACAATGAAAACACTATTATCTGATAAAAAAGTTTCCATGAGAGATGCATTAAGTGAAACGATTTTAAAGTTTACGCAAGAGGATGAGAACGTATATGTGTTGGATGGGGATCTAGCTACTTCAACCAAAATCGACATTGTAGCGAATGAGAATCCTAAAAAGTTTTTACAAATGGGAATCGCAGAACAAAACATGATGAGTGTTGCAGCTGGACTTACAACAACTGGTATCCAACCATGGACTTTTACATTTGCTGCATTTCTAGCAAAACGTGCAATCGACCAAATTCAAGTTCAAATTGCGCAACCAAAATTAAACGTTAAAATGGTAGGTGGGTATAGTGGTCTTCTGACTGGTTTAACAGGTAAAACTCACCAAGCTTTGGAAGACATTGCTATTTTCCGTTCTTTAGCAAACATGGTTGTATTGGCTCCAGCAGATGCAACAGAGGTTAAAAAAGTTATGGAATTTGCACGATCATATGATGGCCCGGTATACATTCGACTTGCAAGAGATGCGTATCCAATTCTCTTCCCTAATGACTACAATTTCAAACTGGGAAAAGCTGTTACTTTAAATGAAGGAACAGATGTAACAATTATTTCTACCGGTACACAAACAAGTCGCTCACTAGAAGCTGCTGAAAAACTTGAAGCAGAAGGTGTTTCTGTAGCCGTCGTTCATATGCCTTCCATCAAACCAATTGATAAAGAAGCAATTATAAAAGCTGCAGAAACTACAGGAGCGATTGTTACAGCAGAAGAACATAGTATTATTGGTGGCTTAGGAAGTGCTGTTGCAGAAGTATTAGTAGAGGAGAAGCCGGTTCCAATGCTTCGTGTCGGAGTAAAAGATCGAAATTCAGAATCTGGTCCAAACGAGCAAATGCTTGAGAAATACGAAATTTCTCCTAATCATGTTGCACAAGCAGTAAAAGATGTTCTTAAGAAAAAATAATAGTAAGTAATGCGCAAGCGCCCTTACAGGCTAAAAATGCGACGTCCTGTCGCAACACCTGCACTCGCACGTCCTGTGCTTCGTAGCGCGTACGAAGGTGAAGGAAGTCACGCTAGTCGCTGGGGCAGGACATCATAGGGAAGTAGGGACATGACTAGAAAATCTAATTAGTCTGTCCCTTAACCCATAATATTAATCAATGAAGGAGTGGATGGTTTTGCAAAAAAATATTGTGAAAGAAAAGTTATTGATTAACGGAAATTGGATCGAAACTGAAGATACGCATAAAGTGTATAACAAATATACTGGAGAATTATTTTCTGAAATTGCTTTAGCAGATGAGAAAACTGTTGATTTCGCAATCGAATCCGCAGTTCGTGCTCATAAAGAAGTTGATTTTCCAGTAGAACAACGTTACAAAGTGTTGATGCATACTGCTAAGTTATTAAAAGAACATGAAGATGAAATTGCAGAAATGATTGCAATAGAAGGTGGGAAACCGATTACAGATGCAAGGGTGGAAGTTGGTCGTTCTGTTTCTACTTTAGAACTTGCGGCAATCGAATCTAAGAAACTAGTAGGTGAAATGATTCCTAATCATAGCACGCCGGGTCGTTTCCTATACACGATTAAGAAACCGGTTGGTGTGGTAGCGGCAATTACACCTTTTAACTTCCCGTTAAATTTAGTTGTCCATAAAGTTGGCCCTGCTTTAGCAGCTGGAAACCCAATCATTATTAAGCCTGCATCCGACACTGCGACTACTACTGTGAAATTATGTGAGTTGTTAGAAGAGGCAGGTGTACCTAAAGGTTACGTACAATGTGTGGTTGGAAGTGGACGTACGGTTGGAGAACAACTTTTAAATGATGAGCGAATTGCCCATTACACGTTTACAGGATCCCCAGCAGTTGGAAAACATATTAACCACACCATTGGTTTAAGAAAAGCAACATTAGAATTAGGTTCTAACTCCGCAACTATTGTTCATGGTGATGCTGACGTTCAAAAAGCGGCACAAAAGGCTGCTAAAATGGCAACTGCAAATGCCGGCCAAGTTTGTATTTCAGTACAACGTATTTTTGTTCAAGATTCGGTTAAAGAAGCGTTTATCCAAACATTAGTAGAAGAAGTGAATAAACTTAAAGTTGGTAACCCAGTGGAATCAGATACCAATGTAGGACCAATGATCAGTGAAAAAGAAGCTATCCGTATTGAAGAGTGGGTAGAAGAAGCTGTAAAAGGCGGAGCAAGCATTTTAACTGGTGGAAAACGCGAAGGTAGTGTGTATTACCCGACTGTATTAACCAATGTGAAAAAAGGTATGAAAGTAGTAGATGAAGAAGCATTTGCTCCAATTGTTTCGATTACTTCCTACGATACAATTGAAGAAGCTATTGAACTAGTAAATGATTCTAAATATGGATTACAAGCTGGGATCTATACTTCTGACTTGAGTCTATCATACAAGATTCCTCATTTACTAGAAGTTGGTGGAGTTATCGTCAATGACACTTCTAGCTTCCGTGCTGACCAAATGCCGTATGGTGGCGTGAAAGAAAGTGGAAATGGTAAAGAAGGTCCCGCTTACGCCATCCAAGAGCTTGTTGATACAGTAACAGTGGTAGTGAATTTAGAAGAGTAGATTGATAAAAAGTAAGTTATATAGTTAGAAAAAGTTTAAAAAAATGGGGGAATACTATGACGTTACGATTTGGTGTCATTGGAACCGGTGCAATCGGTAAAACACATATAGATCGGATTACCAATAGATTATCAGGTGGAGAAATTGTTGCGGTGACAGATATTAATCAAAATTCCGCAAAGTCAGCCGTAGAAGAATATGGTATTCAAGCAAAAGTATATCCTGATGATAAAAGTTTGATTGCTGATGAGAATGTTGACGCAGTAATCATTGCAAGTTGGGGACCAGCCCATGCAGAAAGTGTGTTAGCGGCAATTGAAGCAGGAAAATATGTATTTTGTGAAAAGCCATTAGCCACGACCGCTGAGAAATCGTTAGAAATTGTCGAAGCTGAAATGAAGTTTGGAAAACCATTAGTACAGGTGGGATTCATGCGGCGTTATGATCAAGGGTATAAACAAATGAAGAATGCCATTGTGAATAACGAAATTGGTGAGCCGCTAATGATTCACGCAGTACATCGCAATCAATCAACAAGTGAAAATTACACAACTGATATGGCTGTAGTGGATACATTGATTCATGAGATTGATGTACTCCATTGGTTAATCAATGATGATTATAAATCCATTCAAGCCATTTTTCCTAAACGTACAACAAAAGCATTAGATCATCTACAAGATCCTCAACTTTTCATTATTGAAACTCAACGTGGCATTGTGATAACAGTTGAAGTATTTACGAATTGTCAATTTGGGTACGATATTCAATGTGAAGTAATTGGTGAAATAGGAACGATTAAATTACCAGAAGTTCCAACACCAGTAGTACGAAAAAATGCTGCAATTAGTCAACCTATTTTACAAGATTGGAAAGACCGTTTTATTGTTGCTTATGATTTAGAAATCCAACATTTTATTGATTCCATTAGGAAAAAAGGTTACCCAGAAGGACCTACATCATGGGATGGTTATATCGCAGCTGTAACAAGTGATGCAGGAGTAAGAGCGCAAAAAACCGGTCAAAAAGAGTTAATTGAATTAAAAGCTAGACCTGAATTTTATAAATCAAAAAATTCGCCGATACAAAATCTTATGAGCTAGTGCCTAAAGAATCTGTGTTTCGCAATTTCAACCGCATTATAGTGGAGTAAGAAGAATAAATTCTTAGTACGAGGAGGAAATAGTCCATTGAAGATGGGGATTTGCGCTTGGTCCGTTCCAATGGATGGGCCATACGGAGTAAAAGTAGCGGCAGACTACGGTTTTAAAGGAATGCAACTAGATATTGGGGAGCCTGAAAGAGGTTTCCAGCTTTCTTACCCTCATGTACAAGAAGTTTATAGACAATTTGCAAAGGAATATGACATTACATTCACTGCTATATCTGTAAGGCTATTTGATCGTTATGGAATGACAAGAAAAAACGGAACGCCTGAAAAAGATATGGTAATGGAAGGTATTGAAAAAGCAATCCAAGCAGCTGAAAGCATGGACATTCCGATTGTCATGCTTGGAAGTTTTTTGGATGGTGAAATTAAAACCGTGGAAGACTTCGATCGTACTGTAGAATGTTTAATAAACGCTTGTGAACTGGCTGAAGGAAAAGATATTATCATTGCCACAGAAAATTTACTATCTATTGAAGAAAACCAGAAACTTTTTGAGGTAGTAAATAAAGATAACCTTAAACTATACTTTGATACGCAAAATTACTATTTAAATAGAAACTATAATGCAGCGGAAATGGTTAGGGAGCTTTATGACTATATTTGTGAAGTGCATGTGAAAGATGGTAAGGGACATATAAGCGGAGCTCTGTTAGGTGAAGGGGATTCCAGCTTTTTCGAAACAATGGAAGAATTAAAAGAAAAAGGGTACCAAGGATGGGTTCTGATTGAGAATTACTATGACCAAAAACCACTATCAAATGAAAGCGACAAGCCATTAGAATTACTTGAAAAAGATGTAGAGATATTGAAGAATGCAATGGTTTAATACTATAAATTATTTTACGTTACCAAAATAAATTAAAACAGCTAAAGAAACCTCTTTTATAGAACAGTTTTATTCTATTAATAAGAGGTTTTTTAGTAGTTGGGTAGTTTTATCGGAAGAACATGCACATTATATCAGTATTCACACAAAAATATCGGGAATCAACCGCAGGAAGGTTTCAGCAAGCCCCACAAACTAAGTAATAAAAAATATATAGAAATAAGGTGAAAAAGATGAAACTAGGAATTGTTACGGATAGTTTAGCTCATTTGAAATTTGAAGAAATGTTAAAGACGGTATCTGATTTGGGATACGAAACGATAGAAATTGGATGTGGAAACTGGTCTAGTGCCCCACACTTGGACTTAGACGGACTTTTAAATAGTAAAGAAAAGCGGGAAAGTTATCTCCATACTATTGAAAAATATGGTATGAAGATTGATGCATTAAACTGTTCGGGTAATCAATTGGCACCTAATAAACAAGGAGAAGAACATCGAAGAGTAATAGAAAAGACATTTCAACTAGCTGAACTTTTAAATGTTAAAACAATTGTCATGATGTCTGGTTTACCAGGAGGAAATCCAAATGATACCACACCGAATTGGATCACGACTAGTTGGCCACCAGAAAACAAAGAAATACTAGATTGGCAATGGAATGAAGTAGCTTTTCCTTATTGGGAGAAAACAGTTACGTTAGCTAAAGAGCATGGAATCGAGAAGGTTGCCATAGAAAATCATGGTTCTCAGTTAATTTACAATACAGAAACGTTAATGAAGTTAAGAAATCAAGCAGGAAATATGATAGGGATGAATCTAGATCCAAGTCATATGTTTTGGATGGGAGCAGATCCAATCATAGCTGCCAGATCATTAGGTGATGCGATTCATCATGTTCATGCGAAAGATGTTCGATTTGAAAAAGGAATTTATGAAAAAGATGGATTATTAGACACCAAAACAGTAGATCGGTTTACAGAACGATCTTGGAACTTTGTGGCGATTGGATATGGTAATCCATCATTATGGTGGAAAGAGTTCTTCTCAGCTATTCGAATGAGCGGTTACAAGGGTTCCATCAGTCTTGAATTAGAGGATCATACAATAGATACAATGGCGGCATTACACCATTCTACCAATATTTTAAAGGATACTATTGGAAGGAATTTTAATTAATTGCGACTCGAGTATTCAATCTATTCCCTCTTATTTAATTTTGTTAAATTTTCAAAAAATATATTGCAAAAACCGGTTTATATGGTAATATAAGAGAAAGCGCTTAACTGTAGTATAACAATTACTAATATACATAGAGGAGGAGGGCTATACTTATTAGTGTCTTTTTATTTAGAATTACTTGATTAGGAATTTATGTAAGCGCTTATTCAAGATAACACGAAGGGGTGAATGATTAGATGAAAAAGATATTTGCTTTACTAGTTTTAGCGTTACTAATAATTGCTGGATGTAGTAGTAATAGTAGCAGTGATAGTGGTAGTAGTAATTCGTCTGGTGGATCTGACAGTGGATCGGGTAGTGCGGATGAAATATCTGTAGCAATGGTTGCAGGTACAGAAACTGCTGCAATTAAACAACTAGTCCCTCAATTTGAAGAAGAAACTGGTATTAAAGTAAACTTAAATGAATTTAACTATGACACACTTTACGAGCGCATTTATAACGATTTACGTTCTAATGGTGGGGCGTACGATGTAGTATTTGCGGATGATCCTTGGATGCCAATGTTTGCTGGTGGTGGATTCTTAACTCCACTAGACGAACTTGGATTTGAAGTGGAAGATGATTTCGCTGAAACATCTCGTAAAGTAAGTATGTGGCCGGCACCAGAGGGCCCACGTCTTCCTGGGTCTGATCCGAATGAAGAACCACGCTTCTATGGTGTTCCATCTGTTGGAAACGTGCAAATGTTATTCTATCGTAAAGATCTTATGGAAGAACCAGAAACTTGGGCTGATGTGGAAAATGCTATTAAGGAACATGCGGGTAAAGATATTGAGTATGGATTCATACACCGTGGTGCACGCGGGAATGGTATTGCAACAAACTTTAATGCTTTCTTATGGTCGCATGGAGCTGACTTCTTCGATGAAGATTGGAATGTAACAGTGAATAGTCCTGAAGCAATTGAAGCTTTAGAGTTTTACTTAAGCATGAGAGATACTGCTCCAGATGGGGTTGCGAACTATAATGCCGATGAAATTGGCCGTGTAATGGTACAAGGTGAAGGTTTACTATCAATCGTATGGCCATCTTGGGCTCCTGAAATGGAAAAAGAAGGTTCATCTGTTAAAGGGAAAATTGGATACACTTTAGTTCCAAAAGCAGAAGGTAATGATCATGCGCCAATGATTGGCAATTGGATTATGGCCATTCCTGAGGTTTCTGAGAAGAAAGAGGCTGCTCTTCAGTTTATCGAGTGGGCAAACTCTAAAGAAATTCAAAAAGAAGCGGTATTAAATGGTGGAGTTCCAACACGAACTAGTGTGTTAACGGATCCGGAATTACTAGAAGAATATCCTTATTTAGATGCAATAGCTGAAGGATTAAACAATGCTAATTTCCGTCCACGTACACCATTATACTCTCAAATCGAGTCTATTTATGGTACAGCACTTAACCAAGCAATGACAGATGATTTAACGGCGAAAGAAGCTCTTGATAAAGCTGCAGCTGAGATTGAAAAACTAATGGAAGATAATGGTTATTATAAATAATCATTTTAGCAGCATTACGTACTGTGATGCTGCCCTCCATATTATTTGGTTCAAAGGGGAGGTTGAATAGAATGGGTAATCAGGATAATTTGGCACAACAATTCGATATGGAAAGATATGAGGGAAAAGGCTCGAAAAATGTAAAAAGCCCTAAAAACAATCAAAAGCCGGCTAAAATCAATTCCGAAAAAAATTTACCATATTTGTTATTATTACCGACACTAACGCTACTCGCAATTGTAACTATTTTTCCAATCATATATTCATTAGTTGTTTCTTTTTCTGGATATGATACTTTTGGGAATTCAATAGGTTTTACAGGTATCGATAACTACTCTAATGTACTAACAAATGGCGATTTTTGGAATGCGATTTACGTTACTCTATTGTTCACTATGTTATCAGTATCGATTGAAATTACTTTAGGTTTCACCCTTGCTAACATGGTATCTAAAGATGGAAAGGCTATGCAGTATTTACGTTGGTTGCTAATTATACCAATGATGTTGTCCCCGTTAGTCGTAGCGGTTGTTTTCCGACTTATGTTAAATACGGATATGGGAATCATTAACTACTTATTGCAAAGTATTGGATTACCGAAGATTAATTTCCTTGGAGAAGCTTCTTTAGCGTTTGCTTCCTTAGTTTTTGTCGATATTTGGCAATGGATGCCAATGTGTTTCTTAATTATTCTTGCCGGATTACAGGCTTTACCACGTGATCCATTTGAAGCGGCAGCAATTGATGGAGCAACTAAATTCCAAATCATTCGTTTTATCACTATTCCGATGTTAAAGCCAATTATTATTGTAGCTCTAGTGATCCGTACGATGGATGCACTTCGTACGTTTGACCAGGTGTTCGTTTTAACACAGGGTGGTCCAGGAACCTCAACAGAAACAATCAGTTATTTAATGTATCGTTCCGCAATGAAGTTTACAGATTTTGGATTTGCTTCTGCTGGTCTATTTATTGTATTGATTATTACCATTGTTATTTCTACTTTACTAATAAGAATGATGAATACATCTCAGGCTAAAGGCTAGAGGAGGGATAAGGATATGTCTAAATTCAAAAATACGGTTGCTCGAGGAGAATTAGGGTCTACCATATTCCGTTATGTATTCCTAGTAGGTTCCATTCTATTTGTATTATTTCCGTTGTATTGGATGGTCATTACTAGTTTAAAAACGGAAGGGGAGCTATTTGCTAAAGCGCAAACGTTCTTCCCTAAAGAATTAACTTGGGAACATTATTTTGATCCTGTTAATGGAATTTTTGCAAGTGGTAGTGCGTTCCCACAGTTTTTTATCAATAGTATGATTGTTTCTTTCGTATCTATGATTCTCTGTTTAGTAATCGGTGCCTACGCGGCTTATAGTTTGGCACGTTTCAAAATGAAAAATAATCGTAGTGAAAAGATTTCTTTTCTCATCTTAACTGCTCGTATGTTGCCACCGATAGTTGTTGTTATTCCTATGTATCTAATCATGCAACAATTAGGGTTAATCAATACACATTGGGCGATGCTAATTGTGTATACCGGATTTAACTTGCCATTTGTAGTATGGATGTTAAAGGCATTTTTTGAAGAAATTCCGGAAGAACTTGAAGAATCTGCGATGATTGATGGTGCATCTCGAATGAAATCATTCCACATTATAGTGTTACCATTGGTTTTACCAGGGTTTGTAGCGACGTCTATTTTTACCCTAATCTTAACTTGGAACGAATTTATGTTTGCGATGTTCTTGCTAAATTCAACAAACATGATGACACTCCCAGCAGGTATTTCAACATTTATTACGCAGTACGAAACGAACTGGGGCGCCTTGACAGCCGCTGCAACTATATCTATAATTCCAGTATTGATATTCTCATTTATTGCCCAAAAACACCTTGTACGAGGAATGACGATGGGTGCAGTAAAAGGATAAATATTTATAGGAAGGAAGTGCTTTTATGTCAATAGTGAATTGGGGAATTTTGAGTACAGCTGATATCGCAAGAAAATTAACAATTCCGGCTATATTACGTGCTAAAAATGCAGAGTTAATAGCAATTGCAAGTCATAGTGCGAGTGGGAGTGCTAGTTTACAAGCTAAGAAATTTAATATCCCAAAAGCTTATCATAGTTTTGAAGAATTATTAAATGATCCATCAATTGATGCCGTTTACATTCCGCTTCCAAACCATTTACATGCAGAATGGGTAAAGAAGGCAGCTGAAGCCGGTAAACACGTTCTTTGTGAAAAACCTGCCGCACTAACGGTAGAGGATACAAAAGAAATGATAGAGGTTTGCGAGAAAAATAATGTACTTTTCATGGAAACGTTTATGTATCAATATCATCCACAAAATCAGAGAGTAAGAGATATTATTACTACTGGAGAAATTGGGGATGTGAAACTAGTCCGCTCCCATTGTTCCTTTTTCTTAGATAATAAGAATGGTAATTTCCGATTAACGACGGAAACAGGTGGTGGGAGCCTTTACGATGTAGGAGTTTATTGTATTCACACGATTCGTGACATTTTAAAACAAGAGCCTACTCATGTATACGCAAAAGCAATTCATAAGGGAAACCCTGTTGATATTTCTACCACTGGGATTATGGAATTTGACAATGGGGTTAAAGGTGTTTTTGATTGTAGTATGGATATGGCTCAACATATGAGTTATGAGGTAGTTGGTACCAAGGGGATTATTCAAGTCCCAAGAGCATATCGCCCAGATTTATTTAATGGAGAAGGAATTATCCAAGTTATTAGTAATGATGGGGAAGTGAGGAAAGAAATCATCGAAGGCGATGAATATAAATTAGCAATGGAGCATATTTCGGATTGTATGTTAAATCAAGCAGAACCTCGTTATGATAGTAAGAGTACGATTCATAATATGAATACCCTGGAAGCTTGTTTTGCCTCTATAAAATCTGGTACAGAAGTAGAAGTAAGTAGAGTAGATTAATATTTTTTTGAGGTCCTTGGAAAGCGCTTAACCATTTTATGCAGATAAGAGAGTCCTAACTTTCTTATCTACATAAGTTTTTTAATAGTTTTATCGACTAACCACCAGTGGGGGATGAAGGAAAACCCCCACTGATGGAAGTCCTCTTTATTTCTGTTTCATAGAGAATCCAATAGATTCTTAGATGTTACATATGTATTATCTGTTTCTTTTTAGTATGGAGGGGGTAAGGATGAAACCGACAATATATGATGTTGCGAAAGAAGCAAAAGTTTCCATAGCAACAGTATCCAAAGTCATCAATAAAACAGGTAGTATAAGCGATCCGACTAGAAAAAAAGTAAACAAAGTGATCCAGCGTCTAAACTATAAACCTAACGTAGTTGCTTCAGCTTTAACCAAAAAACAAACAGATTCCTTGGCATTAATTATTCCAGATATTTCGAACCCATTTTTTTCAGAGATTTCGAGATTCATAGAGGATAAAGCACACGAAATGGGGTTAACTTTATTTATTTGTAGTACGGATTATAATGAGGAAAAGGAAAAACGGTATATAGAGTTACTGCAAAGCAAACAGGCGGATGGATTTATTATTGCATCTGGGTTCCAAAACATTCACTTAGTAGAAGAGTTTCACCAAAACAATATTCCCGTTACATTACTTGCTCAAGATAATTTAACCGAAAGTTTTAATGTTGTTTCTGTCGATGATTACCGTGGTGGCTTTTTAGCTATTAATCATCTTATTTCGCTGGGGCATCAAAATATTGCAGTAATTGCTGAAAAGGTTCACAGCAGTACGCTTAGGTTACACGCATATCGTGACTTATTAGGAATGCATGGAATGCCAGTAAGCGAAGAAAATGTAATAAGAACGACAGCATCGATACAAAATGGGGAGAAAGCGATGCTTGGGTTGTTACAAAAAGAGGATCGACCAACTGCGGTATTTGCGGCGAATGATATATTAGCGGTAGGAGCGTTGAAAGCAGCAAGAAGTTTAGGGCTGGAAGTGCCAAAAGATATATCCGTCATTGGGTTTGATAATATGATTCTTTCTACAACAACAGTTCCGGAATTAACAACTGTTGCTCAACCAATTAAAGACATGGCAGACAAAATTGTGGATGTTTTAATTAGACAAATCAAGATGCCTCATTTGGCTACGGAAAGAACTTTATTTGTACCTGAATTAATTGTAAGGGAATCAACAGCACAGCCTCCAAAACACCTAAAAAATTGAAAAGTATTAACTAATAATAAAAACATGTGAATAATTGGTATGTTTAAATCTTTTCTATCGAGTTTATTTTTAAGTTATTAACCACTTATTCACAATTAGAAAGAAACGTAGTGATATTCACAATATAAATCACTACGTTTGTTATTGTTATTAATGAATAGTGGATAGTTTTCTTTATGGTAGAATACAAGACTTACCAACAAAATTATAGAATTTGACAAAGATCTACAAAAAAACACTTGACTGAAAACGCATCCACAATTAATATATAATCATAACATGATAGTTTGGTGGTGTAACTAATACTTAGCGGTTAATTTATTATTAAGTATTGGTACGCTTCTGAATGGAGGATGCATAAATGGTGGATATAAAAGTAGGTATTGTAGGTTTAGGTAGACTTGGTAAAACACATGCGAATAATGTTGCTTCCAATATACCGGGAATGACATTAACTGCTGCATGTAGTGTTGTAGAATCAGAATTAGACTATGCTAGAGAACAACTTGGTGTAACAGAAACATATATTTCCTATGAAGAGATGGTTAATAGTCCAAACTTAGATGCAGTCGTAATTGTATCACCATCAGGATTTCATACAGAACAAATTAATCTAGCGATGGAAAAAGGGTTGCATGTTTTCTGTGAAAAACCAATTGGATTAGAAATAAAAGAAATTAAAAAGACAGTTGAAATTATTGAATCCCGTCCCGAACTGGTTTTCCAACTTGGATTTATGAGACGTTATGATGAGTCGTACCAATATGCAAAAGAAATGGTAGAACGCGGGGATTTAGGTGAACTAACGGTTATTCGTTGTTATGGTATTGATCCTTGTTCAGGTTTGGAAAGCTTTGTGAAATTTGCTGGGGCAAGTAACAGCGGTGGACTTTTCGCCGACATGTCTATTCATGATATTGACATAGTTCGTTGGTTCTCAGGTAAAGAAGTAAACCGTGTTTGGGCACTTGGTAAAAATGCTGCATACCCAGAATTAGACGAAGTTGGTGAATTGGAGACCGGCGCTGCAATGATGCAATTAGAAGATAAAACGATGGCTCTACTTGTGGCTGGACGTAACGCAATTCATGGCTATCATGTAGAAACAGAATTAATAGGAACGAAAGGAATGTTACGGATCGGGGCTCAACCAGACAAGAATTTAGTTACGGTCTTTAATGAAAACGGTGTCGTTAGACCTACATCACAACATTTCCCTGAACGTTTCAGAGATGCATTTTTAAATGAAATGAAAGAGTTTGCATCTTGTATTAGAGAAAAACGTCAACCGGGAGTTAGTGCACGTGACGGTTTAGAAGGAACAAGAGTTGCATATGCACTACAACAATCTATTGATACGAAAGAACTTATTGATGTTACTCGTGATTAATTAGTCTCATTTTTGAAAACGTTTGATATTATAAAATTCCCGAGTGCGTTGGGTCACGCCTTTCGCAATTTGGGGAAAATAATTCTTCAATAGATCATGCAGAAAAAGAAGGATGGATAAATTATGGGAATAGTATTTGCCACATTTGTATTAATCGTTGGTGGGATTTGGTTTTATGCATATAAACGAAGTAGAGCAGTAAACATGGATAGTTCAGATGGTTTTTTCCTTGGTGGACGGAGTTTGACAGCGTTTACCATTGCTGGAACTGTAATCATGACAAATTTATCAACAGAGCAACTAGTTGGACAAAATGGTCAAAGCTACATGGCCGGAATGGAAGTAATGGCATGGGAAGTAACCGCTGCCTTTGCGCTTGTATTCTTGGCGCTTGTCTTTCTTCCTAAATATATGAAATATGGTGTGGATACTGTAACTGATTTTGTGGAGATTCGTTACGATACGACTACGAAAAGGATTCTTTCTTTCCTATTCATCTTCACTTACATGACATCTTTTTTACCAGTTGTGCTTTATTCTGGATCACTTGTATTTAATAAAATATTTGCAGTGGATAAGTTATTAGGTGTAGACCCGCTAATAGCCGTGGCTATTATCTCTACTATTACTGGTATTATTGGTCTATTTTATTTACTAGTCGGTGGACTTTCTCTAGCGGCACATAGTGATACGATTTATGGTGTTGCATTAATTGTTGGGGGTCTATCGATTCCGGTTATTGCATTAATTGTTTTAGGTGATGGAAGCTTTATGTCTGGATTAAATTTGGTGAAAGATACAGCGCCTGAAAAATTAAATGCAATTGGTGCAGTTGATTCACCGGTTGTTCCATGGCCTACTCTATTTTTAGGTATGTTCTTTAATAATCTATACTTCTGGTGTACAAACCAAATGATTGTACAAAAAACCCTTGCAGGTAAAAACTTAAAAGAAGGTCAAAAAGGTGCTTTATATGTAGCATTCTTTAAAATCTTTGGAGCGTTTTTCTTAGTATTCCCTGGAATTATTGCTTTTGTTATGTTTGGTGATTCATTAGCAAATCCTGACAACGCTTACCCTGCTTTAATAGAAGCTATCTTACCTGAATGGTCATATGGTATCTTCGGTGCAGTTATCTTTGGTGCAATTTTAAGTTCGTTTGTGGGTGCATTGAACGCAACAGCTACTTTATTTACTTTAGACTTCTATAAACCTATGTTTAATAAAGGAGCATCTGATCAAAAGGTTGCTAGTGCTGGTAAGTTAACAACAATTCTAGTTGGTATTGTTTCTATTATCATTGCTCCATTCATCGCGTTTGCTCCGAGTGGATTGTATAACGTAATCCAACAATTCAATGGACTTTATAGTATGCCATTACTTGCAATCATTGTTTTAGGTTTCTATTCGAAATATGTTACACCACTTGGTGCGAAAGTTACATTCGTATTCCATATTGTAGGATATTTATTATCTACTGCTTTCATAGATGTTCATTATCTATACATCTTTAGTTATATGTTCATCCTTGATGTGTTCGTTCTTTGGTTAGTTGGCAGAATTAAACCGTTAGATAAACCGTTTGAATTCAAAACACATAACAAGGTTGGCATGGAACAATGGAAACACCGTTATACAGTGAGTGCATTGGTTATTGTTACGATGATTGTCACTTATATTATCTTCTCGCCATTGGTTTTGGCTCAATAGAATAATAGAATGAGAAAAGGAAATTAGCGTGGTTGGCTAATTTCCTTTTTAAGCTTGCTTACATGTGAAAATAATTGCGCAATAAGTAAGAAATCCACTTACAATGTGGATGCTTTTGTATGTTTTCAAGTAATCCACTTACAATAGCTGGACTTAAATTTTGATGAAGTAGCTGCTGCTTTATAAGTATTAACGACTCCTTTATGATCGGTTCATCCATTTCATTTATTTTTTGCTCCAGTAAGTCAAGTAGTTGTTCCCGTTTCATTTCTAAATTTAACGTTTGACTAGAAACTTGGAAAAGCTCTTTTGTGACAAATGGGATACTTATATGTTTTGCTAGTAAATTTGTTTTTTCTACGAGTGAATGTGCTAGTAAATCTAAATCCAAATCTAATGTGGTGCTATTAAAGAAAAACAACTCGGAATACATCCCCATAAAACTTTTAATACAATACATAAGATCATATTTTGTATCGGTAACCTTCTCCCCGAATAATCGTTCAATCATCAATAAAATGGTGTTATCAATTAATGCGTTGTAATAACGCATCTTTACAAGTAGATCTTCATTTAAAGAATGAGTTTGCTCTTTAATGAAAACTTTAGCAAAATCTGAATGTTTATGAAGAAATTGAAAGTTCATGTAGTAAAATGAATACAAAAGCTCTTCGTTTTTTGTTGTCTTGACTATATAGTCAATATCAGATGTAATTGCTTCCATAAAGTGATCGATTAACGCAATAATCAGTTCATCTTTTGACTTGAATGATAGGTAAAAGGCACCTTTTGAAATATCGCAGTAATCTGTTATCTGCTGAACAGAAGTAGCTTCGAAACCTTGTTTAGCAAAGAGTTCTAATGCTTTATCCATAATTAACTGTTTTTTACTCATATAATCTTCTCCTGCTTTTATGATTGACAGATGACCGTTTAGTCATTAGTATAGATAAATAGAATTCATAAGTCAATTTAGGTAGGTGAAAGTGTGAAAGGTTTAGTCAATTTTGTTTTAAAAAATAAACTAGCAGTATGGTTGCTAACCATCATTATAACAGTTTCTGGTATTTATTCAGGAACACGTATGAAAATGGAGACCATCCCGGATATCTCCATCCCTTTTTTAATGGTCGCGGATGTATATCCTGGAGCAACCCCTGAACAGGTAATGGAAGATATCTCCATCCCTTTAGAAAAGGCTGTAGAAGGTTTGGAGGACGTGAAAGCTGTTTATTCTAACTCTTATTCTAACATGGCCAATATTCAAGTGGAATATGATTATGGTGTTGATATGGATGAGGCCAAGCGTGCATTGGAAGCAGCATTAGATTCAGTATCCTTGCCGGAAGATGCAGAGGAGCCAACCATTTCAGCCATTAGTATGAATATGATGCCAGTTGTTGCATTAAGTGTTAGTAGTCAGGATGAAGATATTGTTGAATTAACATCGACAGTAGAGGACATTCTTCTTCCAAAAATCGAGAAGATCGACGGTGTTGCATCTGCCACCATTACAGGTCAACATATTGAAGAAGTCGAGCTTGCTTATGATAAAGCCAAGATGGAAGAACTTGATTTAACTGAAGATGATGTCGAACAAATGATCCAGGCAAGTAATTTAGATGTTTCCCTAGGGCTATATGAATTTGAAGAAGGGGAACAAGCTGTATCTATTGACGGCAAGTTCATGACAGTTGATGAGTTAAAGGAAATGCAAATCCCAGTAACACCATCGGAAACAAATCCATCACCATTTGTGAAGCTTAGCGATATAGCTACAGTTAAGGAAGTTGGTAAAGTACAATCAATTTCACGTACAAATGGGGAAGATGCCATTGCAATACAAATTGTCAAAGGACAACAAGCAAATACGGTTAATGTTGTGAACGATGTAAAAGATTTAATAAAAGAAGAGCAGGAAAAGATAGATGGTCTCGAAATCGATATATCACTTGACCAAGGAGAACCGATTGAGGACTCGGTATTTACGATGGTTGAAAAGGCATTATTCGGTGGATTAATCGCCATCTTAATTATTCTTTTATTCTTGCGTGATTTTAAATCTACTATTATTTCCATTGTATCTATTCCAGTTTCGATTTTAATGGCTTTACTTCTACTTAACTGGTTAGATATGACATTAAATATTATGACACTAGGGGCGATGACGGTTGCAATCGGTCGTGTTATCGATGACTCTATTGTTGTAGTTGAGAATATTTACCGGCGATTGCACTTGAAGGGTGAGAAATTAACAGGTCGTGCATTAATTCGTGAATCGACCATTCAAATGTTCAAACCAATCCTATCCTCTACACTTGTAACGGTTGCGGTATTCGCACCACTTATCTTTGTTGGTGGTATGGTAGGGGAATTGTTCATGCCATTTGCATTAACAATGACGTTTGCACTGGCGGCTTCCTTAATTGTTGCGATTACCATTGTTCCAGCACTATCTCACTTCTTATTTAAGAAAAAGTTGTATAGCGAAAGAACAGAACACAGTCATAAAGAAGCTGGTAAGTTAGCTAATTGGTACAAAGGTATCCTTAACTGGGCACTAAATCATAAAATAATTACATCACTTGCAGCTATTATATTATTAGTTGGTAGTCTGGCTTTAACACCATTGATTGGTTTCAGCTTCCTAGGTAGTGAAGAAGAAAAGGTGATGTATCTTACGTATACGCCAGAAGCCGGTGAGTTAAAGGAAGAGACATTAAAAAATATTGAAGAAGTAGAAAAAGAATTATTAAAACGTGAAGACATTGATATTGTTCAATTATCTGTTACCGATAATGGCGATCCAATGGCAGCAATGATGGGCGGAGGAGGAAATGGTGGATTAATGTTCCTAATCTTTGACCCAGACATGGAAAATTTCCCAGAAGCACGTGAGGAAATTGAGGATTATGTGTTTAACATTGGTCAATCAGGCGAATGGAAGAGCCAAGACTTCTCAAGTATGTCGATGTCTACCGATGAACTCGAGTATACTTTTTACAGTGAAGATTTAGATAAACTAAATGAATCTGTGAAAATGGTAGAAGATGTGATGAAAGAGAATGATGGATTAAAAGATGTTTCCTCTAGTACTGAAGACGCATATGTTGAGTATACATTTAATGTAGATCAAGATGAGTTACTACAGTATGGGTTAACAGCAGGACAAATTGTTGGAATGCTAAGGACATCCTCGACACCAGAAGTGATTACAACGGTTGAAAAAGACGGTGACACATTGGATGTCGTTGTTCAGCAGGAAGAAGCTAAACAACCTAAGTCAATTGATGAACTACTAGCAACAGAAATACCAACAGCACTTGGCACAACAATGCCGCTTTCCGAGCTTGTAAAAGTGGAAGAAGGTACAACGTTAAATACCCTTGCACGTAGTAAAGGAGAATATTACGCAACGGTTTCAGGTACAATCCTTGATGATGATATATCAAAAGCTACATCTGAAGTAGATAAAGCAATTGAGGATTTAGAGTTACCTAAGGGTGTATCAGTTGGTGTTGGCGGAGTTGCTGCAGATATGACTGAGACATTTACACAGCTTGGTGTAGCAATGTTGGCGGCAATCTTGATTGTATACTTTATCTTAGTTGTAACGTTTGGCGAAGGTCTGGCGCCATTTGCAATCCTGTTTTCATTACCATTTACGGTAATCGGATCATTAATTGGGCTGCTCATAGCGGGTGAAACCATCTCTGTTTCTGTTTTAATGGGTCTATTAATGTTAATTGGTATCGTGGTTACGAATGCGATTGTACTTGTAGACCGGATTATTCGTATGGAGCACTCTGGCATGGAACTCCGAGAAGCAATTCTTGAAGCAGGATCAACACGTCTCAGACCAATTCTAATGACAGCTATTGCAACGATTGGTGCATTAATTCCGCTAGCAATTGGTTCTGGAGGTGGCGGTTTAATTTCGAAAGGACTAGGCGTTACTGTTATTGGTGGTTTAACAAGCTCTACCCTATTAACGTTAATTATTGTCCCTATTGTTTATGAATTATTATCGAGGCTATTTAAGAAAAACCGTAAAGAAATAGAAGAAAACTAAGTTTAATGGAGAAGCTCTTAAGATGAATTGACATCTTAAGGGCTTCTTTGTGTGTTAGTTTTAAAAATAATTACACAAATTATAGCTTCATTTTTCGAAATTTGTTCGGGGAAAGATTCGTGTGTCTCTTAAATGTATTCACAAAATGAGAAGAACTATTGAAGCCGCACTTTAAGGCAATATCGTTAATTGGCAAAGCGGTATTATGTAAAAAGTTTTTTGCTTTGTTAATCCGATAACTAATTAAATACTGGTGGGGCGAATAGTTCATCTGTTTTTTGAACACCCTTGAAAAGTGAAAAGGGCTCAGGTTCACCTGCTCCGAAATATCTTTAAGACCAATATCTTTCATATAATGTTTTTCAATAAACGAAAGCGATCGACTTATTGTTTGGTCTACTGATTCTACTTCCGATTGATTCGAAATGCCATCTAATTCGTAAAAGATTCGTTGTATGATAATAGATGCAGACTGTTCGTTGACATTAGAATTTTTCATCATGCTTAAAATTTCTTCCATGTATTCAGGAATCCTCCAATTATTCTCAAGCGAAAAGACGCATCCATTATAATGATATAATGTATCAAAAAAGGTCTGACTAGCGTTTCCGGTAAAATGAAACCAATTTATAGTAGTGTAGTCTTCTAATGCCCGATAGAAATGAGGGTTATAACAGTCGAGAAAGACAACTGAATTTGCTTTCGCATCATATTTATTTTGATCGTAACCAAATTCCATACTTCCTTCTTTTACATGCATTAATAGATACTGAGGATATGTTTCCCGTTTAATTTCGTATTTACTAGAGCAAATATAGCTACCACCGTTCGATAGGAAATATAATGCTTTCTTTGCAAAGGGGCTCGCTGTATGAAAGTAGATTTCGGAGGGAGGTAAGACTCCTGTTTCATCCATCTTGTTTCTCCTTTCCCTAACGAAAAAACAGAGCAATTTTTTTCAATTAATATAGCAATTTTCAGTAATGACCTATTAACATAAGTATATTAAAATATTGGTATATAGCAAATTAATATAATCGAAAGTAAAAGGGGAGAAAAATAATGGATATAAGAATAGGTTTAATTGGGGCAGGATGGATGGGTAAATCTCATACGAATTCATTTGTAAACGCTTTACTATTATTTGGGCCTGAAAGTGGAAAACCCGTATTTGAGCTAGTATCTGACGTAAGTGAAGAGGCGGCTAAAATAGCTGTAGAAAAATTAGGATATCGTCGTTATACATCGGACTGGAAGGATGTTGTGACGGATCCGAATGTGGATGTTGTGGATATTGCTACACCAAACTTCTTACATTATGAAATTGCAAAAGCTGCATTAGAAAATGGAAAACATGTATATTGTGAGAAACCTCTTACACTTTCTGCTGGTGAATCGCAAGAGCTTGCAGAATTGGCGAAAGAAAAAGGGGTAGTAAATTATGTTGGATTTAATAATGTAATGAATCCAGCGACACATTATATTAAAGAATTAATTACATCTGGAAAACTAGGAGATATTATGCGTTTTTCCGGTACATATGATCAAGACATGTTATTAGATGAGGCATTGCCAATTACATGGCGTCATATTAATAAGTTCTCTGGAAGTGGTGCATTAGGGGACCTGGGATCTCATTTATTAAGTGTGTCTCAATATTTATTAGGCGATATGGAAAATGTAAATGCATTAGCGAAAACATTTATTAAAGAAAGGCCAAAATCAGAGGGGTCTTCTGAAATGGCAGAAGTAGAAAATGAGGATTTAATTACCGTGTTAGCAAACTATGAAAATGGTGCGGTTGGTAATATCTCTTCTAGCCGTGTAGCAACAGGAAGAAAAAATTATCTCTCCTATGAAATTCAAGGTACAAAAGGATCTGTTCATTATTCACTTGAACGCTTGAATGAAGTAAATGTGTACTTCCATTCTGATGAGGAAGTGGATAGAGGATATCGTACAGTTTATCTTGGACCTGAGCATAGAGGATTTAATGCATTTAACCCAGCTCAAGGAATTGGAATTGGATTCAATGATATTAAAATACTAGAAGTTCATGAATTGTTATCAGCTGTAACAAACGGAACACCTTATATTTGTGATTTTGCCTTCGGTGCGAAAGTAGATCGAACCATCAATGCGGTCTTAGAATCTGCTAAAGAAGGTAAATGGGTTAGCCTTAAAAAGGCGGTGGAAGCATGAGTGTTCAACTAGGAATAGCCCCATGTTCTTGGGGAGTTTGGTTCCCAGATGATGAGAAGCAAACGCCTTGGAATAGATGTTTAGATGAAATCCAAGAAGCAGGGTACCATGCTATTGAATTGGGACCATGGGGATATCTACCGAATCAATATGAACCATTAAAAGAAGAATTAGCTAAGAGAAACATCGATTTAGTAGCTACTACGTTAATGGATGATTTAACATCAAATGAAAATGTAGATAAAATGATTGCTCAATTAGATGATATGGCAAAATTGCAGGTTCAGTTTTCAACTGCTAAGTATGTTGTATTAATTGATGCAACGTATACAGATTTATTTACTGGTGAGCTTATTCGTCCGAAAGAGTTAAATGATGAGGAATGGGATGCTTTTATTCATAATATTAAGCGAATAAAAGATTACGCAAAAGAAAACTATGGATTAGAAACCGTATACCATCCACATGGAGAAACTCATGTAGAAACAGAAGAGCAAATTGAACGTTTACTTAAAGATACTGATATTCAATTATGTTTCGATACAGGCCATCATGTTTATAGTGGTGGAGATCCATTATCATTTATTAAGAAACATCACGATCGAATTGGTTATTTGCATATTAAAAACTGTGATGTGAATGTGAAGAAGAAAATGCAAGAAGCAAATTGGTCTTTAGCCGAAGCAGTGAAAGAAAATATTTTCTGTGAACCAGATAAAGGTGTTGTTGACACCAAGGCGATTATGAAGGTTCTGAATGAAGCGAACTTTGATGGTTGGGCCATCGTCGAGCAAGACATGTACCCAGCTCCATTTGACAAACCACTTCCAATTGCAAAACGAACAAGGGAATATTTAGAAAGTGTTGGAATGGTCAGTGATATAAGTCAGAATGTATAGAAATAAGGGTGGGTTTTATCCATGAGGATGAAACTCACCTTTTTCTATTTAGGGTATGATGCTTAGGGCCGCTTAAATTAAGCTGAAGCACCACTTCCTTTACTTTCTATTTGGCTATAAGTGACGTAAATCATGAAGTGTCGTGGCGAAGTTGTCACGGACATTAGAAGTGAAAAAGATGTATTAAAAGTCCATGATAGGCGTTCTCACGTACATTTAGAAGTAAAACTGAATATGAAAAGTCCGTGATAGGCATTCTCACGTACATTTGGAAGTAAAAAAGAAGATGTTTTGTCCATGATGACAGGGGAAGCCATGGATGATAAAAGAACAAGATGAATTTCGAGAACCATTCTTATGTTTTCTATTCATTTATCCCACCTAAACGGGCAGTAAGGCTCCCGCCTCAAGCTTCCCGGGAAACAGAGAAGGTAGGTGGGAGATCAACTGCCCGTAAAGGTTCGACAAGTCGGTAGAGGATGGAAAAAACCACTACTTATAAAAGCATAAAAAACTGTAGAAATCTATCTACAGTTTTAATAAATAAGATACAATTGGTCTAGAACTTCATCTTTCTAAATTGATTTGGGGCGAGGTTTGTGTGTTTTTTAAATGTTGTTATAAAATGTGCTGAACTATTAAAGCCACATTTGAATGCGATCTCATTTATGGGCAACGTAGTAAAATATAATAACTCTTTCGCATGTGTAATGCGGGTATTAATCAAATATTGATGTGGTGATAGATTGGTATATTTTTTAAATACTCTTGAAAAATGATATGGACTTAATTGCGCATATTCTGCTAGATCTTCAATCGTGATATTCTCCATGAAGTGATTTTCTATATATAGAATGACGCGCCTAATTGCTTCATCTTGTGAATCTGGACTATGGTTAGAGATAATCTCCAACTCATAAAAGATTTTATGTAAAAGAATGGAAGCGGAATGTTCGTCTACATTATTTTGTTTCATGCTAGTTAAAAGTTGATTTATATAGTTAGCAATAGTCCAATTATTTGCAAGAGAAATGACACATTCACTATTCTTATAAAGTAGGTCAAAATAAGCACTGCTGGCATTACCTTTAAAATGAAGCCAATCAAAAGTCGTTCGTTCCAGTGCACGATATATATGATGTTCATTACAATCAAGAAGAATAAGGTTGTTCTTCTTTACTATTTTTACATTATTTTTATAATGAAGTTCCATTCTACCGCTTTTTATATAAATCAATAAAAACTGTGGAAGATTATCTCTGTTAATTTCATATGGGATTGAACATACATAATTGCCTCCGCTTATAAGATAATATAATGCCTTTTTCGCAAAAGGGCTAGCTGTATGAAAATATATTCTTGATTGAGCTAATACTCCTTTTTCAGACACAGTATACCTCCCATGGGACGTTAATATATTAAAATTAGTAAAGCGCTCACCTATTTTAGCAAGATTTCTAAATAATATAGCAGTTTTAAGTAATGACCTTTCTTTCATAGTATAATAAAATAAAATTGTTATCGCAATAATATAAAAGTTTAATAGAGAAAGGAGAGCAAATAAAATAAATTCTTTTACCTCTCTTTTGTAAACGCTTTAATTTTATTGGTATCTTTTAGGGGAGGGTTCATCATTCTGAAATTAACGTTAATCTAAGATTAAAAGATTAGAATAATAGGGAGGAAGACTGATGACAACAAATGATTTGTCAGCGATTGAGCGGAAAAAGAAGCTTTCTAAAATTACTTGGATAGCAACTTTTGGTGGTTTGCTATTTGGGTTTGATACAGGGGTAATTAATGGTGCACTTCCATTTATGTCCTTACCGGATCAATTAAACTTGAACGCTTTTACAGAAGGTCTAGTTTCTAGTTCGTTAATATTTGGTGCCGCTTTCGGTGCTGTATTTGGTGGGCAACTTTCTGATAAATTTGGACGTAGGAAATTAATATTATGGTTAGCAATACTATTTTTCTTTTCAACCTTAGGTACTTCGTTTGCTCCTAACGTGCCGATTATGGTTATCTCGCGTATCTTCCTTGGATTAGCGGTTGGTGGGGCTTCGGTTACAGTGCCAACATTTTTATCGGAGATGTCTCCAAAAGAACGTCGTGGTCGAATGGTTACGCAAAACGAATTCATGATTGTTACTGGGCAGCTTTTGGCCTATGTTACCAATGCTGTTTTAGGTAATACGGTAGCAGATCCTGGTGTATGGCGTATTATGCTTGTTATCGCAACTATTCCAGCTGTCGTTTTATGGATTGGAATGCTGTCTGTTCCAGAAAGTCCTCGCTGGTATGCAGCTAAAGGTAAAATGGGGGATGCCCTAAAGATACTAAAAGATATTCGAAATATTCAACAAGCGAATACAGAACTAAAAGAAATTAAGGATAATATTGAACTGGAAGAAAATATTGAAAAGGCCTCCATGAAAGATTTGGCGGTACCTTGGATTAGAAGGATTGTCCTACTAGGAATTGGTCTTGCGGTTATCCAACAAATTACTGGTGTTAACTCAATTATGTATTATGGCACTGAAATACTGAGAGATGCAGGATTTGGAACACAAGCAGCGTTAATTGGTAATGTTGCAAATGGGGCAATTGCGGTTATCGCAGTTATAATAGGAATTGGTTTACTTGGTAAGGTCGGACGTCGCCCTATGCTAATTGTAGGTCAGATTGGGGTAATCGTATCCCTAACACTTATTGCTATTTTTTCTAATGTTTTAGCAGGGACTGCAGCACTTCCGTATGTTGTATTATCATTAACGGTTACATTCTTAGCATTTATGCAAGGTGCGATTGCGCCGGTAACATGGTTAATGTTAGCTGAGATTTTTCCATTGAGATTACGTGGACTTGGAATGGGTGTGAGTGTTTTCCTACTATGGATGACCAACTTTGTAATTAGCTTTTTATTCCCAATTTTATTAGAATTTGTTGGGTTATCAGTTACATTCTTCGTATTTGCGGTATTAAATGTACTTGCCGTATTATTCGTTGTAAAATATGTACCAGAAACAAAAGGTGTATCACTTGAAGAATTGGAACAAAAATTCAGATCCTATGATACACCAGATAATAAAAAGCCAGCAGGTTTTTAATCGTTCTATATAAACTGCACCTACCATTATTACGGAAGGTGTAGTTTTTTTAATTTCCATAAAATTGATTCTCCCAATCTATCTATTCAAACTCTATTACTCTTAATCGATTTATGGCTAAGTTCATATAAAGTTAACAAAGAAGTTAACATAATTTGATAATAACTATTGACTGAAAGCGATAACAGTATTATTATGTAACCATAAGTTATTTAACTTCATGAAATAGTATAAGATTTAAAGAATCATTTATAAGGATAAATAAACGAGGAGGAATATAGCATGGCTGAAGCTAGAAAACTAAAAAACTTTATTAATGGGGAATGGGTAGAAAGCAAAACTACTAAATATGAGGAAGTTTATAACCCAGCAACAAAGGAAATCGTTGCATTAGTTCCTATCTCAACTAAAGAAGATGTAGACCACGCTGCAGAAGTAGCTCAAAAGGCTTTTGATAAATGGAGTAAAGTTCCAGTTCAAAAACGTGCTAGAATTCTATTTGCTTACCAACAATTATTAGAAAAAAATAGAAACGAGTTAGCTCGCTTAATTACTATTGAAAACGGAAAAAACACGACAGAGGCATTAGGTGAAGTTGGACGTGGAATTGAAAACGTTGAATTCGCAGCTGGTGCTCCTACATTAATGATGGGTGACTCTCTATCGAATATTGCGACAGATGTTGAAGCTGCAAACTATCGTTATCCAATTGGAGTTATCGGTGGAATTACACCATTTAACTTCCCAATGATGGTTCCTTGTTGGATGTTCCCTATGGCAATTGCAATGGGTAACTCTTTCGTATTAAAACCATCCGAAAAAACGCCATTGTTAACTGAAAAATTAGCTGACTTACTTAAAGAAGCCGGCCTTCCTGATGGAGTATTCAACATCGTTTATGGTGCACATGATGTTGTTAATGGAATTCTTGATCATCCAGAAATTAAGGCTATTTCATTCGTTGGTTCTAAACCAGTTGGTGAATATGTATTCAAACGTGGAAGCGAAAACCTTAAACGTGTTCAAGCGTTAACTGGTGCGAAAAACCATACTACTGTATTAAAAGATGCTGACTTAGATCAAGCAGTTAAGGATATTATCTCTGCTGCATTCGGTTCTGCTGGTGAACGTTGTATGGCATGTGCTGTTGTAACAGTAGAAGAAGATGTTGCTGACGAATTCATGGCAAAACTTAAAGAAGCGGCAGACAACGTAAAAATGGGTAACGGACTTGACGATGGTGTATTCTTAGGACCAGTTATCCGTGAAGAAAACCAAAAACGTACAATTAGCTACATTGAAAAAGGTTTGGAAGAAGGAGCTACACTAGTTAGAGATGGTCGTAAAGATGATTTAGAAGGTGGCTACTTTGTTGGACCAACTATCTTTGAAGGTGTAACACCTGAAATGACAATTTGGCAAGATGAAATTTTCGCTCCAGTATTATCCGTCATTCGTGTTAAAAACTTGAAGGAAGCAGTAGAAACTGCAAACAAATCTAACTTTGCTAACGGAGCTTGTATTTTTACAACGAACACTTCTTCTGTACGTTACTTCCGTGAAAATATTGATGCAGGTATGTTAGGGGTCAACTTAGGGGTTCCAGCACCGATGGCATTCTTCCCATTCTCTGGATGGAAAGATTCTTTCTACGGTACTTTACATGCTAACGGTAAAGACAGTGTAGACTTCTATACTCGTAAGAAAGTTGTAACTGCACGTTACGTTGCTCCTGAATTTAACTAATAAGAACTATTAATCTATCATCACAATACAATTAGACCTCTTTACAGAGTAAAGGGGTCTGTTCTAAAAATGAATACTTTCTATACGCTAAGGAGGAAAAGTTAAATGAGTAAATTACTCCACAAACCTATGCAAGAAACGATATCTGAAGGTGTCACTTTAGTTCATGATGTGAACAAAAAAAATTCAGATTTAAGATATGTTGGTTTTAAAGTGATAGATGTAGAACCTGGTGCTAAATATGAAGAAACATTAGGTAAAGAAGAATGCTGCATTGTTGCGTTAACTGGAAAAATTAACGTAAAGGAAGGCAATGAATTCTTTGAGAACATCGGAACTCGTGAAAGTGTATTTGAAAAGAAACCAACGGATAGCGTGTATGTTTCTAATGACCGCACATACGAAGTGGAAGCCGTAACAAAAGCTAGAGTTGCCCTATGTTATTCTCCATCAGAAAAACAATTACCAACCAAATTAATCAAAGCAGAAGATAACGGTATTGAAGATAGAGGAAAATATTCAAACAAACGCCATGTTCATAATATTCTTCCTGATTCTGACCCAACTGCAAATAGCCTATTAGTAGTAGAAGTGTTTACAGAAGGTGGAAACTTCTCAAGTTACCCACCACATAAACACGACCAAGACATTCTACCTGAAGAATCATTTTTAGAAGAAAGCTATTATCATGAAATGGATCCACCACAAGGTTTTGTCTTCCAGCGTGTCTATACAGACGATCGTTCATTAGATGAAACCATGACTGTGGAAAATGGTGATGTTGTTGAAGTTCCTGTTGGCTACCACCCAGTAGGAGTACCTGATGGTTATACATCTTATTACTTAAATGTAATGGCAGGCCCGACACGTATTTGGAAATTCCATAATGATCCAGACCATGAGTGGATTTTAGACCGTAAATAAGATTTTCTTTTTTGAGAGGGGTAAACATAATGAGTATTGAATTCAACCAAGATAGAAACTATGACATTATTGCAATTGGCCGTGCGTGTATCGACCTTAATGCAGCAGAATATAACCGTCCAATGGAAGAAACAATGACTTTTACGAAATATGTTGGCGGATCGCCAGCTAACATTGCTATCGGAAGTTCAAAATTAGGATTAAAAGCAGGATTTATCGGAAAAATTCCTAATGATCAACATGGTAACTTTATTAAGCAATACATGAGTGAAGTAGGAATTGATACTTCTAACATGGTTGTGGATCAAGAGGGACACAAAGCAGGTCTTACTTTTACAGAAATTAAAAGCCCAGAAGAATGCAGTATTTTAATGTATCGTGAAGACGTTGCTGACCTTTATTTAAATCCTGATGAAGTTAATGAAGATTATATTAAACAATCCAAAATTTTACTAGTTTCTGGTACAGCACTTGCTAAAAGCCCTTCCCGAGAAGCGGTTATTAAAGCGGTGAGCCTAGCTAGAAAAAATGATGTAAAAGTTATTTTTGAATTAGACTACCGTCCATACACTTGGGCTTCTAAGGAAGAAACAGCTATCTATTACTCCTTAATCGCAGAACAATCCGACGTTGTAATCGGGACTCGTGATGAGTATGACATGATGGAAAACCTTGAAGAGGGCGAAGGTAATAACGAAGCTACTGTGAACTATCTATTTAACCATAGTCCAGAGCTACTTGTTATTAAACACGGTGTGGATGGATCTTATGCATATACGAAATCCGGAGATGTGTACAGAGGTCTTGCCTATAAGACTCAAGTATTGAAAACTTTCGGTGCTGGAGATTCTTATGCTTCTGCATTTTTATACGCAATTGTCAACGGAAAAGACATTGAAACAGCGTTAAAGTTCGGCAGTGCATCTGCAGCTATCGTTGTAAGTAAACACAGTTCTTCTGAAGCAATGCCAACCGTTGAAGAAATCGAAAGTTTAATTGCTCAACAAGGTTAAATCTACAGGGAAAGGTTGGATTTAAAGAATGGGTAAAAAAATTAGATTAACAACTGCTCAAGCATTAGTTAAATTTCTAAATCAACAATATATCCATGTGGATGGAGAAGAATTTCCTTTCGTAGAGGGAGTATTCAATATATTTGGACACGGTAATGTTCTTGGGATTGGTCAAGCTCTTGAACAAGAAGCTGGTCACTTAAAAGTAATCCAAGGTAAAAACGAACAAGGAATGGCTTTAGCAGCAGTCGCTTATAGTAAACAAATGTTACGCCGTAAAATTTATGCGGTGACAACATCGGTAGGGCCTGGATCTGCTAATTTAGTTACTGCAGCAGGTACTGCTCTTGCCAATAATATTCCCGTCCTATTCTTACCAGGAGATACTTTTGCAACGAGACAACCAGATCCAGTATTACAACAAGTAGAACAGGAATATAGTGCAGCAATTACAACTAACGATGCATTAAAACCAGTTTCTAGATATTGGGATCGTGTAACTAGACCTGAACAGTTAATGTCTAGTCTAATCCGTGCATTTGAAGTGATGACAAATTCTGCAACTGCTGGTCCTGTAACGGTTGCTATTTCCCAAGATGTAGAGGGAGAGGCATACGATTATGATGAAGCTTTCTTTAAAAAACGTGTTCATTATTTAGACCGTAAAGCACCGGTAGAAAGAGAGATTCAAGGTGCAGTAGAATTAATTAAAGCAAGTAAAAAGCCACTTATTTTAGTCGGTGGCGGTGCAAAATATTCGGGTGCTCGTGAAATATTAATGGAACTATCCAAAAAACATCATATTCCATTAGTAGAAACGCAAGCCGGAAAATCTACAGTTGAAGCAACATTTAAGAATAATCTAGGCGGAATGGGTGTTACTGGTACACTTTCTGCAAATAAAGCTGCGAAACAAGCTGACTTAATTATTGGTATTGGTACGAGATATACAGACTTTGCGACATCTTCCAAAACTGCTTTTGATTTTGATCAAGCCAAATTTTTAAATATCAATGTTAGTCGTATGCAATCTTATAAATTAGATGCTTTCCAAGTAGTAGCAGATGCGAAAACAACTCTAGAACAATTGGCGCCATTATTGGAAGGATATGTTTCCGAATTTGGTGATATCATTTCAGAACTTAAAGCGGAATGGTTAAATGAACGCAGCCGTTTAGCAAACGTTGAATTTAAACGTGAATCCTTTGACCCAGAAATTAAAGGCCATTTCTCTCAAGAAGTGCTTAACGAATATGCAGATGCTCTAGGTACAGAACTTGCGCAAACAACCGCACTCCTTGCGGTAAATGAAGCGGTAGATCCAGACAGTAACGTCATTACATCGGCAGGTTCTCTTCCAGGAGACATGCAACGAATTTGGAATCCAGCTGTTCCAAATACGTACAGTGTAGAGTACGGTTATTCTTGTATGGGGTACGAGATTTCTGGTGCGTTAGGAATCAAACTAGCTGAACCTGAAAAAGAAGTCTATTCCTTTGTTGGTGATGGAAGTTTTCTCATGCTTCATTCCGAATTGGTTACATCTATTCAATATAACCAAAAAATCAATGTCGTTTTATTTGATAACTCCGGATTTGGTTGCATCAATAACCTTCAAATGGGGAATGGAATGGGAACCTATTTCACAGAATTCAGAACCCATGATAATCAAATAATGAATATCGATTATGCAAAAGTAGCAGAAGGTTATGGTGCAAAAGTTTATCGTGTCAATACTGCCAGTGAACTAAAAGCTGCAATTGAAGACGCGAAGAAACAAACTGTATCTACTTTAATTGAAATTAAAGTATTGCCTAAGACTATGACGGAGGGTTATGAAAACTGGTGGCATGTAGGTAATGCTGAGGTTTCCGAATCACCAAGTATTCAGAAAGCCTATGAAGAAAATAGTAAAATGCTTGAAAAAGCAAAACAGTACTAAATATATATACTTTATCCCAACTTTACGGGCAGTAAGACTCCCACCTCAAGCTAACGGGGAACAAAGAAGTTAAGTGGGAGATCAACTGCCCGTAAAGGTACGATAAGTGCGACTAACCATCAGTGGGGAATGGTGGAAAATCCCACTGATGGAAGTTTTCTTTATCCGACAACGATTCCTTTATTGTCGGAAACTGTCATACTAGCTTAGAAATCTAACGTACGAAAAAGAGGCGAAGAACGATGACTAACAAAATTCATTGGGGAATTGCACCTATTGGTTGGAGAAATGATGATATTCCCGAAATTGGTCAAGACAATACATTAGGGCATCTGTTAGGAGATATTGTAATAAGTGGATTTGAAGGAACAGAAGTTGGGGGATTTTTTCCAGAACCTGATGTTTTAAATAAGGAAGTTCAATTACGTAACCTTAAAATAGCAAGTAAATGGTTTTCTAGTTACATTATTCGTGATGGTATTGAAGAAGCTTCAAAAGCATTTCATGATCACTGCGATTACTTACAAAAAGTAAATGCAGATGCAGCCGTTGTTTCTGAACAAACACATAGTGTTCAAGGTTTACGAGATACAGATGTTTTTGCTAATAAACCATATTTTTCAGATGAAGAATGGGATCTATTATGTGAAGGATTAAATGAACTTGGGAAAATTGCCAAGGCATATAATCTAAGACTAGTATATCACCATCATATGGGAACCGGAGTGCAAACATTAGAAGAAGTAGATCGTTTAATGGAGAATACAGATCCAAATCATGTTCATCTATTATATGATGCTGGTCATATTTTTGTTTCAGATGGTGACTATATGACACTTTTAACCAAACATATGGATCGCATTAAACATGTACATTTTAAAGATGTAAGAGAAAATATAATGAAACAATGTAAAGAAGAGGGTAAATCCTTCTTAGGTTCTTTCCTAGAGGGAATGTTCACTGTACCAGGAGATGGCGTAATTGACTTTACGGAAATTTACCAGTTTCTGATTGACAACGATTACAAAGGCTGGATTGTCATTGAAGCAGAACAGGATCCTGCCAAAGCCCATCCATTAGAATATGCACTTAAAGCAAGGAAATATATTGACGAGAATTTACTTCAAAAAAAAGTTGTAACGAACTAATTATAAATTTATCCCCTTGGAAGATAGTTGAGGTGTAGAGGATGAAATTGGCTTATAATGTTGCAACTACGAAAGAAAATGCAACGTTGGAACAAGACTTGGAACTTTGCGAAAAGCATGGATTTGACTTTATTGAAATTCAAATGTGGAAATTACCTGCCTATTTAGAGAATCATAGTCTCGATGATTTAGCAGAGTTTTTCCGTACTCATCATTTGAAATTACTTTCACTTAACGCGTTAGAGTTTTTTAACAATCGATCTAAAGAAGATGAGGAACAAATTATTCAAACATTTAAGGAATGGCTCGAGATTGGGAAAAAATTAGGTGCACCATATATTGTGGCTGTCCCTAACATAACAGAGGAAAAGATCTTGCTTGAAGACATTAAGAAAAGTTGTGTCAAAATGTTAAGGGAATTTTCTGATTTAGCTAAAGGTTATGGGATTAAAATAGCTTTTGAATTTATCGGTCACCCCCAAGCTACTGTAAATACGTTTAAGCAAGGACATGAAATTGTACAAGAAGTTAATCGTGATAATGTCGGATTAGTACTAGATTGCTTCCATTTCCATGGTATGGGTTCTAGATTAGATGAATTAAAACAGGCGGATGGCTCAAAAATTTTCCTTTTACACATCGATGATACAGATGATTATCCAATCGGAATTTTAAGAGACGAAGATCGCTGCTGGCCAGGACATGGTGCAATTGATTTAGATGGAATTTTATCTACTTTAAAAGAAATTGGATTCCATGGCGAGGCTTGTTCCATCGAATTATTTAGACCGGAATATTATAAAATGAATCCCGAAGAAGTGATTAAAACATCGAAAGAAACGATGGCAGATGTGCTTTCCAAACATTATGAAGTAAAGGGGTCCATTAATCAATAATATTTTTTAAAAACGAGAGAAGTGATATAAATGTTTGTTTCTATGAAAGAACTTCTTAATGAAGCAAAAAATAAGTATGCTATTGGTCAATTTAATATGAATAATTTTCAATGGGTTCAGGCTATTTTAAAAGCAGCAGAAGAAGAAAAATCACCCGTTATTATCGCTTCCTCAGATAGAATCGTGGATTACTTAGGTGGTTTTCGCTTAATTGCCTCAACTGTTGAAAAAATGATAGAAGAAATGAATATTACAGTACCTGTTGTGATGCATCTTGATCACGGCTTAAGTGTAGAAAGATGTAAGGAAGCCATTGATGCAGGTTATAGTTCTGTAATGGTTGATGGCTCGAAATATTCGATTGAACAAAACATCAAAATGACAAGTGAAGTTGTTGCATATGCAAATAGAAAAGGTGTTTCAGTTGAAGCTGAAGTAGGTTCTGTTGGTGGAACAGAAGATGGTGTAACTGGCGGAGTAGAATATGCTAGTCCAATAGAATGCGAACGTTTAGTGAAAGAATCAAAGGTAGATGCTTTAGCTGCGGCGCTTGGATCGGTACACGGTCCATATCAAGGAGAGCCTAAATTAGGTTTTGACGAAATGAAAGAAATCTCAGAGCTAACAGATGTCCCATTAGTTTTACACGGTGGTTCTGGAATTCCGGATTATCAAATTAAAAAATGTATTGAATTAGGACACGCTAAAATTAATGTAAATACAGAATGCAATGTAGCATGGGCTGAAACAGTACGCCAAATTCTTACAAATGACAAAGAGTTGTTCAACCCACAATCTATCCTAATACCTGCAATGGATGCTATAACAGAAGTGGTAAAAGAAAAAATGCAATTATTCGGATCCTCTAATAGAGTAAAACAATTGATAAGATAGATGGATCGGTTACAATGGAGAAGGGGATGTTTTATCCCAACTAAACGGGAAGTAAGGCTGCTACCCCAAGCTTTTGGTAAAAAAGAAGATCAACTACACTAAAGATGCGATAAGTGCGACTAACCATCAGTGGGGGATGAAGGAAAAATCCCACTGATGGAAGTCTTCTTTACGCAGCCTCTTCTTTTGGCAGTTAGAGAAAAAATCTTTCCCGTCTAGGGGTCCGATTACTCGCCGTATAAGTGCAACTAAGGCATTCACCTAACCTAATAGCGATTGCTAAGTTTGCTAAGTTAAGTTTTAAGTGAGGGAAGGGATGATAGGAATGACAAAAGTAAAATTAGGTAAAACGGATTTATGGATTAACCCAATTGGACTTGGCACAAATGCTGTTGGTGGCCATAACCTATATCCGAATTTGGATGAACAAGTAGGTATTGATCTAGTGAAAGCCGCAATCAATCATGATATGAATTTCATTGATACAGCATTCATCTATGGAATTGGTCGTTCAGAGGAATTAGTTGGTCAGGCTATTAAGGAAACAGGTAAGCGTAGTGAAGTAGTACTTGCAACTAAAGGTGCTCAACGTATTGTGGATGGAAAAGTAGAAATTGATAATTCGCCAGAATTCATGAAGCAATCGGTTGAAGCTAGCTTAAAACGTTTAGATACGGATTATATTGACTTGTACTATATTCATAATCCCGATGGTAAAACTCCACTTTATGAGGCGGTAGGAGCCCTACAAGAACTAAAAGATGCTGGGAAAATTCGTGGAATCGGAACATCTAATTTAACGCCTGCACAACTTGAGGAAGCAAACAAAGATGGCTATGTAGATGTATTCCAGGGAGAGTATAACTTATTAGCTCGTGGTGCGGAGAATGACTTTTTCCCATATACGTTAGAACATAATATTGCTTTTATTCCATTTTTCCCATTAGCTGCTGGAATCTTAGCAGGGAAATATAATAAAAACACAAAATTCCCAGCTGATGATTTAAGACATAACATGCCACATCTTCAAGGTGAAGCTTTCGTACAAAACCTAGAAAAAGTAGAAGTGTTACGTAACATTGCGAATGAAAAAGATGCTGAAGTCGCTTCTATAGTTCTTGCATGGTATTTGACCCAAGACGCGATAACCGCTGTTATTCCAGGTGCGAAAAACCCAGAACAGGTATTGAAAAATCAAAAGACACTGGACGTTACTCTTACTGAGGATGAAATAGAGGAAATTAATCGTGTTTTCAGCTAAAGTTAATATTTAAACTGTGGACTAATTACTGGCCGTGATGGTCCGATAAGCGCGACTAACCATTAGTGGGGGATGAAGGAAAACCCCCACTGATGGCATTCTTCTTTATCCGCCTTAACTGGTTGGATGCCCCCTACTGAATGAGTTCCACTTTATTAAGAAACAAGCCTTTTTATTTAACCGCTTTTACAGTGATTGCTTTCGTATAATTATTCGTAAGACATCCTTCGATATCACTTTTCTTAAGCAAACCTAACTCAATGGCGGCATGAATCTTTTCGCTATCTGGTGTTTTAACGATTTGAATTAAATCATTCATATTTAATTCTTCTAGTTTTTCCACGGTATCCTTCTCCGCCCACTTTTCTGTTTTCCGAACTTGTCTTTGTAGTTTATATTGTTCTTTGATTAATTCGCCTTTTTCGTTCTCCCCATACTCATTATCAAAATATGTATGAAAGATCTTCTTTAATTGGTTAATTTCTGCTTCGATTTTTTTCTTTACCAGATTTAACTCATAATATCTTTCTACCATTTCCTTTGTGATTAGCTCTTCCATTTTAACTCCTCCTTTGAAATTGTTAATAAATTCTATGGAAATGGAAGGGGGAATATGTCATAGGAATAAACTTGAGTTAATTGCTGGGAAAACATCTTCTTATGCATCTATCCAAATGCCTTGCGAATGCCAGTGTACCCATTCAAGGAAATATTAAAATAGGACATACTCATGTAGAAATGCTGCTTGAAAATAAGGATAATAAATATGATGGGATAATTAAACAATATTCACTTGATTAATATAAAGTTATCTAATCTATAAAAAAAAGGTTTTTAAAAAAATCCGGTGAAGATGACACTACGATGTTTCTAGCTGGCAATAGCGCATTTAGCCGACTTCGAACCTTTTTATCCTCCTTTTTGAACACCTACTAAAAAAGTAAAAATGGAATTAAAATAATAAACTTTTAGAATTCAATTGACAATTTACTTTTATATACTATAATAAAGATAATAGGTACTAAGGAGGAGATAAACTTACATAAAAAACAGAAAGATAGGATATTCAAACTATTACTTTAAAACTAATAATTGTCGGAATGGATGTATTGCCTCATTTGCCTCGAATGCCAGTACAGTACTGTGTAGAGTGAATGGACAATATTTCAGTATTATGACGTTACATCATTGTAACCGTCAAACCTCTGAATAAAAGATTTCTACTAATTATTCACCGTTTACTCCTTTTTAACACTTTATTCTTGGCCTTCAAAGAACAACTTCTGTCAAAATACTAAATATCCATTTCACATATTCAAACTATTCTAAGGGACCTTTTGTAAAATTAAATAGAATAATATTATTTTCATAATCATACTTATCATTTATCAATAACATCAGAAAGAATACTGGCTGATTCTATGAATTAGTTGTTATTTGTATGCGGTAAAAATAATACTTATTACCTTCGTTTCATATTTTTGGTCAAAGATGAAAAGGTGTTCCTTAGAAAGTTAGCCCACATTCTTCTTACATAACCTCCAAGTCATAAGTGAAAAAGATAGTAGTACCTAACTGCTGTCTCTTCGTTAAATAAAACAAAAGCTGTCGTCCCCCGACAGCTTTTGTTTTTTATCTTTAGTTAATGTTTTATCCCACCTAAACGAGCAGTAAGACTCCCACCTCAAACTTCTGGGGAAACAAAGAAAGTAAGTGGGAGATCAACTTCCCGTAAAGGTCCGATAAGTACGACTAACTATCAGTGGGGGATGAAGAGGAAAACCCCACTGATGAAAGTCTTCTTTACCCCAGCTAAACTGGGATTACCCAAAAGAAAAACGAACACCCTCGATCAGATACTAACGAAGATGTTCGTTTTCTAACTTTAATAAAATCGTTTAAAACTATCGAAATGCTTACTCCAATAAGGATTATCTAAACTTACAATAGATACACCGGAACTTGTACCAGCTTGGAGGAATTTATTATCTCCAAGATAGATTCCCATATGAGAAATACCAGATCGATAAGTTCCTGAAAAGAAGACTAAATCCCCAACTTGTGGATTGTTCACGTAATAAGAGCGTTCAAAATAACCATCCGTAGAAAGACGATTTATTTTCTTTCCAGCTTGATTGTATACGTAATAAATAAATCCGCTACAGTCAAATCCACTAGTAGTTGTACCGCCCCATTTGTAAGGGATGCCTATTAAACTTTTTCCAACACTAACTAGTTTGTTAACATCGTAGTCTACATTTGTATTTGTAGAAGAGCCAGTCTTTGTACTTTTTACAGAACCAGTTGATTTCTCTTTCGTAGCACCAATGCTTAATTTTTGTCCAATGTATATCATATCAGACGATAAGCTATTCCATTTCTTAAGATTAGCGACACTAACCCCATGTGCCTTACCAATTTTAGAAAGGGTATCTCCTGATTTGACCGTATATACAGAAGCTTTATTTCCATCTTGTTTACTAGCCGAAGATGATGTACTAGTTGAAGAATTGTTACTAGATTTACCAGCTATGTTTAATTTTTGACCAACATAGATCAAATCAGAACTTAGATTATTCCATTTCTTTAGATTAGCTACAGAGACATTATACTTTGCACCGATCTTAGAAAGAGAGTCTCCAGCTACAACGGAATAAACAGTAGAAGAGCTGACTTTAGTTTCTTTTTTTCCGCTTGTTTTCGTATTTTGAGATTCTTGTTTACTTACAGTTAGCACATTTCCAGGGAAGATAAGAGTAGTATCTAATCCATTCCATTTCATTAAATTAGTAAGGGATATATTATGTCTTGACGCAATTCCACTTAAAGTGTCCCCAGCTTTAACTGTATATGTATTAGAAGTGCTTTTTGAGCTTTCTTGTTTTTTCGATGCAGTATCCTTGGCTGAAGAACTTGCTGAACCTGTTTCTAGTACTTGATTTGGAAAAATCAAATCCGAGGTTAAGTTATTTATCTTTTTCAAATTCGTTACTGTTGTATTGTGTTTCTGAGCAATAGTCCAAAGTGAATCTCCGCTCTGTACCTTATGAGATGCTGCTTCAACTTGATCCGCTCCGACCATAGCCGATGCAATTGCTGCACCTGCTGTAACCGACATGATTACTTTTTTATTCGCCAATTTTCACTTTCCTCCTACTAAACTTGTCAATAATAAATCTATTATACCATTTTTTTCTAAAAATAGTAGAATTATCTAGGAGAATTTAGTATAGAATTTAATTGAAAAAGTAGAATTATAGGTTTTAGGCGATTGTACCGCACATAAAAAAGGAATCAACTAACATGTTAATTCCTTTCAATCTAAAAACTTATACATATTTATTACGGCCTGCACCTAGTCCAAATATAAGAACAATTACAGAGTCTATTAAGATGACAATTAAAGGAAGCGTCCATCCATTGGAAATATCGTTCAGAAAACCGATTAATAACGGACCTGTTGCGGCAAGTAAATAACCTAGTGTTTGAGCCATACCTGATAATTCCGCGGCTTCAATTGCCGTTCTTGCACGAAGTCCGATTAATGTTAAAGCCAGTGAGAAAGCTCCAGCTAGCGTAAATCCGATAAATGTACAACTAATAACCATCATTGTAGTTGTTGTACCTAATAAAAGTCCCCCATAACCAAGAAACGAACTAATAATGATAGAAATAACGACTCCCTGTTGATTACGAAACTTTTCTGCTATAACTGGAACGAGAAAACTTGCAGGAAGTCCTATAAACTGTGTGAAAGATAACATCCAACCCGCTGTAGCCATACTAACCCCTTGGTCATTTAAAATGGTAGGTAACCATGAAATCGTTGAATAAAACAAAAACGACTGCGTACCCATGAATATAGCAACTTGCCAAGCTAGAGGTGATTTCCACATTTTTTTATTCGTGCGGATAAACTTTCTCTCCATATGCTGGTCAGAATTTCCCTTTCGTGCCAAATAGAAAATATTAAATAGTGCAAGAAGCGTAGGTATTCCCCATATAAATAAAGCGACTTTCCAACCGAGATTTAATCCATCCGCAATTGGAACGTTGAGACCAGAGGCAGCTGCAGCAATAACTCCCATTGCTGTTGTGTATAAACTAGTCATTAAACCTATTTTATGAGGAAACTTATCCTTAATAAAACTAGGCAATAATACATTTAATACCGCTATTCCTAGTCCGACTAATAAAGTTCCTGAAAAAAGAAGGATTACAATAGAATTGGAACGTATACTAATTCCGATAAATAACATAAGTAATCCAATTAACATTGCCCATTCATTAGATAACCGATTTGCTAAACTTGGTGCTAACGGTGACATAATCGCAAATGCAATGACTGGTAAACTTGTTAATAATCCAGCACTGGAGCTTGATAAACCAACATCTGCTTGAATAGAACCAATAATAGGCCCAACAGATGTAATAGCTGGCCTTAAATTTAATGCGATTAAAACAATACCACTAATTAATAAGAATGAATACACCTTATTTGTCTGCTGTTTTGAACGCTCTATCTCCATACCGAAAAACCCCTTTCACATTATTAACAATATAGCACATTCATTGAATCTTCAAAATAGATAAATGAAAAAGGGCTTTTGTTCCTCACAACAGCCCTTCTTGTTCAAATAAATAATCATATGGTATATCCATAAAAATATATTTATTCTTTGAAATTGGATAAGAATAGGTCCGAATTTGTTCATTTCGATCAATGTCCGTGTACAAGTTGGAGAGGATTCCTTTTTTCTCTACATTCATCCGTACAATACTTTCAAAAAAGTAAGGACGCCAACTCCAGTTTTTCTGTCTGCCTTCTGGATTTAATTCCCAATCACCTTCACGACTCTTTTCCGCATTAGAAGATAACTGTATTCCTTCATCATTACAAATATATACTCGGAAGGCGAAAGGACTACATGCATTTCCAATGGTAATTATAATTTCATCATGTGGTGCATTCGCATCTATATCTTGCAAGGTTTGCTTGAATAATTGCTGGATATCAGTAGTAAGTTGTAGTTGAGCTTTCATTTTTTTCTTTTCGTATTTAACAAATAGTTGAAAATCCCTCTCCATGATATCCTTATACGTATCTTTCTCTACAAATTGTGGATTTGACTTTGCCAAGTAACGCCCTTGATAATATCTTCCACCGTTTCGCCAGGCATAATTAAATTGATTATACGTGGTGATCCCTTTAAAAAGTAATGTAGATCCCATTTTATGTGCTAACATGGAAATGGAATAATGGACATCATTATATAAGTGTGGCAACGCATCTTCTTTCAAAAAGCTGACATCGATTTTAATGATATTTGGTTCGAAATAAGTAAGTTTATCCAAATTCCCGCTTGTTTTTCCGACATCATCAAAAGCGATTTGGATTCCTAGAGTTTTTATGTATTTAAATAAGGAATTGAGAGAATATACTTCTTCTGTTATTTGTTTTTCCTTCAATTCTAGAACAATCTTACTTAGATCGAGCCCTTTACTTTCGTAGGATTGTAAAAGCGAAAGGATCGTCTCACCATCGTCTTCATGAAGTAATTCCGCATCGTAGCTGAAAAATAAAAGGACGGTTTTATCAGTTTCTAAATAATAATCTAGTGCTTTTTGTTGGATACAAGTAATGACTTCTAATCGGAAATCATGTGGGATGGAACTATCTTTGAAAAACCAATCTAGACGTTGTTTTTCACCATCCTCGGTTAAGTAATAAGCTTTTAATTCGTAGCCAATCACTTTACGAGTATCTGCACTTACAATAGGTTGATAATATGGAATAACGTGGTCTAAATTCATCATGATATCTAATGGATCCACTTCTAGTCCCCCCAAACTTGCAACAATTTAATAGATATTATAACAAACATAATGAACATCGTCTTGACTAGAGAACGAGAATTTCATAAAGTAATATTAGAAAGCGTTATTACGCGATCGAGTACACGGAAAATAATGAGGTATTTAATATGAATAGTTATATGCAAGATAGAATTAAAGGTTTTACAGAAAAAAATGAAAACAAAGCACGCTTTTTAATTAAATGTCCCGATCAACCAGGGATTGTTTCTACTGTTTCGGAATTTTTATTTAAACAAGGGGCGAATATTGTCGAATCTGACCAATATACAATGGATCCAGAGGGTGGACAATTTTTTATGCGAATTGAATTTGAATGTCCTAACCTTATGAAAAATGCCAATAAAATAGAAAAAGATTTTCAACCAATTGCGGAAGAATTTCATATGGATTGGAGAATTATGTATGTTAGTCAATTGAAGAATGTGGCGATTTTCGTATCGAAGGAACCACATTGTTTACTAGAATTATTATGGGAATACCAAAGTGGAGATTTAATGGCTAATATTGCATTAGTTATAAGTAATCATGATACATGTCGTGAAATGGTGGAATCCCTTGGAATTCCTTTTTACCATATTCCTGCTAATAAGGACATTCGACAAGAAGTTGAAGAAAAACAGAAGCAATTACTAAAAGAGTATGAAGTCGATTTAATTGTACTAGCTCGCTACATGCAAATTCTAACAGATGATTTTGTGAAAAATTTTAAAAACCAAATTATCAATATTCATCATTCCTTCTTACCTGCATTTATTGGGGCGAAACCATACGAACGTGCTTATGCTCGAGGAGTAAAAATGATTGGTGCCACTTCCCATTATGTAACAGGTGACCTAGATGAAGGTCCAATCATTGAGCAAAATATTGGCCGCGTTGATCATCGTGATAATGCTAGCGATATGAAAAAAATCGGCCAATCCATTGAACGTAGTGTATTAGCAAGTGCAGTAAAATGGCATTTAGAAGATCGAATTATTGTTCATGAAAATAAAACGATTGTATTTTAAATAATAATAAACATAGCAGTTCAATTCACGTATGAGTTGAGCTGCTTATTTTTTTAAGGAAGGAAACGCTAAAGGGTAGCATTGTAATTAACTACAAATATCTCAAAGTTATATGAATCAAATAAATATTATTCCTGATAATCGGGAATAATAAAATGGTGAAATATATGGGATTAATAAAAAATACTTGGAACACCAAAGGAGAATTGAAAATATGTCAAACATTAAATTAGCTGTAATTTTTTATTCAATGGGTGGAACAAACTATCAACTATCTAAATGGGCAAAAGAAGAAGCAGAAGCTGCAGGTGCGGAAGTTCGTTTATTAAAAGTTCAAGAGTTAGCACCAGATTCGGTGGTTGAAGCAAATGCAGCTTGGAAAGCAACAGTGGAAGCTACAAAAGACGTAACGGTGGCAACTTCAGATGATTTGGAATGGGCGGATGCAATCATATTTAGTGTACCTACACGATTTGGAAATATAGCTTCTCAAATGAAACAGTTCCTAGACCTTCAAGGCGGACTTTGGGCAAATGGTAAGACGGTCAATAAGGTTGTCAGTGCGATGACTTCAGCACAGAACCCACATGGTGGTCAAGAAGCAACATTGTTATCGCTATATACTTCTATGATGCATTGGGGTGCAATCATTGCAACACCAGGTTATACAGATCCAGTCCTATTTAGTGCGGGTGGAAACCCATACGGAACAAGCGTAACAGTGGATCAAGATGGTAAAATGGTAGAAGATGTGGAAGCTGCAGTGAAACATCAGGCGAAACGTACCGTAACGGTTGCCGAATGGGTTAAAAAAGGAAAACAATAATAGATTATAAAGGGGTATAGGTTCCCTTTTTGGGTACAAAACATATTCATAGTGTTTGAACGAAAAGCAACTTGGAATCCTGGTAAACATAGATTTACCAGGATTTTAATATTATACAGAAAAACAAAGATTCTGCTATTTCGTATTTAAAGGGATTACTGTTTTTAAAATAAAAGTATATTCTTTTTTTCTTAATGATTTATACTTTTTATAACAACCCATAGAACGGAGCCAATTATGAGCCGGATTAGATTTTTTGTTTATCAATTCATATTGTTTCTAGCACTTCTTGTTCTGAATATTTATTCTGATTCATACATAAGTAAACCATTTTCGATTGTTGACATAATAGCGATATGCATCAGTTTCCCTATTTTTGTGTCAATTGTCATTCTCATAGGCATGTTGTATAAGCGCTTTAATGCTAGGTTACGAAACAAGATCTTACTTTGTGGAGCAGCCTTTATTTTGGCAATCATCGTTATAGCTACAGTAGAAAATGTTTGGTTTGAAATAAAAGGGGAGATGTTGTTTAAATAAGTTCGCTAAATACGATTAAGAGAGGAGGAATTGGATGATAAGAAGCAAATTGGCACTCATTATTTCGTTTGTTATTTTAGCTATATGTATGTCTTTATATTTCCCATTCCTAATAATGCCATGTTAGGAGCGCATTTTACATTCATGTCGTTCCCACTTAGCAATCATGATGGATATATTTTTCTTGGTATCATTGGATCCGTTTTATTTGTAATCGCCATGATATTACTTGGTATTGGCATGAAAAAATATCACTGGCGTACCATAATCATCGTTGTCCTTGTGTATTCATTTTTGCCTAATATTCTTATTACCATCTACCAAGAAACATTAGCAAGTGGCATTGCAGCCATCTCATACGATAACAATGGCGAGTGTAGTTTTGAATCTGTGGGTCAAGATCTATTGGATGGGGAATGTCATCTTGTTTTACATAATCGAAGCAATGAAGATGTGTCCTTTGAATTAGAATTTATAGATTCCCCGTACATGGAGGATGGGGTACGAATGGAGTCACTTATGAATCTGGCAGGCCCATATCCAATGACGATTGAAGCCAATCAAAAAAAGCCTATTCAATTAAAGGAACTGCTTGAAGTATCAGATGATCCTAATCATATAGAAGAAGGTACATCCTATGATGTTCATATTAAGTTAATGTACGGGAAGAAAGCACGATCTCTTTAGTTAATAGTACAATTCTTGGTTATTCTTTTGCCTAAATAATTAAAATAAAATTATCTTACATTTATTGGTAGCAAATCCATATAATGTATTACCACTTTTGCATAAGATAAACTATCAAGAATTTAATGTATGTTCTAAGTGGGGTATTAGAGCAGCTTAAGAGTCGGTCGTAAATAAAAAATGGGGGGAATCATTCATGGAACGTCAAGATGAGGGATTATTAAATAAAGAAAGCGATGTAAAAATAAAAGAGGAAAGAAGAGAGGGGGAACCGACCTCAGCTTTCAAAGGGGCGTCTTGGGCAGCGCTTTTAATAGGTGTTGCAGCTTATCTAATTGGTTTATTCAATGCTGAAACAATGCAGTTAAACGAAAAGGGATATTACTTTGCGGTATTAGTGTTCGGACTTTATGCGGCTGTATCCTTACAAAAAGCAGTAAGGGATAAAGATGAGGGAGTACCAGTTACTAGTATTTATTATGGTATTAGTTGGTTGGCACTGATTATCGCAATTGCATTAATTGGTATTGGACTATTCAATGCAGAAAGTATGATTTTAAGTGAGAAAGGATTCTATGGAATGGCATTTGTTCTCAGCATATTTGCAGCTATCACGGTTCAAAAGAATATTAGAGATACACAGAAAGCAAGAGAAAGAGATTGATCATCTAATTAATGGGCAGTTCTAAATAGAAACTGCCCTATTTTTGATCTTGAATTGCCTTTCTTGCCAACCTATCCGCATTTCCATTCTGTTTTTCTGGTATCCATTTAATAAAAACATAAGCAAAATGGGTGGATAGTTCTCTGACCTTTTCTAATAGAGGTAGAAATGTTTTGTTTTTCGTATAATCACGGTCAATGGTATTTACGACGATTTGGGAATCCGATCGAAATGATAAAATTTCACCTGGAAACTCATTTTTACAGATTTCCAAAGCTTTAATAACGGCATAAAACTCAGCCTCATGGTTTGATAAATCTTTTAAAGGTATGGCATATTCATATTGTTTTTTATTTGCTTTTATGTATATACCAGCCCCGCTAGGCCCAGGATTTCCACTAGACGCCCCATCCGTGTATATTTCTATCAATTTTTTCACCTTCTTAAAATATAATAGGAAGATAAATAAAAAGCCCTTCTCAATAATGAGAAGAGCTTTTTATGTGAATGCAACTTATAGTTTTGTAACGTTAGCTGCTTGTGGTCCACGGTTACCTTCTTCGATATCGAAAGAAACTTCTTGACCTTCTTCTAAAGTTTTGAAACCGTCGCCTTGGATTGCTGAGAAGTGTACGAATACGTCGTCTCCACCTTCAACTTCGATAAATCCAAAACCTTTTTCTGCGTTAAACCATTTTACTGAACCTTTGTTCATAGAAAATTCCTCCATGTGCTCACGGCACGTTTATTACTAATTTCTGTTCTAGATAACCAAGACCATAATTACTTTGAAGAAGTATTTAGTAGTACTTGGCAGAAAGGAAAGCATAAAACCTTCTTTCTGCATAAGTGCAACTAGGCCTTCACCTAAAGGCTTGGCGAATGCCAAGTTTTTTAATATTGCACACGAACATCAATAAGTTAATAATAGTATATCACAATCCTATATATAAATATACATAAATATTATAAAATATCTTTCAGTAAAATATGGAAGGAATTTTCTCACCTAGTTTTCACTTTTTTCTTCCAATTGTCTTTCCCAATTTTATTAGCTTTTCGAAAGAAGTTTGTTTTTCTGCATATGTTTGAATGGCTTTCATAATTTTAGCGGGAAATTTACAGGACCTTCTTTTTGTTTCATCAATCCCAATTATAATAGGGAATGGGAGCTAAACCAAGGGAAGTGAATTTTTGCTTCTCTTCTGTTATTTAGACTGTAAAAGATATTTTTCGACAAAAATGTATAGGAATCGAAGGGTGACATGGGGCTACTTTAAATTTATAATGGAATATAACATTCAGATAATTTGGGGAAGGGAGAAATGTTCGTTGCCGATTAATATACCAAAACAATTGCCAGCCCGTGAACTATTAAATAAGGAAAAAATATTTGTAATGGATGAGGATAGGGCGCTTACACAAGATATCCGTCCACTTAATATATTAATTTTAAACTTAATGCCTGAAAAAGAAAAAACAGAATTACAGTTACTTCGACTATTGGGTAATACGCCATTACAAGTAAATATTACTTTCTTAAGGACAGCGACCCATCGCTCTACTCATGTGAGTAGTTATCATTTAGATTCCTTCTATACAACATTTGAAAAAGTAAAAAATAACCGATATGACGGATTAATTATTACTGGTGCACCCATTGAGCATTTGGAATTTGAGAAAGTAAACTATTGGAATGAACTAACTCAAATTATGGATTGGGCAAAGGAAAATGTTACATCGACATTAAATATTTGTTGGGGAGCACAAGCCGCATTGTACTATCATTACGGAATTGAGAAATATGATTTACCTAGGAAATGTTTCGGGGTATTCGAACATACCATAGCAGATCCAACAGTAAAATTAGTGAGAGGATTTGATGAAGTATTCCAAGCTCCACATTCTCGGCATACCGGTAATTCAAAAGAAGCAATTGAATCACATCCAGATTTATTTTTACTTTCGAAATCAAAGGAAGATGCACCGTTTATTATCATATCTAGAGATGCAAAAAACATTATGATAACTGGACATTTGGAGTACGACGCAATGACACTTTCAGATGAATATCATCGTGACTTAGAACGCGGGAAAGATATAGATATACCTGTTAATTATTTTCCGAATGATGATGTAAATAAACGTCCACTACATACTTGGCGCTCACATAGTCATCTGCTTTTCTCTAACTGGTTAAATTACTATGTATACCAACAAACACCATACGTATGGAAATAAAAGAATATAAGTTCTGTTTTTTACATAGGATGATAGTATACTTGGGATGAAACTTAAAAGCGATTAAAATACACTGATGAATAAAAAAACAACAGCTAATGGGCAATATTGTAAAGGGATGATTTTGGGGAAAAATACAAAGGGAAAAAGGGTGACTATTGTGGAGAAAGTGAAGAGGAGAAAGGTAGAAGCATTTCAAGGGGATAAAGAAAAGGCAAAGCCGGGGGATGTTGTTCAATTTTTACGAAATAATATTATTTTGGAAGGGATTGCATTACCCTCAAACGCGGAAAATAGTATCATTGTTGATTTATCATCAACGAGCTTTAAAGTACTAGAGGAAATAAATCATGGCTATTCTAATACAGTAGTAGCGCATCATAAGTATCGGGTAATAGAAAAATCTAATGAAGAGTGACTGGTAAAATGGCACTTATCATTTCCATAGCATTAAACAAGGCGATCTAACAAAATGGATCGTCTTTTCCGTTTAGATGATAGAAAAGAAAACTCTTTGCATAAGGGAATTGAGACTTTTGCCAAGATTTATAGCGAATGTCAATTTTTCTAAAGTAACATAACCACATCATTTTAAGGAACACTAACATTGGAGGTGATGACAATGTCCAAAAGAAAAGTTAATCCACTAACACATGGTTTAGGTTCACCAGATGTAGAAGGGCAAGGAACAACAAATAGGGAAACTGGAAGGAAAAAAGCTGATTCTTCCAGAAAGAAACAAAAACGTTTTTAATATCTAGTGCTATATATTTCATGGAAAAACAGGCGGGAAAATAATTCTATCTATGTTTATTATGTTCAGGCACTCATTACGTCTATGAGAGCCAGTTCTTTGGATTTTCAATTGAGTTTGGGAACTCATTACGACGATGAGCGCCCATTCCCTAGATTTTTAATTGAGTAAGGTCACTCATAACTTCAATGAGTGACCCTACTCCAAATTTTTAATCTTGTTTGGGCACTGATCACCTTAATGAGTACCCATTTTCTAGATTTTAGCCAAGTTTGGGAACTCATTTCCATTATAAGTTCCTATACTCTATATAGCTTACCTTCTAAAACCACCCTTTTTTTCTAAACCATAATATCATCATAATGGTCAAAACTATCATTAATCCAATAACGATAAAATACCCGTAATGCCATTTAAGTTCAGGCATATATGTAAAGTTCATTCCGTAAATTCCTGCGATAAAGGTTAATGGTGCAAAAATCGAAGTGATAACCGTTAAAATTTGAATCACTTGGTTTTGTTGATAGGAGTTAATGGAAATGAAGTTATCTCGAATATCGTTTGTAACGTCGCGATTCGAATCAACCATTTCAGAAAGCTTGAGTAAATGGTCATAGATATCCATGAAGTATTCTCTGCGACCGTGAATACCTACGAGATGATGTGAATTTAAGATACGGTACAGCAGATCACGAATCGGATTGATTGTATGCCGTAATTTGAGTAGTTCATGTCTTAAATCGAATAATTGATCTAATAAAATATCCATGCCCAATTGATGAGGATTTTCTTCCACGACATTAATTTCTTCTTCTAAGTGGTAAATGATTGGAAAAAAGTTATCTACCACTTTATCAAAAATTTCATAAAAGACACGGAATTCATCCCAATTATCCATCTTTTCTTGTTTAATCAAGTTATTCCAAACTAAATTAACTTCGGCCAAATCGGTTAGGTGGAATGTTACAATAAAATGCTCTCCAAGAAAGAAACCAATTTCATGTTGATTATATTTCAATTCACCAACTGTATGGGTGATGACTAATGAAAAATCATCATAATAGTCCATTTTGGATCGTTGTTGACCTTGGATGCAGTCTTCTATAGCGAGTGGATGGAAGTTGAGCACGGATTTTAATTTATCAATTTCCTCTTCAGTGGGCTTATTAAAGTCAATCCACCACCATTTATATTTATGGGTTTCGAAATTATCTAAGTCCCTTTCTAAAACTCTCTTGTTTTCAGAAGTTACAGCTAAAATCTGAATCACAGTAAAATTCCCCTCTAATATGTATTCTTCTATATCTTTTAACTATACCCTTAAAGCCTATTGACTATTCCATACCAATTAATCTGCCAATGGTCTGAAAAGCTTTTTTTCTGCCCATACTAGAGATTAAAACCTGATATTACTAGAGTCAGAGAAAAGGAATGGGATAACGTTGAAAAAAGCTATTCTATATATGATAAGATCGCTAGAACCTAATGAACAATTTACAAGGCAAGAGTGGACGATGAATGAACATAGTAAAAAGTTTAATATCCAAATCATAAAGAAATTCTCAGACATTGGCTATCCCGCAAGTAATTTAAAACGCCCGGCTTTACAGGAAATGATTAAATTTATGGTAAATAGTAATGAAAAAATGGACCTCATTTATTTTTATGGAATCGAACAATGTGAAAAAGATTGGATACGAATCAAGTACTTAGAATCCACCATAAGAAGCTACGTTCATGAAATTGTATTTATAAAAGATAAGTTAGTTGAAGAACATGTCATAAATAAAAGGGAAATGAGTTAACACCAAATTACCATTTATGCAGGAAGAAAGTTTAGTTTTGTCCCACCTCAAGCTTCTGGGGAAACAAAGAAGTTAGGTGGGAGATCAACTGCTCGTAAAGATCCGATAAGCGCACCTAACCATCAGTGGGGATGAAGGAGAGCCCCCGCTAATGGAAGTCTTCTTTATACCTCCTTTCTGTCGAAAAACAACTTCGAAAATCTTCCAAAAATTAAGCGACAATATACGGTATATCTGTTACGATATAAGTAGTTATCATTTTTTTGCAGGTAGGAAAGTATAAAAATCTTTCCCGTCTGTATAAGTGCAGCAAATAGGAGGTATGAGATGGCTTTTAGGGGAAGAACAGATGGTCCAAATGGTTCAAATGTAGAGCAGTTAAAAAAGATGAAAAAACTAGGTGGTCGCTCTGGTATTTTTATCGGATTTTTAGTTGTGCTATTCATTATCGTTGGACTTGGTTTAAGCTGGGTTACCGAATACATATGGATGGATTCGCTAGACTTTTCTTCTGTGTTTACCACCATATTAAGTATTAAGGTTATGCTTGGAGCTATAGGGTTTGTATTATTTGCAATTATTACGTATATTACCCTATTTTGGATAAAACGAACTTATCTTTCGCAATTTTCTATTCACCAGCTTCCACCATTTTTACAAAGAGGGAAAACATTAAACTTAATTATTTTAGCAGGAACTTTATTTGTTGGCTTAATTGGAAGTACAACGGTGCAGGGGCTTGGTTGGGAACCAGCGCTCAAAATCATGAACTATGTACCATTTGGTGAAACAGATCCATTTTTTAATCGGGATATTTCATTTTATATGTATGTCTTACCATTCTTGAAATTTGTAGTGAATCTACTATTAAGTTTAAGTATATTTGTTTTAATAGTAGAGGTTGCCGCTTATTCAGTCTTTCATATTTATCGTATGAATAAATCTGCCCAGTCACATTTATCTCTAACGGTATTAATTGTTGGGGTGTTGTTGGCAGTAACTCACGTTTTAGAACCGTTTAGTACGCTATTGACTAATCGTGTTAATATATTTCAACATAGTGTCGTGCACGGGCTAAGTTTTACAGACCGTATGGTTAATATTCCAGTATCTTACGTTCTTGCGGCATTTTCAATTATTGCTGCTGTTTGGATTATTCTTAGTTTACGTAAAGGAAGAATCCATAAGCTTATTATGCCAATAGCTATCTATTTTGGAATTATTATTTTGGGGCAAGGAGCATCATTTGTCGTTCAACAATTTATCGTTTCTCCAAACGAGTTTAATAGAGAGGCTCCGTACTTAGAACATAATTTGAATTACACTAGGGCGGCATATGGCTTAGAAGGAATGGAAGAAAAGGAACACCCTGGTAATGTTGATTCATTAAGCGAAGATTTAATTAAGCGAAATCAACTAACAATAGATAATGTACGTATTAACGATGCTAGACCACTTTTGGATGTTTATAATCAATTACAAACATTCCGTACGTATTACCAATTTAACGATATCGATATTGATCGTTATAAGATTGATGGGAAGTATCAGCAAGTATTTATCGGCGCTAGGGAATTGAATACGGAAGATTTGCCGGAGCAGGCACAAACATGGGTTAACCAAAACCTACGTTATACACATGGATACGGGATTGCAATGAGTCAAGTAAATAAAGTAACCTCTCAAGGTCAACCAGAATATTTAGTTAGAAACTTACCACCACAAGGTGCGATCGATATTGAAAAACCGCAAATTTATTTTGGGGAAGAAGATTATCGGAGTGTCATTGTCGATACAGAGGTAAATGAATTTGACTATCCAGCTGGTGAAGAGAATGTATCCACCCGCTATGAAGAAGAGGCGGGAATTCCATTAACGGGTCTAAATCGTTTACTATTTGCCATTGATGAAGGATCCATTCGTATTCTTGTGTCTGGACAAATCAATAAAGATAGTAAATTACTGCAAACACGTAACATTATGGAACGTGTAGAGCGTATTGCTCCATTCTTTGAGTATGATGATGATCCTTATGTTTTCGTACGTGATGATGGAAGTCTTGCATGGATGATAGATGCGTATCTAATTGGGGAAGGATACCCATATGCGGAAAATTTTGACGGAAGAAACAATTATATTAAAAACCCTGTTAAAGTTGTAGTTGATGCTTATACAGGAGAAACAAACTTTTATATTACTAATCCTGATGAACCGCTCGTACGGACATACCAGAATATGTTCCCGAACTTGTTCACTACGGAAATTCCTGATGATGTACGCAGTCATTTCCGTTATCCGGAGCAACTATTTAAGATTGAATCCGCGATGTATGGAACCTATCATATGACAAATCTTGAACTTTTCTATAATAGAGAAGATTATTGGCAGTTTCCAACCGAAAAATACTATAATGAAGATATCGAAATGGAACCTTATTATACAACTATGAAACTTCCTGAATATGATGAAGAAGAGTTCATCCTTATGGTGCCATATGCTCCAAGAAACAGGCAAAATATGATTGCTTGGATGGGGGTTCGGAATGATGGGGAACACTACGGTGAAAAATTTGTTTATAGGTTCCCTAAACAAGAAAACGTTTATGGACCACAGCAAATTGAAAACCGGATAAACCAAGATAGTGTCATTTCTCAGGAATTAAACTTATGGTCACAAGGTGGATCTTCAGTCATTCGCGGAAACTTATTCGCGTTACCGATAGAAGATACGGTTCTTTATGTCGAACCTATCTACATTGAATCTTCTAACGAGACTTCTCTTCCTGAAGTGAAACAAGTCGTTGTTGCATATGGTGATCATATTGCAATGGAAGCTACGTTTGATGAAGCGTTGCAGAAGATTGTGGATCGTGTAGAAAAGGGAATTAAACCAGAAGAAGTTCCAGATGCTGACGGTGAGGTAACAGATGAGGGCAATACAGAGGAAGATCAACAAGACCAGCCAAATACGGATCCAATTCTAAATGCGGATGAAGTACTAGGTGAAGTGTCTGATCTTTTCAATCAATACCAAAAAGCACTATCTGAAGGAGACTGGCAAAAAGCCGGAGAAATAATGAGTGAGCTAGATCAAAGATTGAAATAATATAACTTTTCGACCATCAAATTAATGCAGATTTGGTGGTCGTTGTTATTTTAAATTAATTTGGTAATACATAAGGAAGGGATAAGAATATATATGAATATGTTAATAACTTGTTAAAACCAAATTCGGAAAGCGCCCGGCATTTGGTTTGACAACTAAACAAAAAGAAAGTATTTTAAAGTTATAAGATTTTAAGATTTGGAAAATAAATAAAGTGTTATTTTATCCCACCTAAACGGGCAGTAGAATCTCACCTTAATCTTCTCGGGAAACAAAGAAGGTAGTTGGGAGATCAACAGCCTGTAAAGGTCCGATAAGTGCGACTAGGCATCAGTGGGGATGGAGGAAAACTCCCATTGATGGAAGTCATCTAGATAAAAACTTACTAAGATTAAACCTCCTTAGAGGGAAAATGTGCTGAATGGAGTGACTAGGATGTTAGAAAAGAACCGTCGTTTAGGTGAAATATTAAAGAATATGGGCCGTGTAATGGTTGCGTTTTCTGGTGGTGTTGATAGTGCAGTTGTTTTAAAGCGAGCTCAACAAGAACTTGGAAATGACAATGTATTAGCTGTTGTTGTGAATTCCGAGCTATTCCGTGATTCTGAGTTTGATGCTGCTGTTGCATTTGCCGAAGACATGGGTGTCCGTGTTCATAAGACAGAAATAAAAGAATTAGAGGATTCACGAATCGTTGCAAATAATCCAGATAGCTGGTATTACAGTAAAAAGTTGTTGTACACTCATCTAAATCAACTTGCGAAAGAAATGAATTTTCCATATGTATTAGATGGAATGATTATGGACGATGAAGAAGATTTCCGTCCTGGGTTAAAAGCAAGAACGGAAGAGGGCATTCGTAGTGTACTCCAAGAAGTAAATATGTATAAAACGGACGTACGTGAACTAGCAAAAGAATTAAATCTACCAGTTTGGAATAAATTAGCATCTTGTAGTCTTGCATCAAGATTCCCTTATGGAACAACATTAAATAAAAAAATCGTTAATCAAGTAAATGAAGCAGAGCTTTATCTGAAAGGCATCGGTTTTGATGAAGTTCGTGTTCGCTATCATGACAATGTTGCACGTATTGAAGTGGCAGCAGATAAAATCATTTCCTTACTTGAGAAGCGTGAGCAAATTCAACATAAACTAGTATCATTAGGATTTGATTATGTTTCTTGTGACCTAAGAGGGTATCGTACTGGTAGTATGAATGAAGTATTGTCTGAAGCTGCCAACGGGCAACTTGCAGCTAATGCTTAAATCGTGTTGATTTAGGAATCTATGGTAGCAGTTTTTAATCTCGACATAAGATTAAAAACTGCTTTTTTAGGTGGATTGGAAAAGTTTTTAAATGATTTACCCCACCTAAACGGTTAGTAAGAAGGTAAAGATGGATATGCTTTTAAAAAAGGAAATTTATAAATACGAGGGGCTTTAGAATGAAAATATTATATTTTGATTGTTTTTCAGGTATGAGCGGAGATATGACAATAGGAGCACTACTTGATGCTGGAGGAGATTTTTCTCACCTGGAGTCAGAACTTAAGAAATTGAACTTTGCGGATGAGTATGAATTGAAAATGGACAAGGTAGTGAAAAACGGAATTACAGGAACTAAATTTGATGTCGTGTTAAAAAATGGAGAACATCATCATAACCACTCACACGAACATACGCATAACCATGATCATAATCACGAACATCATCATGCACATGGTGAGGGTCATGATCATCATGAGCACCATCATCATGTACACTCTCATGAGCATTCTCATGACCATGAACATTCCCACCATCATGATCATGGGGACCACCATCACCACCACCGAGCATATCGTGATATTGTACAGATGATTTCAGAATCGGATTTATCGGATAAGGTAAAAAATATGTCCTTACAAATTTTTAAAAAGATTGGTGAAGCGGAAGGGAAAATTCATGGGATGCCACTAGAGACTGTTCATTTTCATGAAGTAGGTGCAGTGGATTCTATCATTGATATTGTAGGTACTGCCATATTATTGGAACAACTTGAAGTTGAAGAAATCAAGGCTTCCCCAATCCCAACTGGTTCTGGGAAAATTCATATCGACCATGGAATTTATCCGGTACCCGCACCAGCAACTTTAGAAATTTTACGTGGTGTTCCTATCGCAAATAGTGAAGTCAGGGGAGAGCTAACTACTCCAACAGGTGCTGCTATTGCCGCAGTGTTGGCCAAGGAATTTTGCACTTTTCCTTCGATGAAAGTGAAAAAAGTTGGCTATGGAGCGGGAACGAAAACTTTCCCTCAACATCCGAACGTATTACGCGTTGTAATAGGTGAAGAATGAAAGAATATACTTTCGGGGGGGGGAAGAAGGAAATATGGAAGATATTTTACTTAAAGTTCAAAATGGATCATTAAGTATTGAAGAAGCAAAGAAACAACTTGCTACATATGAGGATTTGGGCTTTGCAAAAGTAGATCATCATCGTAAGAAGCGTCAAGGTTTCCCCGAAGTTATTTATGGGGAAGGAAAAACAGTAGAACAAATGATTTCCATTTTAGAATCTATAAAAGCAAAGGAAAATGATGTTCTTATTACGAGGATTTCAGAAGAGAAGGCAAATCAAATCTTGGAAGTTCATCCAGAGTTAACGTATAAAAAATTAGCGCAGATTTTATATTGGAAATCCGCTAAAAATACGGATGGAAATAATGATGGGTATATAGCGATACTTTGTGCGGGAACTTCTGATTTAAGAGTAGCGGAAGAAGCTGCTGTAACAGCGGAAATAATGGGATGTAATGTTCGGAGATTTTACGATGTTGGTGTAGCCGGTATTCATCGATTATTAGATCAAGCGAAAGAAATTCAACAAGCCACAGTGTCGGTTGTTATTGCGGGAATGGAAGGGGCATTGCCAAGTGTTGTCGGTGGACTCGTATCACATCCTGTTATTGCTGTTCCTACAAGTGTTGGCTACGGTGCTAATTTTCAAGGTCTCTCTGCACTATTAACGATGCTCAACTCCTGTGCCAGTGGAATTAGTGTGGTGAACATTGATAATGGTTTCGGTGGTGCGTATAACGCAGTGTTAATAGATCGGTTAGCACAGAAAAGTTAGGAAGGGAATGAGTGAAAAGTGGAAATAAAACACCCTCCAGACGAAGAGCATATCGATAACAATATGGTGAAAATGGAAGTAAACCTTGACGACACTTCGGGGGAATTGCTTGGTTATGTGATGGAGTTATTATTTACAGCGGGTGCTAATGATGTTTTTTATACGCCCATCTATATGAAAAAAAACCGTCCAGGTGTATTGCTTCAACTTCTTTGCTCTATGGATAAATTAGAAAAAATGAAGGAAATTTTGCTTCAAGAAACGACAACGTTAGGAATTCGCTATTATCCTATAACCGTTCACCGCATGCAAAGAAGATTTATAAAAGTGGATACCAAATGGGGCCCAGTCACTGTAAAACAAGGAATATCAAACGGCAAAGTATTTCAAAGTTCCCCGGAATATGAAGATTGTAAAACGATAGCTAAGACACATTACATACCGTTAAAAAAAGTGTATGAAGAAATATGGAAACTTCTATAAAGAACAAAGACGTTGGAGCCGGACGTGGCCTTTTCTGAATAAAGCTAGAGATTGCGATACGCAATTTTCTCTAGCTTTTTTCTTTAGGACCGGACAGTTAACCCCTAATAACGGAAGTCATCTTTATATAATCAAATCATTATAAAATTTACCAAAAAGTGCGAAAATATTTCTGATAAAAAAGGATTTTTGCCATTCTTTGGCGAAATAATAACCAGAACTATCTTGTTATTTTCAAATAAGAGAAGGGTGAGATGTAGAGCTAAAAAGTTCATAAAAACAAGGGGAAAGTTTTTTATATGATAATACTTTTGGGGGATCGTTTAAAATGAAACTAGTTAGTAAATTAGCTTACATAACCATTGCTATTCTTTTATTAGTAGCATGCTCAGGCTCTAATACAGAAGAATCTAATGGAACTGTAAAAGGCAATAAATCGGAAACATTGAATCAGGACGAAGTAATCAAAATCGCCATGAGTACAGAAGTAGATAATTTAGATCCTTACATATCGGCTGCAACAGACACACAGTCTATGATGGACAACGTATTTGACGGACTGCTAGATACAGATGAAACTGGCAAACTAATTCCAGCGATAGCTGAGTCTTATGAGATATCAGATGATGGCTTAACCTATACGTTTACATTAAAAGAAGGAGTAACATTCCATAATGGTTCTGACTTAACAGCTGAGGACGTTATCTATTCTTATGAAAGATTAAGTGGATTAAATGGAGAAGAACCTCTTTCGTCCCAATTTGAAATGATAGAAAAAATAGAGGCCCCGTCTGACTATGAAGTGGTAATTACGTTAAAAGAAAAAAACTCTGCATTTTTAGCTGCGAATATTCGTCCTATTTTACCCGCAGATTATGAAGAACAAAGTACGAACCCTATAGGTGCAGGTCCATTTAAGTTTAAGGAATATCAAGTTGGACAGAAACTAACATTGGCAAAGAATGAAGAATACTATGACCAACAAAATATACCTGAAATAAGTGAAGTTCAATTTATTGTGATGCCAGATCCAGAGGCTGCCGTTCTAGCCATGAAGTCAGGTGAAATTGACATCATTCCTGGAATCACCCCTCAAGGATTGCTTCAACTAGGTGATTCTATAAATACGGTATCTGGTCCACAAAATATGGTTCAATTAATGGCATTAAATCATGATGTGGAACCATTAAATGATGTCCGTGTCCGTCAAGCTATCAACCTAGCAATTAATAAAGATATGATTATTGAAACAGTAGCAGATGGAAAGGGCACGAAACTAGGGTCGAATTTTAGCCCTGCGATGGATTTTTACTATGAAGCGGGATTAGAAGATGTGTATGCTCCAAATATCGAGGAAGCAAAATCATTATTACAAGAAGCCGGGGTTCCGGATGGCTTCCCTTTAGAATTAACGGTACCATCTGATTATTCATTTCACGTAGATACAGCGCAAGTGATTGTGGAACAATTGAGTCAAATTGGTATTGAAGTAAATATTAAACCGATTGAATTTAGTTCCTGGTTAGAAACGGTTTATCAAAATGCACAATATGAAGCAACAGTTGTTTCATTTACAGGAAAATTAGATCCGTATGAGATACTCGTAAGATATGTAAGTGATTACCGTTCTAACTTTGTTAATTACGAGAATAAAAATTATGATGAATTAATTAAAAAGGCTATTGCTGCGACAGATATGGAAGAGATGGCAGGGTATTACAAAGAAGCCCAACGTCTATTAACAGAAGATGCGGCAAGTGTATATATTATGGACCCTGATCGTACGATTGCAATGCGAAGCGATTTAGAAGGGTTAAAAATGTACCCTATTCAGAAGTTTAACTTAGAAGATTTGAAAATTACGAACCAATAGTTTTATTAAGCGAACAGTATTAGAGGATCCACATACTGTTCGCATTTTAGTAAGGAGACCGAAACGATGAGATATTTTCTATATAAACTATCAAGCTTTATTACTACGATAATCATTGTTTCTATTATGATCTTTTTCGTTTTTCAACTTTTACCTGGTAACCCTGCGCAAATTATATTGGGAATCGACGCTGATCCGCATCAAGTAGCACAATTAGAGAAACAACTCGGTTTAGATCGTTCCCCAGTTGAAAGATATATGGACTGGGTAACGGGTGTTTTGCAAGGGGACCTTGGAGAATCTTTACGATATCAACTACCAGTAAGTGATATCGTAATAGATAGAATGCCTGTTACTGCTTCACTCGCCATTCTATCTTTATTATTTACGGTTGTAATTGGGGTACCTTTAGGAATTTTTATTGCTCGATCAGATGGAAAGTGGATTTCAATCTTTTTAAACGTATTGACCCAACTTGGAATCTCCATTCCTTCTTTTTGGTTTGGCTTTATTCTTATTTTAATTTTTGGTGTGACATTACAATTATTTCCAACCTATGGGTATGTACCATGGTCGGAAGACTTTCTTGGTGCTTTACGTTCATTTTTCTTACCATCATTTGCAATAGCGATTGGAAATATTGCTATCGTCATTCGCTACTTACGAAATACAATATTAGATCAGTCCAAAATGGATTACGTTCGCACTGCTAGGGTGAAAGGACTAAAGGAACGTTCTATTTTATACGGTCATATTTTAAGAAACTCGTTAATACCGGTATTAACGATTATGGGATTGCTTATAGCTGATACGCTTGGTGGTAGTATTATCATTGAAAATGTATTTTCCTTACCGGGACTTGGAAATTTACTCATTCAGTCCATTACGTCTAGGGATTTTCCATTAGTTCAGTCGATGGTATTATACATTGCAATCATCGTTCTTCTCATTAATTTCATCGTGGATATGTTATACAAGGTTATTGATCCAAGAATTCGGCTTAAGGGGTGATGAACTTGAAGAAGGCAAAGAGTATTCCGTTTTATATAGGCGTTGGATTAATTGTATTTTTACTTTTAGTAATGATCATAAGTATTTTTTATACCCCGTATGATCCGAACGCCATGGATTCCGCTAATCGTTTGGCTGCCCCTTCAATGGAACATCTATTTGGTACGGATAACTTTGGTAGAGATATTTTATCCCGAATAATGGAGGGATCTCAGACCGCATTTATCATTGGAATTTCATCTGTTACAATTGGATTCATATTTGGCTTTTTATTTGGAGCCATTGCAGGATATTTTGGTGGTTGGTTTGATGAAGTGATTAGTAGATTTATAGATGCGATGCTTGCTTTTCCTGGTATTCTTCTTGCTATTATGCTCATTGCAGTATTTAATACAGGAATGACGAATACCATTATCGCTTTAGGGATTATGAGCATCCCATCTTTTGCTAGAATTACGCGAAGTAGTTTTATTCAATATAAAGAATATGACTTTGTTAAAGCCAGCATTGCCAAAGGAGCCGGTTCATTCCGAATCATTTTCCAACATATTTTACCAAATGCAATCTCTCCTATTTTAGTTGCTGTTGCATTAAGTTTCTCAGGAGCAGTTTTATCTGAATCAGGATTAAGTTATCTTGGGCTGGGCGTACAACCACCAGATCCTAGTTGGGGACGAATGTTAAAAGAAGCACAAGCCTATATAGCATCCGCTCCATGGTACGTTATTTTAACAGGATTAGCGATTACGTTTTTGGTTTTAGGATTTAACTTACTTGCAGATGGCTTACGGGATAAACAAGATAGAAAAGCATAACCCATTCTGTGATATGAGGAGGACAAAACATTGTGTACACCAATACTAACCGTGGAGAATATGAACGTTTCCTTCGAATTAGTTAATGGAAATTACAAGGCATTAGAAAATATAACATTCTCTGTTTATCCAAATGAGGTTGTTGGAATTGTTGGAGAATCTGGTTGTGGAAAAAGTTTAACATCTCAAGCAATCTTAAGTGTTTTGCCTAAAAATGCAATACTAGAATATGAAAAGATGGAATATAAACAAGTAAGTTTAAGGGGATTAAGAGACAAAGATTGGCGAGAAATTCGTGGAAAGGATATTTCTATGATATTCCAAGAACCTATGTCTGCTTTAAACCCTTTAATTACAGTAGGAAAACAAATAGCAGAAGTATTAAAAGTACACACTTCCCATTCAAAGGATGAAATAAAAAAACAGACGATTGAAATGATGAAAAAAGTTGGACTGCCTCGAGCTGAAGAGTTGTACAAAACATATCCCCATCAATTGTCTGGTGGGATGCAACAACGAGTTGCTATAGCAATTGCTCTTATCGCAGATCCTGATCTTATAATTGCTGATGAACCGACAACCGCACTAGATGTGACGATACAAGCCCAAATATTAGCTTTATTAAAAAAAATAAAAAGTGAGCAGAAATCATCGATGATATTTATATCTCATGATTGGGGGGTCATACGGAACATTTGTGATCGTGTACTTGTTATGTATGCTGGACATATTGTAGAAGAAGGTGCTGTATCGGAAATATTAAAAAATCCGAAACATCCCTATACAAAATCATTAATTCAATCTATACCAGATCATCGAAAACGTGGTATGGAGTTATTTACCATACCGGGAAAAGTTCCTTCTTTACAAGATAGAAAAATAGGTGTATGTCCTTTTGCTGATCGTTGTTCTCATCGCTTTGATGCATGTCATATAGAAATGCCAATGACAAAAGAAATAGAAGGAACACATACAGTAAAGTGCCATCTCTATACAAAAGGAGCTGGGCTTACGTCATGACTATACCAATCATTGAGGTAGAAAACGTATATAAATATTATAAACAAGCACGAAAAAGCTTCTCAGATAAAAATAAATATGTTAAAGCTGTCAATGGTGTAAGTTTTTCTTTATATGAAGGGGAATCATTTGGTCTCGTTGGCGAAAGTGGATCAGGTAAATCAACGCTTGGTCAGGTTATTCTTCAATTGATTAAACAAACTTCTGGAACCGTAAAATATAGGGGAAAGAATGTATCCACGTATACAAAAAAGGAATTAAAAGCATGGAGAAAACAAGTACAAATTGTTTTCCAAAATCCGTATGCATCGCTTAATCCCAAAAAGACAATTGGCTGGATAATGGAAGAACCATTAAATATTCACAGAATTGGAAATAAGGCGTTTCGTAGACAAAGAGTAATGGAGGTTCTTGAAGAAGTGGGACTGGATCATACGTTCATGGATCGCTATCCTCATGAATTAAGTGGTGGGCAGAGACAACGCATTGCTATCGCATCAGCCATTATTTTAGAACCGGAATTTATGGTAATAGATGAGGGTGTATCGGCACTGGATGCTTCCGTTCAAGCACAGATTTTAAATCTTCTAAAACGATTACAAAGAAAATATAGACTGACATATTTATTCATTTCTCATGATTTAAACGTTGTCCAATATTTTTGTGATAGAGTTGCTGTTATGTACTTAGGAGAAATTGTAGAGATTGGAGAGACGGAAGAGTTAGGAAGAAGCCCAAGACATCCATACACTAAGGCACTGTTCTCCTCGATTTTATCACTAGATGAATCGGAAGAGTTAAAACTATTGGATGGAGATTTACCTAGTCTTTTAGAAATATAGAGGCTTATCTATTTCATAAAAGATGCATGTATGTAATGGATCTTTGCAAAAACACTAAAGAAAAACGACAAAATTTAGATAATCATCATGAAGTTAGTTGTCACTTATCATTTAAAAAGTAAATAGAAAGCATTCTACCTGAATTAGTGCAAACAAGGCACTGTCAACGAAAGGCTAGTAAATGCTCGATTTCTAATTTCTTTATAAAAAAGACTATGGACTCTAATTTTGTTAGTGAATCATTTTTTACCTGTCGAATAACCTGTTTTACTTATATTCAGTGGAACATTTCCCCGGAAATAATCGGATTTTTACACTTCTGTCGAATTATTTCAAGGTTAATTAACCTTTGTGTCGATTTATAGCGCAATAAGAAGACAAGACATCTTTGATTTAACGACGTTCGGCAAGTATAATGAAATAGACTGTTAATCACATTTTATATCTCACCTAAATAGGCAGTAAGACTCCCATCTTAAGCTTCTGGGGAAACAAAGAAGGTGGTAGGCGGGAGATTAACTGCCCGTTTAGGTCCGATTAGTACGACTAACCATCCGAGGGATATGAAAGAAAACCACCATTGATGGAAGTCTTCTTTATTAAAAACTTGCGATCCGTTTTGGGCTGGGCGGATGCCTAAGTTGCACTTATGCAGTCCTACTAAAAAGATAAGTAATCTATTAGTTTGAACGGAGGAATTAGACTTGAGTTGGGAAGCGAATTACGAGAAGTGGAAACATTTTTCTGAATTGGATCCGGAATTAAAACAACAATTAGAAAGTATTGCAAATGATCCAAAACAGTTGGAAGAACATTTTTATAAAACATTAGAATTTGGAACTGGTGGAATTCGGGGAGAGCTTGGCCCTGGAACGAACCGTATGAACATATATTCAATTAGAAAAGCGACAGAAGGATTAGCCAAGTATATAGAAAGTCATGGAGAAGAGGCCAAAAAACGTGGAGTCGCCATCGCATACGACTGTCGTTTTAAATCACCTGAATTTGCAATGGAGGCCGCAAAAACATTAGGAAAACATGGAATACATACATATGTTTTTGAATCGTTAAGATCCACACCTGAATTATCTTTTGCTATAAGATATTTACATGCCTTTAGTGGGATAGTTATTACTGCAAGCCACAATCCTCCCGAATACAATGGATATAAAGTGTACGGGGAAGACGGTGCTCAAGTAACACCAGAAGTAGCGGAAGAAATTATTGCGAAAGTAAACGCTGTAGACAATGAATTGGCGGTTGAAGTAGGGGACGAGGAACAACTTAAAGCAGCTGGTCTTATTCATATGATTGGTGAAACAGTTGATCGTGCCTATTTAGAACAGCTAAAAACTGTAAACCTTAACGCGGAAGTTATTCAACAAGTGGCAGATGATTTCAAAATTGTGTACACTCCATTACATGGAACAGGAAACAAACCAGTACGTAAAGGATTAGAAGCAATTGGATTTAAATATGTTCAAGTGGTAGAAGAGCAGGAACTTCCGGATTCTAGTTTTTCGACTGTTAAATCTCCTAACCCTGAGGAGCACGCAGCGTTTGAATTAGCAATCCAATATGGTGAAGAGATTCATGCGGACATATTACTTGGGACAGATCCAGATACCGATCGTGTTGGGGTTGCAGTGCGTAATGAAAAAGGGGAATATCAAGTACTAACTGGTAATCAAGTTGGAGCATTATTATTACACTATTTAATTACAGAACAGAAAAAACAAGGTACATTAAAATCTAATGCGACCGTTCTTAAAACCATCGTAACATCTGAAATTGGACGAGATATTGCAACAACACATGGACTAGATACGATTGATACCTTAACCGGGTTCAAATTTATCGGTGAAAAAATTAGGGAATTTGAACAAACAGGAGAAAAATCCTTCTTGTTTGGTTATGAAGAAAGCTATGGTTATCTTGTGAAACCTTTTGCACGTGATAAAGATGCAGTACAAGCTTGTATGCTTATTGCAGAAGTTGCAGCTTACTATAAGACAAAGGGCATGACGTTATACGAAGGTCTTTTAGAAGTGTTTGAACAATATGGGTATTACCGTGAAGGATTAGAGTCATTGACCTTAAAAGGGAAAGATGGGGTCGAACAAATCAACTCTATTTTAACCGCTTTTCGCGGCACCCCTCCAAAAGAAATGGGTGGTAAATCCATAGTAGAAATCGAGGATTATCAATCTAGCAAGCGTCAATTAGTGAATGACGACAAAGTGGAAACGATACATCTTCCAAAATCGAATGTACTAAAATACAAACTAGAAGATGGATCATGGTTCTGTCTACGTCCATCAGGAACCGAACCTAAAATTAAATTCTACTTTGGGGTGAAAGATAACACATTAGAAGCTAGTGAAAATAAACTAGAAGGACTTCGAAATGCTGTGATGGCAAAAGTTGAAGAAATAAATAATTAAAATAAACAATAAAGGTAGTGACTTTATTAATAAGAAGTCACTACCTTTATTCATGTGGATTCATCATTCATCAATATTAATAAATTTTCGTTTCGAGTTTTTCTTCGGAATGATCACTTTTAAAAGTCCATTTTTAAAAGATGCTTTTGTTTCTTTTTCTGGAATTTCAAAAGGGACTGTAATAACTCGCTCCTTATATTGGAAGGATTCTTCATGACGATAAGAAGAATTTTGTTCATCCTTTTCAGAAAAACTTCTTCTATCTTCCACTATAATTCTTAATTGGTTTCCGGTTATTTCCAATTTAACTTGATCACGGCTATATCCTGGTAATTCTGCATGCACAATGATTTCACTATTAGTTTCTTTTACATCAATGGGAAAAGAATTTAGATTAAAATTCTTTTGAAGATGTTTAAACGATTCATTAAACACAGAATCTAACCTTCGCACGAAATTACGAACCGGTGCCATATCCATATCAAATCCATCGGGGAAGTTTCCTTTCTTCACGTTAGACACTCCCTTTCTTTTTCTTTTCATATTAAAATGCTTAATATAGAACTTTTATTATTACTGTATGTATGATCTCGACGAAAAGTTTGGGTACTTATTCTTTTATTCAGGTAAAAATAAAAGGGACTGAACAAAAAAATGTATATGACAGGTAAGGAACTACCTTCGGGAGAGTAACATTGCTAGGTGATGCAGCACATCCGATGTATCCAATAGGGTCAAATGGTGCTTCCCAAGCTATTTTAGATGCAGAGGAATTAGGAAAAGTTTTTGATCAAGATTTAACCGTAGAAGAAGCATTGAAGGCTTATGAAGAAATTAGGCGCATTCCGATAACAAATATTGTGAAAAGTAATCGATAAAACGGCCCGGATAGTGTTAGGCAAATCGTGGAAGAGCGTGCACCGGAAGGATTTGAATCTTTAGATGATGTAATATCACAGCGGGAATTAGAAGATATAGCTAATCAATATAAAAAAATCACTGGATTCGATCGTGCGAAATAAACGGGCTTCGGTATTAACATATAAATTTACAATTGAACTATAATTCATAGAAAGACGCTTGAGGATGAATAACTTGAGCATTATTTACATTGTTTAAGAGTTGCTTTTGATTCAGTAGACTACAGAATTATTACTGTTCATCTTCCGTTCATATTTGAGTCATAAACTAATAATGTCAAAAAGGGATTGGAGGAAATGAAAGATGAACATTGCTTGGAAAGAAATCAAGAAAAATAAAGTAAGATTTTTAATTTTAGGTTCCATTGTTTTTCTTGTAAGTTTATTAACATTTATTATATCTGGTTTGGCAAACGGATTGTCGCAGGACAATGCTGCATTAATTAAAGATTTACCAGATGGAGAGTTTTATATGACGGAGGATTCAGACCAAACCTATAACCTGTCTAGAATAACTAAAAGCACTGAAGATGAATTGTTAAAAAAGAACCAAGATGCTGTTGCGTTTTCCATTCAAATGGGATTTTTAGATGACAGCGGTGGGAAGCAACGTAGTGTTGCTTTTGTAACATCTACTGATTCAAAATTATTTACAAATGTTGAAAAAGGAGAAATTGTACTAGATAGCTCTATGGAGGATGAGGGTATAAAAACGGGTGATACCTTAACGAACAATCAACATAGTGGAAAATTTATTGTAAAAGGTTTTGTGGAACAAAAGAAATTCAGTCATTCCCCCGTTGCTTATATAAATATGGAGGATTATCAAGAAATGAATCATGTTGAAGAAATGCAATTGGCCTTCATACCAGGAAAGGATGCTTTACAAGAATTCAAGGGATTGCAATCATTTTCAAAAAAGGACTTTCTTAATACTATTCCAAGTTATAATGCTGAACAAATGTCTTTAAATATGATTGTTTGGTTTTTGGTTGTAATTAGTGGCATGTTGTTTGCTATATTTTTCTACATGATGAATGTTCAAAAAATTGGTTTATACGGTATTTTAAAAGCAATTGGAATGAAAACAAGGGAGCTATTCAAAATGATGTGGACACAAATGATTTTTATTACTGTCATTGCGCTTATTCTGTCTATTACGCTTAGTCAAGTGTTTAATGTGATGGTACCTAAAGGAATGCCTTTTAATTTAACCTTTGAAACAACCGTTCAATTATCACTAGTCTTCCTAATTATTGGTTTTATTGGGGCCACACTCTCTGGTTTACAAATAAAAAAGGTCGAACCATTACAAGCAATACAACAAGGAGAGGTTTAAAATGACAATATTCACACTTGATAAGGTAAGAAAAACGTTTACGAATGGAGAAATAAAGGAAGAAATATTAAAAGGAATTACCCTTTCTCTTAGGGAAGGAGAGGTAACAGCATTAGTTGGCGCATCGGGCTCTGGTAAAAGTACACTCCTTACCATAGCTGCAGGACTTCAACCAGCGTCAAATGGACAAGTTATATTCGATGGTAATAATATGACTGCTATGGGTTCTGAACAAATTCGAAAAATACGAGCAAGTAAATTTGGTTTTGTCTTTCAATTTGCACATCTTGTTCCTTTTCTCACCGTTGAAGAACAACTAATGCTAATGCTAGATGTTTCTGAATCAAAATTAAAGAAACATGAACAAAAAAGAGAAGTTAAAAGAATTCTAGAATTAGTTGAAATGGAACATCGGAAAGCTGCATATCCATCTTCATTATCGGGCGGGGAGAAACAACGGGTTGCATTCGCTCGTGCGATAATCCATCAACCTAAAGTGCTCTTTGCAGATGAACCGACTGCAAGTTTAGATTCAAAAAGGTCACAAGATGTTATGTCGTTAATCCGAGAATTAACTAAAACGTTGAACATTACCACATTAATGGTTACCCATGATGAAGAAATGCTTTCCTATGTTGACCATATTATTAAAATGAGCGATGGAATGGTTATGTATAGTGAAGATTAGAAAAGTGGTATAGCACCTTTGATTTTAATTGAAGTTTTACGAGCTGACTATGGTTTGAAATTATTTCCTATTGGATGTATTTTTAATTTAAAAGAAAACTAATATGTTGATTATAAATAGGAGAATACAGAATGACAAATATTCTAATTGCAGACGACGATAGCCATATTTTACAGCTGGTGAATATCCACTTATCCGAAGCTGGGTATAAAGTATTTCAGGCAAAAGACGGAACGGAAGCATTGGAAATTCTTAATAGACAAGCGTGTGATTTGGCTGTGGTAGATGTAATGATGCCTTTTATGGATGGGTATGCATTAATTAAAGAGATTCGAAAGAAATATGATATTCCAATCATCCTTTTAACAGCCAAGAATCAAATTGAGGATAAAGAAGAAGGGTTTCGATCTGGGACGGACGATTACCTGGTCAAGCCCTTTGAACCAAAAGAATTAAATTTTAGAATAGAGGCTTTATTGCGGCGATATGATAAACAATTAGATGAATCTATTATTCGCCTAGGAAGTACAACTATCAATAAAAAGAACTACGAAGTTGAGGTTGGAGACCGAACAATTATTTTGCCCCTAAAGGAATTTGAACTATTGCATTTTTTATCTTCTAATCCAATGCAAGTGTTTTCCCGGGATCACTTAATTGAACAAATATGGGGGATGGATTATGAAGGAGATGAACGCACCGTAGATGTCCACGTAAAAAGATTGAGAGAGCGTTTTTCTAAATTTACCGATGATTTTCAAATAAGAACGGTACGTGGTGTTGGGTATCTGCTGGAGGCCCGACGTAGATGAAAACTCTTTATTTGAAATTTGTTGTCATTACGATTGGAATCATGATTTTAAGTAGTATTTTTGCATTTATCCTATCCAATACGTATTATCAACAAAAATTAAAACCGTATAACGATCAAAAAAATACTAACATTGCATTAGACATTGCTGAATTTGCTGACAACCATCCGAATATCAATCTGAAGGAGTATTTAGAGAATATCTCTTCCATTGGGTATCAAATTTACTTGATTGACAATTCCGGAAAAGAATCCTATTATGGCGCACCGTTTCGAAAAAAAACACTTTCTAATTCTACTAAAGAAAGTGTATTAAATGGTGAAGTTTTTCATGGTATGCTTCATTTCCCACAAGAAACATTTGTTACTGGTTTCTTTGCAAATGAATTAAAAAATACGATTGGTATACCGTTAAAACATAAGGAGAAAGAGTATGCTCTTTTCATTAGGCCAGATATTAAACTCCTTTTTAATGAGATGCATATCCTATTTGGCTGGCTGCTTGCATTAACAATTATACTGAGTATTGTGATAGTCATTTTTAGTACAAAATATTTAGTAAATCCAATCTCAAAACTTACAATTGCTACAAAATCACTCTCTAAAGGGAATTTCAATGTGGAACTTGATATTAATCGTCATGATGAGTTAGGAGAACTTTCACATAGTTTTCTACGTATGGCAAGAAAGTTAGAACAAATGGATGATATGAGGAAAGAGTTTATCTCGAACATTTCTCATGATATACAATCCCCTTTATCCAATATAAAAGGGTATACGAACCTATTGGATAGTGAATCATTAGGTCTGGAAGAGAAAGACCAGTACATTTCTATTATCAACGGTGAAATAACAAGACTTTCGACCTTAACCAAACAATTATTACTTCTTGCTTCATTGGATCGTAATGAGGATATTATGAAAAGAAAGCCATTTAATGTTGGTGAACAAATGAAAGAACTTGTACGAAATTATCAGTGGCAAATGGATGAAAAAGGCATTATGCTTGGGTTCACTTTGCCGGATGTAGAGATAACTGGGGATCCGTCTTTGCTTCATACAGTTTGGGATAATCTGTTAACAAATGCCATCAAATACAATAAGTCTAATGGAAGTATTGAAATATCCTTGGAAGCAAAGGGAACATCCGTATTGGTAACCATTGAAGATACTGGGATCGGATTAAATGAAAAGGAAAAAGAAAGAATCTTTGATCCCTTTTATCGGGTAGATACAGCAAGGACGCGTTCAGTTGAGGGAACAGGACTGGGGCTATCCATTGTTGCTACCATCGTTAAACTGCATGGTGGACAGATTCATGTAGATAGTGCGGAAGACGAAGGAACTACCTTTGTTGTTGAATTGCCTATAAGTTAGTTTTGCGCTTTTATTTCATGCAAGACCCATGGAAGTCCATCCATTGGTTTGCATGATTATTTTTTGACATATGTTCATTTTCCGTTCATATTCTGGAAGTACAATACAGAGGAATGATTTAAAAAAGAAGAATGAACAAATGGAGGGTAATTTTGTATGAATAAAAATAGTAAAATTCTTTTACGATTTGCAGGAGTTTTTGGGTTGATAGGAGCAATATTGGGCGCACATATGGCTGGTTCAGGCTCCTATGCATTTCGTCCAGTTCATGCACATATCCTTGTCGTAGGCTGGTTAACTCTTTTTGGATGGGCAGTTTTCTATAAGGTATTCCAAACAAAAGAGACCGTTTTGACCAAGTTACATGTTTGGAGCGCGATGATAGGATCTGTAGGCTTAACAGTGGGAATGTGGCTATATATGGTTAAACCGTTTAACCTACCTGAAGGTGTAACTCTTTTGTTATATATCGGAGGTGGAGTTGCATTACTTTGGAGCTTTCTCATGTTTTTCCTAATAACGTTATTTATTAAAGAAGAATAATAGACATCATCGAATGACATGAAACGTTGAAATCAATATGGTAAATGCAGGAAATTAGATAATAATGTCGAATAAATAGCATATATATAGTCTTTTAGGATAATGTGCAGTACGAGGGGGATTCGTGTGGAAACAGTAGTAGATATCCAGGATGTTTCATGGAAAAGACAAGGGAAATCAATCCTTTCTAATATAAATTGGAAAGTAGAAAGGCGAGAACATTGGGCAATATTAGGCCTTAATGGTTCTGGAAAAACAACATTACTTAATATGATTAATGGCTACATATGGCCAACGACGGGCAACATTTCTGTTTTAGGACAAACGTTTGGGCGAACAGATTTACGGGAGTTACGTAAATCAATCGGATGGGTTAGTTCATCTCTTGGGGAACGGATAAAAGGATCTTCGCTTGTAGAAGAAATTGTCTTAAGTGGGAAGTTTTCCTCCATTGGTTTATACGATTCCTATACTGAAATGGATAGAAATAGGGCTCTAGAAATGATGGAGAAGCTTGGTTGTAGTAAGCTGGTCGGGAGAACCTACCAAACTTGTTCCCAAGGTGAGAAACAAAAAGTGTTGATTGCTAGAGGACTAATGGGATCACCTAAACTGCTTATATTAGACGAGCCAACAAATGGCCTTGATTTTCTTTCTAGAGAAGATTTACTTCTAACAGTGGATCGGTTAGCTCGGCAAGAAAACGCTCCTACGATTATATTCGTAACACATCATGTGGAAGAAATTTTACCTGTTTTTTCTAAAACATTATTATTACGAGAAGGTTCGGTTTACGCTCAAGGCTATACAGAAGAAATTTTCACAAAAGAAAACCTATCGCAATTCTTCTCTACCTCTGTTGAAGTGGAATGGAAACGTAACCGAGCTTGGATGTCTTTGCGGTAGCTATAGATACTAAAGTCGTTGTTCCTTGTTTTAGATGCAACGACTTTTTAGTAGTTAGAATAATAATGAAGTAAAAGAATGTTGTCGAATTACAATATAAGCCTAAGGAAGTGGAGAAAGATCAAGAGAAAGTAAGGGCTTTTTTGTTAATATGTTCGTTTCTCTTTAATTGGATGAGTAACTAGTTTAGATAATGTATGAAAAAAGATTGTTATTTTGGCTAGACTAAGTACTAAAAAGGGGAATGTATATGGAACTTATCCAAAGATATGTTTCCAAGGAATTGACACATTTTGTTGGTCGACATAAACCGGAGCATGAGCGATTTGACTTGCTTATTGATATCATTCGGAGCGGTTGGCTTTTACATAAAGACATTGGCGGAAACATAAAAATTAACCCAAATGCTCATGGGTTAGAGAATATTGTCATACCAGGAATTACTTGTTTTGCAGATATCCCGATAAATGATTTATCTCTCCATATGGAAAAGTATAGTAATTTTGGTTTAGCTTTTAAAAAGGATTTTCTTGTGGAAAAAGGAGCCAATCCAGTTTATTATCTTGCTACAAATGGAATAGTTGGAGATTCGAATAAATGTGCTAGGGAAGCATATTTTAAGGAAAATGTAAAAGGTTATTTTACATGGGTGAATGAATTAAAGAAGATGTTTAAAGAACAAGGATTTTCACCGGAACATCTGGAAAACCTTGAACGACTAGATTCCTTTCTCATTAAACATATTTTCGCTTATTTCAAACCTTTTGATGCCTCTAAAACAGATGCAGATGAAGATAATTATTATTTAGAAAGAGAATGGCGGATTGTCGGCGATGTGAAGTTCCATATACATGACATTACAAGAATACTGATACCAGAGCGATATGGGAAAAAGTTAAGAGAAATGCTTCCCAATTATTACGGGCAAATATCCTTTACAGAATGAAAATCGGCATCCTATTAAATGAGGGTGCCGATTGCTCCAGCATATGAGCCTTTTTCTAGAAAAATTGGTTCATATTGCATCATACCTTGAAATCCACTTAAAACTTCTTTTAAAGGTTTATTTCCGTTTAACGTACTTCCTACAAATACTATCTTTTCAACCCCTGTAATTTTGGCTGCTTGACTAGCCAAAGAAATAACCGTTTCTCCGATTAGTCGAATAAGTGCTGCTACATGATCTTCCACCCTTGCTTGCATATTGAAGTGGGCTTTGCCAAAGTTAGCTGCGGTAAGTTCTCCCGGAATTGGTGGCTCATTTGGTGCATAAATATCCCGCACCAATAAATCACTTTTTTGACTAGAGCCTTTCTCAGCAAGATTTATAAGATGTTGATAATTTCCTCTTCCAGTAAGGAGCGAGCCGAGTCCCATCAATGTTCCACCACCAATCCCACTGCCTAGAAGCCGATAAGATTCTTCTTCTTTTACGTGAAAGATAGATGTTCCCGTCCCTAGGCTTACAAGAATAAAGTCATCTTGAAAGCTTGGATTTTCACGCTTTACAAGAAAACGTGCGCCTTTTGTTACTGCGTCAAATTCTTCTATGTACACACATTTTTGCATCACTTGTTCTTTAATGGAGGTGCTTTTTCCACCAGTTATGTAGAGTGTTGCGTCGGGGTTAAGCATTGTTAGCCACTGGATTAGATTCTTTGATTCATCATTTCCGTATGTTTTTACATGGAATTTCCCTTTTTCTTCATACGCTATTTTAAGTAATGAACCTCCGGCATCAATCCCAATTTTATTTGTCATCGGAATATTCCTTTCCATATTAAATTTAATTTTAGAAAGTATTAAGCTTTTTCTTGCATAGGTGCAATTAAGGTATCCCCACAGCATAGTAGTGAATACCAAGTTTTCTAATACTCTACCATATGCGAATTATTTTGACAATTATCTGAACCCGTTCTCTAGTTTGGCTTGTTTGGACAAATTTATTAAAATGAAGATATATGAAACCTTTTGGGGTATGAATACGTATTAGAAGGGTAAATAAAAGATAATCAAGTTTGAAAATAGGAGATGAACCATTTGAGGACATTTGTTCTATTTATGATACAGTCGATTTCATCATTCACTATGATGATTGCGATATGGCTTCTAAGTTTTTTAGCTTTGGAGCAAACATTTCTTCTTTCCAGTGTATATGCTTTAATTAGTGGAGGGTTAACGTTTCTAACTGTAGGAGGAGTTTCTAATAGACGTTTTGTAAAGAAAAATGGACTAACACATAAGGAATATAAATACATTGAAAAAAACTTAAAAGAAGCGAAAGAAAAAATATTACGCTTGCAACGCGCTTTAGTAAATGTTCGTAGTATTCAACATGCGAAACGAAACATTGAAATGATTCGTACCGTTCGAAAAATATATTCCAACACCAAAAAAGAGCCGAAGCGGTTTTATAAAGCAGAAGGATTCTTTTATGAACGTTTGGATTCATTAGTAGAGCTTGCAGAAAAATATTTCTTCCTCTCCTCACAACCAGCTAAATCGAAGGAAATGATAGTATCCTTACATGAGACAGACTCGACATTAAACAGTTTAAATGAATCCGTGAAGAAAGATTTATATATTATGCTAAATGACGATGTAGATACCTTACATTTTGAATTGGATGTAGCTAAGAATTCCATTAATCGCATGAAGAAAACGAACAGGGGGATTTATTAAATGAACGAATCAAAACGCTCGGATGAAATAGAGGATTTACTTGCCAATCCATTTGGAACTCAGGATGAATCACCAAAGGATATAACGGAGATAAAATCGAACGAAAATGTGCCGAAGAAGATGATTGACGGATTACAGGAATCGGACAAGCAAAAGGCTTATGAAATTGCGAAACAAATTGATCATAAATCGCCTGACTCTGTTATTATGTATGGAACGAATGCTCAAGCAAAACTACATGATTTTTCCCATTCGATGTTAGAACAGGTGGATAATAATGATGTACAGGAGATTGGTGGTATTTTAAATGATTTAATGAAGAAATTAGAATCCGTTAATCCAGATGAATTAAAGACAGAAAAAAGTGGTTTCTTATCAAGAATGTTTGGTAAAATCTCCAGTACGGTGAATGAAATCCTGTCAAAATACCAAAAAACAGGAGCACAAATTGATCGGATTAGTGTGAGACTAGATCGAAGTAAAAATGCGCTTATGAAGGATAATCAACTTTTACAACAATTGTTTGATAAAAATCGAGATTTCTATGATGCGCTTAATATTTATATCGCGGCTGGAGAAGTGAAAATCCAGGAACTTGAAATGACAGTAATACCAGAATTAAAACGAAAAGCAGAACGTAGTCAAAATCAAATGGATGTACAAGAAGTAAATGATACCATTCAATTTATGGACAGACTCGATAAACGTATTCATGATTTGAAATTAAGCAGACAAATTACAATGCAAAGCGCTCCACAAATTCGTCTCATTCAAAACACGAATCAGGCATTAGTAGAAAAAATTCAATCATCCGTTCTGACTGCTATTCCATTATGGAAAAATCAAATCGCAATTGCCCTAACATTATTACGACAACGTAATGCAGTGGAAGCACAGAAACAAGTGACGCAGACTACGAACGATCTACTCGCGAAAAATGCGGAAATGTTAAAAACAAACACGATTGAATCTGCAAGGGAAAATGAACGGGGATTGATCGATATTGAAACATTGAAGAAAACCCAAGAAGATCTTGTTTCAACGATAGAAGAAACATTGCAAATTCAATCGGAGGGACGCCAAAAACGTAAACAAGCCGAAATAGAACTACAAAATATGGAGAATGAATTAAAACAAAAGTTATTGGAACTAAAATAGAAGGTAAAGAGGCACTGGGGCTGGAAATGCTTTGGTGCTTCTTTTTTTAAATATAAACTAAAAACTACTTCTTCTAATTTATCGTAATTTGGGGGAGTTTGCAGTAGCCTTGGTGTTTATACTAGACAAAAAAATTAAAAATCCCTTATAATTTTACGTATACTGTAAACATTCTAACTGTATTTATCCTACCTTAACGGCAGTAAGATTCCCACCTTAAGCTTCTGGGGAAACATAAAAGTAGGTGGGAGATCAACTGCTCGTAAAGGCCCGATAAGTGCGACTAACCATCAGCAGGGGATAAAGGAAAACCCCTACTGATGGAATCCTTCTTTATCGTTTTTTTCGGCAGATAAGAATGGATAAACATTGTAATCTAGTATAAGTGCAACTAAGGCATTGGCCATAAAGGGTGGCTATGCCTTAGTTTTATAATTTCATGACAAACATTTGGGGAAACAACCTAAAGAATAGTACGAGAAAGAAGGGAAATCCTAAATATTACGAAGAAACACCTAGGAGGAAAGAATTACATGTCGGATAAGAAGAATAGTGGAAAACCATTGCTGTCAGAAAAGGAGAAAAAAAATAGAAGCCGTGCTTTGATTGGTGCTGCTTTTCTTATGGCAACTTCAGCTGTTGGACCTGGATTTTTAACCCAAACAGCAGTTTTCACCGAAACGCTTTTAGCTAGTTTTGGATTTGTAATCCTTGTATCCATTATTTTAGATATTGGAGCACAGTTGAATGTATGGAGAATTATTGCAGTATCTGGTAAAAGAGGCCAGGAGATTGCCAGTGCAGTGATTCCCGGATTAGGAATAGTGGTTGCCCTCTTTATTGTGATTGGTGGGCTTGCCTTTAATATTGGAAATATTGGTGGTACCGGACTTGGGCTTAATGCTTTACTCGGAATTAATCCGAAAGTTGGTGCAATCATTTCAGCCGCTATTTGTATTTTTATTTTCCTGTCTAAAGAGGCGGGAGCAGCAATGGATCGAATCGTGAATATTCTAGGTGCTGTACTTCTTGTTTTAATTGCTTATGTGATGTTTGTCAGTCAACCACCCGTTGGCGATGCGGTGTATCGAACGTTTGTTCCTTTGGAATTAGATTTTTATGCGATTATTACAATTGTAGGTGGAACGGTCGGTGGTTATATTACCTTTTCTGGCGGGCATCGCTTATTAGATGCAGGAATTAAAGGGAAAGAGAGTATACCAGAGGTTACAAAAACTTCTATAACGGGAATTATAGTTGCCTCCCTTGTTCGTATTTTATTATTTTTAGCAGTATTAGGTGTTGTTTATGCCGGTGTTCATCTGGATCCATCCAATCCAGCAGCAACTGTATTCCAATATGCAGCAGGCGACATTGGGTATCGAATATTTGGTCTAGTGTTATGGATTGCCGGAATTTCTTCCGTTATCGGTGCTGCGTATACTTCGGTATCTTTTTTACGAACGTTTCATCCGAAGATTGAACAGTATTATCAGTATTGGATTATTGGATTTATTTTGTTTTCTACCATTGTTTTTGTATTTATCGGCGAGGCGGCAACATTGCTCGTTTTAGCTGGAGCAGTAAATGGACTGATTTTACCTTTAACATTAGGACCAATGCTTTTTGCAGCACATAATAAGAAAATAGTTGGTGATTATAAACATCCTTTATGGTTAACGGTGTTTGGTGCGATTGTCGTTATATTAACGGCGTATTTAGGTGTGAGAACATTGATTCAAATGATACCGCAACTATTTTAATGGAAAGAAAAACTAGTAATGGTGGGGATAAGATGTTTCAAATTGAACCGTTAGGAGATTGTGGGATAAGAGTGCAATTAGGAAATTCTATCTCAAAAGAAACAAATGCTAAAATCCGCAGCCTTTCGTGGTTTATAGAAAGAGAAAAGATACGAGGCGTTATCGAATGGATTCCTACTTATACGGCGGTTTCCATATATTATGAGCCATATATAATTACATTTGAAGAAATAAAGCAACAAATAGAAGGCATGCGAGAAAAGTTAGAAAAAATAACATTGCCACCAGCAAATGTTATTAAATTACCTGTTTATTACGGTGGTGAGACAGGACCTGACTTAGAACGGGTTGCGAATCACAACCAATTAAGTATAGATGAGGTTATTCGCATTCATACAAGCTCGGATTATTTAATCTATATGATGGGTTTCACACCTGGTTTTCCTTATTTAGGTGGGATGTCTGAAAAAATTGCTACACCTAGACTGAAAGAACCACGATTAAAAATACCAGCAGGTTCCGTTGGAATTGCTGGTTCGCAAACAGGTGTGTATCCTATGGAAACCCCGGGTGGATGGCAAATCATTGGTAAAACACCAGTGAAACTATATGATCCCATGAGAAATAAACCTATTTTATTAAAAGCTGGGAACTATATTCGTTTCGTTCAGGTATCAGAATCCGAATATAAGGAGATAGAAAAACAAGTTGAAGAAAATAGCTATGAAGTAGAAATAGCATTTTATGAAGGGGAGTGAACGTTTTGGGGAATTACGTTGATTTAAATTGTGACTTAGGAGAAAGTTACGGTCCATTTAAAATTGGTCGTGATGATGAGGTCATGAAATACATTACGTCAGCAAATATTGCTTGTGGTTATCATGCAGGAGATCATAATGTGATTCAAAAGAGCCTACAAAAAGCAGTCGAAAATGACGTTGGAGTGGGAGCACATCCAGGCTTTATGGATTTGCATGGATTTGGTAGAAGAGAAATAAAGCTAGATGCGGACGAGCTTTATAATTTAATCGTTTATCAAATTGGAGCGGTTCAAGCTTTTGCAAGAATAAACAACTCAAAGCTAAATCATGTAAAACCTCATGGGGCATTATATAATATGGCAAGTAGAGATCAGGAGATGGCAGAAACGATAGCTCAAGCTGTTCATGATGTAGATCCAGAACTCATTTTATATGGGTTAGCAGGTAGTGAATTAATACATATGGGGAAGAAAGTTGGCTTGCAAGTAGCGGAAGAAGTTTTTGCTGATCGTACATACCAACCAGATGGAAGCTTGACATCTAGGAGTCATGCAAATGCCATGGTAACTGACCCAGATGAAGCTGTCGGACGGGTTATACGTATGGTTAAAGAAGGAAGAGTAGAAGCGGTCGACGGTTCAGATATACGGATTCAAGCAGATACCATTTGTATACACGGGGATAGTGAAAAATCATTAGAATTTGTGAAGAAATTAAATACAGAATTAACGAACAATGGAATTATTTTAAAAAGAGTAGGGATGTAACTTGGAAAATGCAGTTATAAAGGTAGAAAAATCTGGACTAACTACGTCAGTTCAGGACCTTGGAAGAACAGGATATCAACAATATGGAATGGTAGTATCTGGTGCAATGGATCCTTATGCCCTCCAAGTAGGGAATTTACTTGTTGGGAATGAACGAAACGCTGCTGGAATCGAGGCGGTAATCATGGGACCTAAATTACAATTTTTGAAAGATACTGTCATCGCTATTTGTGGTGCCGATTTATCTCCTCAACTGGATGGGAAAGATATCCCAATGTGGACTTCCATTTTCGTTCATAAAGGACAATCGCTTTCGTTTGGTCAGCCCAAGAAGGGTGTCTATACATACATTGCTGTTGCAGGTGGGATAGACGTACCGGTTGTCATGGGAAGTCGCTCTACCTATGTAAAAGCTGGGATCGGAGGAATCGAGGGTAGATTTTTACAAAAAGATGATTTGTTACCTTCTGGAAAAGTAACAGGGAAGAACAGAGTGAGAAGATTGCCCGATAATCTAATTCCTAATTATCAATCGGATCAAAAAATAAGAGTAATATTAGGACCTGATCGGGATGCCTTTTTACAAGAAAGTATCGAAACACTTTTGACTGGGACATATGAAATTACAAAACAGACGGATAGAATGGGTATGCGTTTAAATGGTCCAAAACTTCAACATGTAACAGGAGCGGATATTATCTCAGACAGTATTTTTCCCGGTACGGTACAAGTTCCAGCAAATGGTCAACCCATTATACTTTTGGCAGACCGTCAAACAACAGGTGGTTATACAAGGATTGCCACTGTCATTTCAGTTGATATTGCAAGGGTTGCTCAGAATTTACCAGGTAGAAAATTGCAATTTGAGGCAATAAGTGTACATGAAGCACAAACTTTACGTATTAAACAGGAAAAAATATTACATCAATTGGCAGTTGGAGCAGGGGTTTTTTAATAATGAATTTGATGAAATTAAAGGAGGTTATGCATCGTGAGTAAAACTACAGAAGAGATACGTCAACAAATCAGAACTGGGGAATGGCAAAAGCCGACAACTGGGTTAGCACCAGGGTATACACAAGTAAACCTAGTGATTTTGCCAAAGAAATATGCGTATGATTTTTTATTGTTTAGTATGCGTAATCCTAAATCATGTCCATTAATCGAAGTAACAGATGTCGGTTCCCCTGTACCGAAAAAGACGGCACCAACTGGTGATTTGCGGACAGATATATCAAAGTATCGTATTTATAAACATGGGGAATTGGTCGAAGAAGTTACAGACATCACCCCTTATTGGCAAGATGATTTTGTTTCCTTCTTAATCGGTTGTAGTTTCACATTTGAAAAGCCTTTAATAGATAATGGAATTCCAATTCGATACATTGAGGAAGGTAAAAATGTATCGATGTATAAGACAAATATTCTTTGTGAACCTGCCGGAGTTTTCCAAGGGCCAATGGTAGTAAGTATGCGTCCAATGAAACCTAATGATGCAATTCGTGCTACGAAAATTACGTCTAGATTTCCATCTGTTCATGGGGCCCCGATTCATATTGGCGATCCTTCCATGATTGGAATTGAAGATATTAATGATCCTGATTTTGGTGATCCTGTAACCATACATGAAGGAGAAATTCCAGTATTCTGGGGGTGTGGTGTTACCCCTCAAGCAGTAGTCATGGCAAGTAGACCAGAATTAGTGATCACCCATGCTCCGGGGTATATGTTTATTACGGACATGAAAGAGGAAGAGCATGCGGTGATTTAAGTTCCTGAAGTCGAAGCAAGAATGGAATACTTTTTTAATTGATACCTTCCAAAAAGGCATTCACCTATTCTGTGGTGAATGCTTTTTTTCTTTGCTAAAGTTAGACAATAATCCAACAGCTGCTGTGCTATAGTAATGAAAAGGGATATAAGAGTACATAGCTGTTGGGAGACGTAAACATGCAGTTATTTTTTAGCTTAGGAATAAGAATTACTATTGTGTTGTTTACCATTTTACGAGCTTGGCAGAACGCCCCTTATTTTAATGAGGGGATGAATGCCAAGTCTTTTATTTTTGAATAACTTTAATATCTAAGGCCTTTTAGGTTGATGATAGAACGTATGTTTGGTAAAATATCCCCATATGGGAGGTGAAAAAATGGCTACGAAAACTATATTAGTTAAACTCAAAAAGCCAACAAAGAAAAAGCATAAACAATTCATTTATGAGCAAAAGGAGTTTTCTAATTGCGTAAATGATTGTGTGGAACGCATTCAAAATGGAGAAAAAATTTCTTCAAAAGACGTACCATTCAACCTCAAATCCTCTATAAAAAACGAGGCTATTCGTCGCGCAAAAAAGGCTGTTTCTGATTATAGGAAAGGGCGAGCAACAACGATTCCTATTTTCAAAAAGTCACTTGGTGTGAAAATAAATAATCAAAACTGGAATTCCATAGAGAAAAATGGAAGATGGTACATTGCATTTACCTCTAATATGGGGAAAAAGGCACTACCGGTAGTAGAAACAAAAGATGTACAAACGTTTTTTCCATTTCTGACGCAAAAGAAGAAAGGGTTTCGTGGAACCATGGAATTGTTGCGTAAAGGAAAACATTGGTATGTGGCAATTCCAATACAAATAAGTTCAGAACTAGACTTTGAAAAGAAACATAAACGCATCTTTGAAAACATGAAACGACAAAAGTCTACATCTATTGGTGTGGATCTAGGGTTGGGACATATTGCGGTCGTTTCTGAACCCTTTAGTGGTAAAAGACAATTTTTTTCTGGTAAGGAAGTCGGTTATATGCGACGTCATTTTTGTTCCCTACGACGTTCGTTAGGTAAAGCAAAGGCGCTGCGCGTCATCAAACGTATAGGTAAAAAAGAAAGAGAATGGATGAAAGATTATAACCGAAAATTAGCTAAAGATATAGTAGATTTCGCTCTACAATTTGATAATCCAATCATAAAAATGGAAGCATTAGACGACATTCGAAAAACATGTCGTAGCATGAAGAGAGCAGATAAAACCATTCACTCGTGGTCTTTCTATCAATTAAAACAGTTCATCAAAGAAAAAGCTGCGAAACACAATATTCCAGTTGTAGATATTAACCCTTATCAAACAAGCCAATTTTGCGGATGTTGCGGTCATGCAGAAAAGAATAACCGCTACGGAGATAAATTCCGTTGCGTAAAATGTGGCTATACTTGTCATGCTGATTTGAATGCTTCAAATAATATTGCACGTAGCACAAGCTTGGCGGGGTAGTACGGAACAGTCGTGAGATAGGTTCGTATTATAGTTCAAGTGCCTAGGTGGTACAATCCAACCTAGGAGCCCCAAGTGGCATGGGGTATGGCAGTCATGTTAGAAGGTGGGCCAGAAATGGAACAACAAGGGATTGTCGGGAGACAAGCTCCCATCCTAGTGAACTGCTTCCGCCTCTTTTAAGAGGTTTCCACTTTGGAAGCTCGGTATTTTAATGCCGAGAGGGTGTCACCATATGCGAAAGAATTGGTCGTATTAGCTATCACATCTGGGAGTACTATTTCGATATTATTGTCCCCGTTAATTATGCCGGTTATTGTATTGAGTAGTGAGAACGGGTTAAGTTCGTTGAAAAATGGAATTCGTTTTAATTGGAAATATGCGGTTGTGATTTATGTGTTGGTGCAAGCATATGTACAGACAAAAGTTAGGATAAATAAATATGTAGATGATAAATAACTGTCGATATGAAGAGAGGGGTTTACAATTTTTAAATTTTACTATAATCTCATGTTTGACACTAAAAATCGCCAAAAACACTGCTAAATCAATGTTTATGGCGATTTTTTTAAGGCATAAAACTGCGTACTATTTTTCCCTTTTGGTTTGTTTAAAAATTTTTTTCATATTTTTTTGAGTAACTATTTCGTAGTCAGTTCTAAAGCCAAATGCATCATGTAATGCATCCGTAATTTCTGTTCGAGTATATACAGGTATGTATCCTTCTCCATCCAATTCTAGCATGTTCATATTTCTTAACGTACTAATTAATTCAGGACATGTAAATCTTTCATCCAACTTTTTTTCTAGAATGCGATAGATCAATAAGGACAAAAAGCATGTTAGAAAATGTGCCTTTATTCGGGTTTCTCTTTGCAAGTAAACTGGTCGAGCCTGGAATTCACTTTTTAGTATTCGGAATGTCTCCTCAATCTCCCATCGCCCATGATTTATCTTAATTATTTCCTCAATAGTTGATTCTAGATTGGTACATACGGCATAAAATCCATCATACATGGATTCGTTATCAATCTGTTTCTGATTCAGAGTTGCTTGCGTCTTATCCGCAATTTCACCATTGTCTGTTACATGTGTCGCTTTAATGAATCTCTTTGGGTCATTCTGATTATGTTTATTCAACGAGCTTGGATTTTCCATCTTTTTCTTCGCTCGTTCAACTTGTTTAGCTCGAATGGATGATTGATAACGCTGATAAACAGGGGAGTAGGTGACAATTAACTTTTGTTCTAGATCATTTTCCTTGATCCAACGCTCTTTGTAGTACGTTCTCTGGTCATTTTCGAGATTGCGAATGTCATTCAAATTTATCTTTTTATTACTTCCTGGTATTCGCCACCCTTCAGGATCCAGAGACCATTCCTTCAAAAATTTCTTCAGTTTTTTGATAGACTGCGTAGTTACAAAGGCGCGTTTTCCTCGAGTATTATATATCCGATTCTTATTTGAAGATAGACCGGCATCTGTACATACAACAAATTTTGAAAGGTTAAAGTCCTTTAAAATACGACGTTCCAACGGTTTCAAGGTTGTTTGTTCATTTCTATTTCCAGGTGTCATACTAAAAGCAAGTGGAAGGCCTGACCCATCCATGAACAGTCCCATTTGAACAATTGGGTTGGGGCGATTTTCTTTAGAAACTCCATATTGTTTTAAACCGTCTTCTTCTTCGATTTCAAAGAAAAAGTTTGTGCAGTCATAATATAGAATCTGTGTGTTTCTATCCACTACATTTAGACTGTTTTTATACACCATTTCCTCTATGTAATCTGATTGCTCGGCGAGGACACCAAGTGCCCGATAAATTTGATGTGACTGAAAATGTGCAGGTTCAAGTAAGTCTTTCGAATGTTCAAACGTTCCTTTTTTAGAGGTCGGATGTAGAATCCGTAAATAAAGAAGGCGCGAAAGTATTTCATTCAGATCATATTTGAATTCATACTCCTGAGATATCTTCTGGCAAATTTTATCCAGTTTTAACCCATGGTAAATAGATTGTAAAAAGAGGTAACCAGCATTAAATAGCGTCTGTTTATTCAATGGTATTTGCTTGGCAGGACTGTATTTGGTGACGATTTTATAGTTTCGTTCCTTTTCTTCCAGTGTTAACTTTTTAGCGTATTCTTTTGCCCAGGTATAGGGATCCACACCAGGATGCTTTTCTAAAATTTCTTTGTCATTTCCCAAGGCTTCAACAACTTTGGTTGTCCTTTTATTGCCCCGATAAATATCTTTAATTACAAAATAAGACTTGGAATTTTTAGAACGACTCACTTTAATACGCATAAAATTACCCCCAAAGCAGCTAATGTTACCTTAATTATAGTATATTACGAAATGTTACGCAATAAAATTATGAAAAATTTGACAAAAAAATAAAGCCGTACCAAGGCTTTTGCGCGTTTTTTTTATTTTAGGGTGTCAAACTCCCGGATAAATAAATATGTAGATGATAAATAACTGTCGGTATGAAGAGAGGGGTTTACAATTTTTAAATTTTACTATAATATTATAAATATTAGGAACATACTATACGGTAGGTATGTGAAATTATAGAGTTAGGGGAGATAAAATGGATTTTTCATATTCTGAGAAGGTTTTAGATTTAAAGAAAAAGGTTAATACGTTTATGGAAGAGCATGTTTATCCAAATGAGAAGGTTTATCAAGACCAATTAAATCAACAAAAAACTAGATGGTCTGATATACCTCCAATTATGGAGGAATTAAAGAAAAAGGCAAAAAAAGCGGGGTTATGGAACTTATTTTTACCTGAAAGCGAATATGGGGCGGGGTTAACAAATCTAGAATATGCTCCCGTATGTGAAATAATGGGAAGATCGGTGATTGGCCCTGAAGCTTTTAACTGTAGTGCGCCAGACACAGGAAATATGGAAGTTTTAGCTCGCTATGGTTCAGAAAAGCAAAAGAAGGAATGGCTTGAGCCCTTGTTAGCGGGTGAAATAAGATCATGTTTCTCTATGACGGAGCCGGATGTAGCGTCGAGTGATGCAACGAATATTTCTACAAGCATTGTAAGAGATGGTGATGAATATGTTATAAATGGGACAAAATGGTGGTCCTCTGGTGCAGGAGATCCAAGATGTAAGATTGCTATCGTAATGGGAAAAACAGATACATCAGCCCCAAGGCATGAACAACAGTCTATGATTCTTGTTCCATTAGACGCCCCTGGAGTAAAAATAAAACGAATGCTACCAGTATTCGGTTATGATGATGCGCCGCATGGTCATGCTGAAATAGAATATGATAATGTTAGAGTGCCTGTAGAAAATATGCTGTGGGATGAAGGAAAAGGATTTGCTATTGCACAGGGAAGGTTGGGACCTGGGAGAATTCATCATTGCATGCGTTTAATAGGACTTGCGGAGAGAGCTCTTGAAGATATTTGTAAGCGTATACAGGTTCGGAAGGCTTTTGGTAAAAAATTGTCTGAACATGAAGTCATCCAGGAGTGGATTGCAGATTCCCGTATTGAAATAGAACAAGCTCGTTTATTGACACTTAAAGCAGCATATATGATGGATACCGTTGGGAATAAAGTGGCGAAAAAAGAAATTGCCATGATTAAGGTAGTTGCCCCAAATATGGCATTAAAGGTTCTTGATCGTGCTATCCAAGTATTTGGTGCTGCAGGCGTGAGTGACGACTTTACATTAGCGTATCATTGGGCTAATGCAAGAACACTTCGGATTGCGGATGGACCGGATGAGGCTCACCGTCGCCAAATTGCGAGATTAGAAATGAAAAACTACCAGTAATGATAGCGGGAGGGAATAAAATGGGTGTTATGGATTTATTTAATTTAAAAGGAAAAACTGCCATTATTACAGGAGGGGGACGTGGACTTGGGGCTCAAATTGCTGAAGCCTATGCGGATGCAGGAGCAAACCTTGTTTTATGTTCTAGAAAAGTAGATGCTTGTAAAGAAAAGGCTGAAGAACTAAAAAGAAAATTTGGAACGGAAGTATTAGCCTACGGTTGCGATGTTTCCAAACTGGAGGATGTAAAAAAAGTAGTTCACGAGACAGTGAAATATTTCGGAACAGTAGATATTTTAGTGAATAATAGTGGGGCAACCTGGGGTGCACCAATAACCGAAATGCCTTTTGAAGCTTGGGAAAAAGTGATCAATGTTAATATAACTGGAACGTATTTAATGTGTTTAGAAGTCGGGAAAGTTATGATGAAAAAAGGGAAAGGAAAAATCATTAATATTGCTTCGGTTGCGGGGTTTGGCGGGACTGATCCAAACGTGATGGATACCATTGGATATAATACTAGTAAAGGTGCTGTAATGACTTTTACAAAGGATTTAGCCGTTAAATGGGGTCCACACAATATTAATGTAAATGCGATTGCTCCAGGTTTCTTTCCTACGAAAATGTCAAAAGGTTTATTAGAAAAGGGTGGAGATAAAATTCTAGCTGGAACACCATTAAATAGATTCGGTAGTGATGAAGATATGAAAGGTGCAGCCCTTTTTCTGGCATCAACAGCATCAGATTTTGTAACAGGGGATATTCTAAGAGTTGACGGTGGTTCTAGTGCCTATGCTTAGTGAACTTCTATAGACGTTGTGGTACATTATAATAAGAAAGCGCAAGCGCCATTTAGCGAAGTACGAAGGTGAAGGAAGTCTCACTAGTAGCTGGGCGCTGGCGCTAGACATTAATGTACAAAAATCTTATGCAGTGAGGAACGATTGTGATGAAGGGGAAAATTACAGAAGTAAGTATCAAACTATTTGAAAAGAAGGGTTTTAGTGCAACGTCTATTCAAGATATTGTAGATGCAATCGGTGTTACAAAAGGGACTTTCTACTACTATTATTCAAGTAAAGAACAATTGTTAATGGATATTCACTATGATTATATTACAAGTCTGTTGGAAAGACAGAAACATATCGTTGATAACTCTCATCTATCCCAAAGAGAAAAAATTACAGAAATTATTACTTTATTAATTATGGATGTGACAGAAAAAGGACCAAGTGCTAGGGTTTTCTTTAGAGAGTTGAGGCATTTAAGTGAAGGGAATATAGAGAAAATAAAGGAAATTAGAAAACAGTTTTATTTAAACGTAGAAGCGGTAATTAAAGCTGGAATAGAACAAGGTGAATTCAGAAAAGCAGATCGTCCAGACATGCTAGCGTACGGGGTATTAGGTATAGTGAACTGGAGTTATAACTGGTATAACCCAGAGGGTGATGTGTCACCTAGTGAATTAGCAAAAATTTATGCAAATGTTATTTTAAAGGGCATAGAAAACTAGATTATTATCTATATATAGATAATAATCCGGGATAAATTTTTTGAATAATCATAACATACTGGTCGGATAGTATTTAAATGTTTGCCACGGGAGGGAAATGGTATGAAGTTTTCTTATAATGACACAATCAATGTAAGACAAGGTGAAGAGTTAAATGAAGCAATTGTATCTAATTTTATTAAAGAGAATCTACCTAACATTCCAAGTGGTAATCTGGAAATTGAACAATTCGGAGCAGGGCATTCTAATTTAACCTATTTGTTAAAGATAGGGACATGGGAGGCGGTATTACGGCGCCCTCCCTATGGCCCTGTTGCTCCAAAGGCTCACGATATGGAAAGGGAGTATCGAATTTTAAGTAACCTTCACCCATTATATTCTACTGCACCAAAACCGTATATTTATTCGGATGATAAGTCAATTATTGGTAGTAGTCTTTTTGTTATGGAACGAAGAAAAGGGATAGTAATTGATACAGAATTTCCTGATTCTATCTCTTACACACCCGAAATAGGTCGTAAGCTTTCACAAATCATGGTTGATAAATTAGTGGAACTACACCAAGTTGATTATACGAAAACTGATCTATTGAATATATCTAAGCCAGAGGGATTTATGGAACGACAAGTAGCAGGATGGATAAAGCGTTATGATCTTTCAAAGACAGATGACATCTCAGGGGTTGAGAAGTTAACAAAATGGCTAGAAAAAAATGTTTCAACTCGAGAGGACTCAGCCATCATTCATTACGATTATAAGTTAAATAATGCCATGTTTTCTGAAGACTGTAGTGAAATGGTTGGCCTTTTTGATTGGGAGATGACAACGGTAGGGGACCCACTTGCTGATTTAGGAGCAGCTTTAGGCTACTGGATAGAGGCTGGTGATCCAGAAGAATTAAAAAGTGGATTCAATAAAGAGCCAGTTACGACTAGAAATGGATTTTATACTAGAGAGGAATTTATGCAAGAATATGCGAAGAAAAGTGGTAGGGATTTATCCAATATCCATTTCTATCTAACTTTTGCATATTTTAAGCTTGCGGTAATTGGTCAACAAATCTATTACCGGTTTAAGAAAGGCCAAACTCAGGATCAGCGATTTGCTAACTTGAATCGGTTAGTTGAAAGTTTAATTCATTATGCATTGAACTATAGTAGAGGTATATAAGTGCGTGTTCAAAAAGAAGGATCACCGGACTTTTTGAACAACCTCTATAAGAGGATGAAGACTAAATAAGTTTATCCAAAGTACCTAACTAAAGAAATGAAACATGAGCAAGTGGAGGAGAGAATAAGATATGAAAGTGGTCCAATTTAAGGAATACGGTGGTCCTGAAGTCTTGAAATTAATTGAATTAGATTTGCCCAACATCGGAGAAACAGAGGTGCTAATAAAAATAAAGGCAATTGGAGTAAATTATGCTGATACAGCTAGACGTGAAGGTGCATATGTAGTACCAACACCATTGCCGTTTATTCCAGGTTTGGAGATTGCTGGTGAAATTGTTGGCATGGGAGAAAAGGTAAAAGGGGTAAAAAAAGGTGACAGGGTGATGGCATTAATCGAATCTGGTGGCTATGCAGATTATGCGATAGTGAAGGCGAATCAGCTTATCCCTATTCCAGATGGAGTAGCCTTTGAACATGCTGTAGCTATACCGGTACAAGGTTTAAGCGCTTACCATATATTGAAGACAATGGGAAGGCTTAAAGAGGGGGAGACCGTCCTTATTCATGCAGCAGCAGGTGGTGTCGGAGTGTTAGCGGTTCAACTTGCAAAAATCTTCGGTGCAGGAAGAATCATTGCTACAGCTAGTACGCCTGAGAAATTGGAATTAGCGAAGGAAATGGGAGCGGATGATTTAGTTAACTACACGGAAGAGGGTTGGGAGAATAAGGTAAGAGAAATTACTGGGGGCAAAGGTGTCGATGTTGCACTAGAAATGGTTGGTGGAGATGTCTTTCATAAGACGGTAAATTGTCTAGCACCTTTTGGAAGACTTGTTATTTATGGAGTCGCGAGTGGAAATATGCCTAAATTTTACCCATCTAAACTAATGAAAAGAAATCAATCCATTATTGGTTTTTTTCTTTCACAGATTATGAAAGAGCCAGATCTATACCTTTCTAGTTTGAAGGAATTAATTAGTTTCGTAGAGCAAGGGAAAATAAAAACAACGATTGGTGGCACTTATCCATTAGAAGAAGTAGCACATGTTCATCAAATTCTACAATCTAGGAAAACAAAAGGAAAGATTATATTAATACCATAGATTTCTGAGCTCAAGAAGGAGGATAAAAAAGTAAGATGATGAGAAATACCAATCATTATAAACATTGGCCATTGAGGTTACCTAAGAACTTAACTGTTCCCCAAACAACGCTATATGAAAATCTTGAAATGTCTACTAGAAAGTATCCGGATAAAGTAGCCTTTCACTATTATGGAGCCTCTTATTCCTACAAGGAGCTTTTTAAAGAAGTGGAAAGTCTAGCGGGATATATGGAAAAAGAATGGGGGATTAAAGAAAAAGATAATATTCTACTGTTCATGCAGAACTCCCCTCAATTTATTATTAGTTTCTTTGCTATTTTACGGTTACGAGCGGTTGTCGTTCCTATTAATCCAATGAGTTTGACAAAGGACCTAGAATTCTATGTGAAGGACTGTGGGATTAATCATGCAATTGTGGGTCAAGAACTATATGAAAAAGCTCTTCCTTTAAAGAAAGAGAATTTATTAAGAAATATAATAGTGGCTACTTATTCCGATTACAGTAAAGAAGATGACGCATTCATTCAAAGGGTTGCTAAGTCAGCCGATGGTGAAATAGAAGCTATCCCTTGGAGGGAAGCATTAAATAAAGAACTTCAGGCTTCTACATATAAAGGAGAGAGTGGAGATATTGCCATAATTCCTTATACTTCAGGAACAACTGGACTACCGAAAGGGTGTGTTCATACAAATAGCACGGTTCAGGCAAATACGGTAGGGGCCTATCATTGGATGAACTTAACGGCGGATACGATTACATTAACAACCTTACCACTTTTCCACGTAACGGGATTAATACACAGCACACTGTCCCCAATTTATGCAGGAAGTACACTTGTGATTATGACGAGATGGGATCGTGAGTACGCTGCAAAAACAATAGAGAAATTTAAATGTACCCATTGGATCAATATTAGTACGATGTTAATCGACTTTTTATCTAACCAAAATTTAAAAAACTACAACATATCATCATTAGAAGTAATTGGAGGAGGTGGAGCACCTCTCCCAGAGGCGGTAGGAGAGGATTTATATGAAAGAACAGGACTCCGATTTATCGAAGGGTATGGTTTAACAGAGACGATATCTCATACCCATTTTAATCCACCTGATCGACCGAAATTGCAGTGTCTAGGAATACCTTCATTCGATGTAGATGCAAGAATTATAGATACTACTACTGGTAAAGAACTTGGGGTTAATCAAGAAGGAGAACTAATTGTAAATGGTCCTCAAGTTTTTATAGGATACTATCAACGTGATGAAGAGAATGAAAAAGCACATATAGAAATCGATGGCAAACGATTCTTCAGAACAGGTGACATTGTTCGTATGGATGAAGAAGGATATTTCTTTATTGTTGATCGTCTAAAGCGAATGATTAATGCCTCAGGTTTTAAAGTGTGGCCTACAGAAGTTGAGTCTATTTTATACAAACATCCAGCAGTACAACAGGCGTGTGTAGTACGTGCACCAGATAAAAAACGTGGGGAAACCGTTAAGGCATTTATCATTTTAAATGATCATTATAAAGGTAAAGTCAAGGAACAGGACATTATGGAATGGTCAAAAGGCCAAATGGCTGCTTATAAGTATCCAAGAATAATAGAGTTCAGGGATAGTTTCCCAACAACTAGTAGTGGAAAAATCTTATGGAGGGTACTCCAAGAAAATGAATAAAAGGTAGAAGAAGCGTGGTGTTACGATGTCTCAAACTAAATCTTGAGGGGGATTCGTAATGAAAAGATGGTTAGAACATTATCCAGAACATATCTCTAAGGAAATAACAATTCCTGATATGTCCTTATCTGATATGTTAAAGCAATCTGTTTCCAAATTCCAAAACAACACAGCAATCCACTTTTATGGGAAGGAGACGACTTATAAGGAACTTAATAATCTTGTAGATGCATTTACTGCAGCTTTACAAGATAAAGGTATCAAAAAAGGTGATAGAGCAGCTATTATGCTACCGAACTGTCCACAGTATGTAATTAGTTATTACGGTATTTTACAAGCTGGTGGTATTGTAACACAGTTAAACCCAATGCTTGTTGGTAAAGAATTAGAATATATATTAAATGATTCGGGAGCAGAAACCATAGTCATCTATGAACCGTTACTACCGGTGCTAAATCAAGTTATGGATAATACTTTTGTTAAACACGTTATTAAAGTGAACATCGAAGGCCGGGATGCAACAGATGATATGGCCACAGGATTTCAGTCTTTCTTAAAGAGTGCAAATAAGCGGCCCGTAGAAGTGGATATTAATCCTCGAGAAGATGTAGCAGTATTGCAATACACTGGTGGTACAACAGGGCGGTCAAAAGGAGTCATGTTGACGCACCGAAATCTTCTAGCAAATATTATGCAATCCTATGAGTTTTTTAAGGATACTATCAATATAGGGAAGGAACGATATTTAAGCGTTATTCCATTATTCCATGTATATGGGATGACCTCATGTATGAACTTAACGATATATATAGGGGCCATAAACATTCTATTACCTAGATTCGATTTGGAAGAAGTACTTGAGACGATTAAAAATATTCAGCCTACATCATTTCCAGGTGTTCCTACTATGTACATTGCTCTGATTAATCATCCTAAGGTAAATGAATATGGTTTAAATAGTATGGAAATTTGTAATAGCGGTAGTGCTCCTATGCCAGTTGAGATTTTACGATCTTTTGAAGAAAGAACAGGGGCAAAAATAGTGGAAGGGTATGGTCTTTCAGAGGCATCCCCAACAACACACTGTAATCCGTTATTTGCTACTAGGAAACCAGGTAGTGTCGGAATTGGTGTTCCAAGTACAGATTATAAAATTGTAGATTTAGCGACTGGGAATAAGGAACTTCCTGCTGGTGAAGTGGGAGAGATTATTATTAAAGGTCCCCAAGTGATGAAAGGATACTGGAATATGCCTGATGAAACAGACCTAACATTACGAGATGGTTGGCTTTATACGGGAGACATAGCTTATATGGATGAAGATGGCTATCTTTATATCGTCGATCGCAAAAAAGATTTAATTATAGCTAGTGGATATAATGTTTATCCACGCGATGTGGAGGAAGTATTATATGAACATCCATCTATTCAAGAAGCAGTTGTTGTAGGTGTTCCGGATCCATATCGTGGGGAAACCGTGAAAGCAGTTATTGTTTTAAAAGATGGCAGTAATTGTACGAAGGAGGAATTGATCTCCTATTGTCGGGCTAATCTTTCTGCATACAAAGTACCTCGCATTATTGAATTTAGAAAAGAACTTCCAAAAACAGGTGTTGGAAAAATTCTAAGAAGAAAATTAAAAGAAGAATCGTCACAATAATTAACAATCTAGAAGGAGGAAATGATAGTGAATCAAGTTCAAAAGGTAGCTGTATTAGGAGCTGGATCCATGGGGCATCAAATTTCCATGCTTTGTGCCCTTGGGGGTTATGAGACTTATTTACAAGATATTAACGAAAAGGCATTGGATAAGGAAAGATTAACATTGGAGAAGCGGATGAACGATTGGGTTAAGAAAGGAAAATTAACCGAGAACGAAAAAAATGAAGCTTTCTCAAATCTTCAATTAACAACGGATTTGGAAACAGCGGTTGCTGAAGCCGATCTTGTAATAGAGGCAGTAGTTGAAAAGTTAGATGTAAAAAGGGAGGTGTTTTCCAAGTTAGATAAACTAGTACCTAAGCACACAGTATTAGCAACGAATAGCTCCACGATTGTTAATTCGAAAATTGCTGATGTGACAAGTAGGCCTGACAAAGTAATTAATATGCATTTCTTCTTTCCTCCATTAGTGATGGATTGCGTTGAAGTAGTTAAAAGCGATCAAACATCCAATGAAACGGCACAGTTAGCAATGGATTTTTGTGAGAGCATTGGCAAAACGGGGGTATTACTAGAAAAGGAGATTTATGGATTTATAGCGAATCGTTTGTTATTTGCTCTTTCAAAAGAAGCTATGTACTTATATGAAAATGGCTATGCCGATTTTAAGGATATTGATTTGATAGCTAAAAAGGCTTTGAGTCACCCTCTTGGACCGTTTGAACTAGCGGATCTTTCTGGAATAGATGTAGGCTATTATGCAAATTTACAGCTCTATGAGGAAACAAGGGATCCGAGAGATAAACCAGCAAAGTCGATTGAAGAAAAAGTAAAACAAGGACACCTTGGCAGAAAAACAGGTAAAGGATGGTACGACTACTCGGAGGAATCAGTAGTAAAATGAATAATTTAGTATCGTGGAAAAATTGTAGAATTGATGTTATAACAATCGACAATCCTGATTAAAAATTCTATAAGTGTTGTCGGTGGGAGTCAGTAATGTTTCTAAGTAATATTCTCAATTGTTTGAGGAAGGAGATCTAGTTATGAGCTGGCAACCGGAAATTGATGAATTAAGAAAAAGGGAAAAACTAGCCAAGGAAATGGGTGGGAAGGAGAACGTAGAGAAACATAGATCTAGAGGGAAATTAACCGTACGAGAAAGAATTCATCATCTTCTGGATAAAAATACCTTCCATGAAAAAGGGGCAATTGCTGGAAAAGCAATATATGAGGGGAATGAATTAAAAGAGTTTACACCTGCAAACTTTTTAATTGGAACAGGAAGGATTGATGGAAGAAAGGTTGTTGTTGGTGCGGATGATTTTACAGTCCGGGGTGGTGCTGCTGATGGTGCAATTATGGAAAAACAGATTTATTTTGAACAAATGGCGCACGATTTACAATTGCCAATGGTAAGGCTGGTAGATGGAACTGGTGGCGGAGGTAGTGTGACCTTTCTAGAAACAGAGGGGCATACCTATGTACCGGTTAACCCCGCTTGGGATTACGTAGTGAAAAATATGGGGAGGGTTCCCGTAGTTGCAGCGTGCTTAGGTTCTGTTGCCGGATTAGGGGCTGCACGAGTTACCGCATCGCATTTCTCAGTAATGGTAGAAGAAATATCCCAATTGTTTGTTGCTGGGCCACAAATAGTTAATTATGGCGTTGGACAAAAATTGACTAAGGAAGAACTTGGTGGTTCACAGGTTCACCGCTCAAGTGGAGCAATAGATAACATAGTTAAAACGGAAAAGGAAGCTTTTGAACATATTAGAAAGTTTTTATCCTAGTTTGGAATATGGAAGGTCGGAGCCGTATTTTGTCCAATCAATTTTAATTATAAAGGCAGATTATTAACCCACCAATTAAATGATACGCAGCCAAGTATTCTCATAACAGAAAGACAGATGATTTCGTTATTAAATGAGGTACAATCCGAGTTGAACCCTATCCCTGTTGTTCTCTATGAGCCAAAGAAAGCAAGTCACGACTATCTTCTAGGATTAAAAGATATCCAAATACATGATAAGTTTCCGACTACTACTTTTGATGAAATGATTTCCGGAGATATAAACAATCCAAATATTGAGATTAAATATTATGATAGCGCAAACATAATTTATACTTCCGGGACAACGGGGAAGGCAAAGGGTGTCGTACAATCTTTTCGTTGGATACACGGGTACACGTATATGTTTCGTGTACTTAATAAGCAAGAGGATATAATTTATAATGATTTACCAATGTATCACGTTGGCGGGGCATTTGCCTTGGTTGCTAGAGGTGCTTTTATCGGGTGCACCGTTGCACTTTGGGATAAATTTAGCCCAAATGATTTCTGGAAAAGGATAAAGGTAAGCAAGGCATCCAACGCTATCTTATTAGATGTCATGATTCCTTGGCTTATGAATAAGGAGCCTAGTGAAAACGATCATATCAACACATTAACACGTGTCCATATGCAACCACTTCCCAAGTATCATCATCAAGTAGCCGAAAGATTTGGCATTCATTTTGTTTCAGCTGGCTATGGACAAACGGAAGCGGGGGTAGGATTTGTCGGAATCATAGACGAATTAGAAGAAGGTCAGGGGACGCCAACCAACTTGTACAAAGGTTACACGAAGGAAGAAACAAAAAGGATTGCGAATGAATTAGGAATTCCTTTGCGAAAGGGTAATCAAGATTTACCGAAAGGATATATGGGAAAAGTCACTCCGTTTTATGAGGCTACAATAGTTAATGAATATGATGAAGAATGTGGTCCTAATGAAACAGGTCAACTCGTTCTAAGGCCATGTTATCCTTTTCTCCAATTCAATGAATATTTTAACACTCCTAATGCCACGGTCGAAGTATTTAAGAATTTGTGGTTCCATACGGGAGATGCAGGCTATAAAGATGAACAGGAAAATTATTATTTCGTGGACCGAATGAAGGATGTAATTAGACATAAAGGCGAGAACATATCTTCCTATCAGGTTGAGGATATGATAAATCAGCATAAAGAAGTAAATGTTTGTGCAGCCTTTCCAGTACCGGCAACTCAAGGCAATGAAGATGATATTGTTATTTATGTAGTTCCTAATTCTGAAAAATTACACAAAGACGAATTGAGAAAATGGATACAGAAAACCATGCCGAAATTTATGTGGCCTAAATATATTTATATGATTTCCGAATTACCCAGAACACCGACTAATAAAGTTGAAAAATATAAATTAAAAGAATTATTTCAAAACCAAATCAATTCAAAAATTATAGGATGGTGAAATTAATGGAAATTAAAGCGAATTTGGCAGGAGTTGTTTGGCAAGTGTTGGTAAGTCACGGGGAAGAAATAATAGAAAATCAGGATGTCGTCATTTTAGAGTCTATGAAAATGGAAATACCAATTGAATCAGAAAAAAGCGGGAAAGTAAAAGAGGTTAAAGTAAAAGAAGGTGATTTTGTTAACGAAGGGGATGTCTTAATGGTAGTTGTTTAAGCTGTTGAGATTAAATAGGAAACTTTGAATATTAGAAATAAAAAGGAGGAGGAAAAGTGAAGGACGTATTAATAAAAAATTGGCCAAAAGAACTTCCAAAAACATTAAATTATCGTTTAGGTGAAAAACCCCTCCATGAATATTTAATGCAAAACGCGGTAGATTTTCCAAATCAACCCGGATATTTGTATTATGGAAATACAATCACTTGGAAGCAGTTAAGTGATTATACTCAAAAATTTGCAAGCTTTTTACAGAGTAAAGGTATCGGCAAAGGGGATCGGATTGCGCTTTATATGCAAAACTGTCCACAATATTTAATTGGACACTATGCTATTCAAATGCTAGGTGCTATTGTTGTTCCGCTGAACCCAATGTATAAGCCGTCTGAATTAATTTATTTTATATCTGAAGCTGAAATTAAAGCAATTATCTCTTCCCAAGAACTTTATCAACATATCGAATCCATAAAAAGTGAAACTCTATCCCTTGAATTTATAGTAACTACTAATTATATAGATTTACTTCCAGAGCAATTAACACTTCCGCTACCTGAAGAATTAACAATCGAAAAAAGGATTATAAATAATACCTATGACATGAAAAACATAATTCAATCCACCGATCCATTATCGAAGACCGAGGAAATTGATATATGGAATGATGTTGGGTTATTGGTATTTACCTCAGGAACGACAGGTCGTCCAAAAGCTGCCATGTTAACCTATGGAAATGCTTTATTTAAAACTGCAGCTACTGTTCATAGCTATAGATTGGGGGAAGGGGATAGAACCCTAGCCAATGCTCCGCTATGCCATATTGCGGGTATGGTAATGGGTGTTAATATTCCTGTATACCAAGCCTTATTCTGTGTCCTCTTTACTCGTTTTGATACGGAAGCTACTATTCAAGCAATAGAGAAATACAAGATTAATAAGTTTTATTCCGTTGCAACGATGAATGCTGCTATTTTAAATTATCCTGGTATTGAAAATAGAGATCTTTCATCCTTAGAATTAAATTTTGCAACTAGTTTTGGTATGAAGGTAGATGAAAAATTAGCAAATGCCTGGAAGAAGCTAACAAAAGGTTGTGTTGTACTTGAAGCATCGTACGGATTAAGTGAAACACATACATGCGATACTTTTATGCCTATCGAAAAGATCAAATTTGGCTCATGTGGAATCGCTACATACGACACAGAATTTCGAATTATTGATTTCGCAACAGGAGAAGATCTTCCACCAGGGAAACAAGGAGAAATTGCGGTAAAAAATCCAGGTGTATTTAAAGGATATTTAAATAGGCCTGAAGAAACAGCAGAAACATTACGTGATGGCTGGGTATACACTGGTGACATTGGATGTATTGATGAAGATGGTTATTTATATTTTCTAGGTCGTGTAAAAGAAATGATTAAATCCTCTGGTTTCAGTGTATTTCCAGAAGATGTTGAAGCTTTAATGAGTGATCATGAAGCTATTTCTCAGGTGGCTTGTATTGGTGTTCCCGATCCAAAACGTGGCGAAAGCGTTAAAGCATTTATCGTGCTAAAACCATCTTATAAAGGAAAAATAAGCGAGAATGAAATGATAGAATGGGCGAAAGAAAAAATGGCTGCTTACAAGTATCCAAGAGCTATAGAATTTATTGATAGTTTACCTGCCACAAGCTCAGGTAAAGTATTAAGGAGACTTTTGAAAAAGGAAGGGTAAACCTATGTAATTAAATTGGGAGGATAATTATGGAAATTGCTAGTGTTGTAGGGACGATTGTTGCATTATCACTACTAATATTTCTTGCATTAAAAGGATTTAATTTATTGATTATATCGCTAGCCGTATCAGCACTGGTCGCAATAACGAGTGGGATTACGATTGATGCGGCTTTGACAAACCATTATATAGAAGGGTTTATTGGTTTTGTAGGTAATTACTTTTTAATATTCTTATTTGGTGCCCTTTTTGGTAAGGTGATGGAAGATAGTGGAGCTGCAACTAGTATAGCTAGAGGAATCCTAAAAGTTACAGGTAAGAAAAGTAGATTATCTGTTATCATAGCAATTATGACTATCACCGGAGCATTAACCTATGGTGGGGTTAGTTTATTCGTTGTTATATTTGCAGTCATGCCAATTGCAAGACCCATTTTTAAAGAGCTAAATATTCCGTGGCCAATATTTATTGGTTCGGCATTCTTAGGTTCTGGTACGTTCACGATGACGATGCTTCCCGGAACACCGCAAATTCAAAATTTAATTCCTATTAATTATTTAGGTACTACTGCAACTGCAGCACCAATTGTCGGAATAGTAGCAACATTGACTATTATACCATTTGGCCTTTGGTGGTTAAGCCGAGAAGATAAGAGGTATCAGATGAAGAACTTGGGTTATGAAGATACAAAAGGGGATGACACTTTTAAATTTGACAACAAGCAAAAATATCCATCTTTTATTTTAAGTATTATTCCATCGGTTATCTTATTACTCTTTCTAAATATCATTAAATTAAGTATAGAAATATCATTGGCTATCGCAGTGATTGCTGCTGGAATTCTACTCTATAAATATATTGATCGGCCAATGAAAACATTTAATACTGGTGCTATGAATGTTGCTTCACCAATTTTAAATACTAGTGCGGTAGTGGGTTTTGGAAGTGTTGTTTCAGCTACAGTAGGTTTCCAAATGTTACAAGATGCTATTTTTAATATTCCTGGTCACCCACTAATCTCATTCGCAATTGCAATAAATATCATTGTTGGTATTACAGGATCAGCTTCAGGTGGACTAGGAATAGCCATGGATACGCTAGGTGGACACTATGCAACTCTTGTTGATCCAGAAGCCTTGCACAGAATTGCTACCATTAGTTCAGGAGGCTTAGATTCCCTACCTCATAATGGTGCAGTTGTTACTGGATTAACAGTCGCTGGATTGACACACAAGGAAGGTTACAAACCTGTATTCTGGATATGTTGTATTGCACCATTAATTGCCTTAATATTTGCAATAATAACGGCATTCATCATCTATGGGTAATTTATTCCGAAAATTAATAACTTTTTAAAGGGGAGAAGGCAATATGACTGTTAAAGAAGGAGAATTACTCTGGAGTCCTAGTAATAAGGAAATAGAAGGGGCAGCTATTACGGATTATAAGAAATGGTTGAGGATGAATAAAAATATTACTCTGAAAACATATGAAGATTTATGGAAATGGTCTGTTGATAATATGGAGGAGTTCTGGGAGACAATTTGGGATTACTATCAAGTGAAATCATATACTCCTTATGAATCCGTTTTAAAGAAAGAGATAATGCCAGGGGCCGATTGGTTTTCTGGATCAACTCTTAACTATGCAGAGCATATATTACGAAATGTCAAAAAGGATAAAACAGCCATTTTCTACACATCTGAGAATCAACCTTTATCAGAATTAAGTTGGACTGAATTATTGGATAAGACTGCTTCGATTGCAGCTTATTTAAAATCCATTGGTGTTAAAAAAGGTGACCGTGTTGTTGCATATATGCCGAATATACCTGAAACCATTATAGCGTTCCTTGCTACTGTAAGCATTGGAGCCATTTGGTCCAGCTGTGCTCCGGAATTTGGTGTTGGAAGTACTCTTGGTCGTTTCAAACAAATTGAACCAAAAGTATTATTTACTGTTGATGGATACAGGTATAATGGAAAACCTTTTAACAGAATTGAAACTGTTTCAAAATTAGTTGAAAATTTGCCTAGTGTTGAAAAAGTAGTCGTAGTACCATACTTAAATCAAGATCCTGATATGAGTGGTATAGAACAAAGAACTTTTTGGAAGGAAATAATCGGACTTCCCGCCAAGCTAACGTTTGAGAGAGTACCCTTTGATCACCCACTATGGATTTTATACTCGTCCGGTACAACTGGTTTACCAAAGCCAATTGTTCAAGGGCATGGGGGAATATTACTTTCTCTTTTATCCGTAAATCTGCAATCAAACATAACTTCGAATGATCGATTCTTTTGGTATACAACTACCGGCTGGGTGATGTGGAATAGTGTGGTAGGAGCTATGGTTACAGGCGCATCGGTTGTTTTATATGATGGAAGTCCTTCGTATCCAGATCACGGCGTTCTCTTTAGATTAGCTGAAAAAACAAAAATGACAATCTTTGGAACTAGCCCCAGCCATATCCTAAATTGTATGAAAGTAGGTATAAAACCGGGTGAAACATACGACTTGTCTAATCTGAATACCTTTGCATATACAGGAGCTCCTTTATCACCAGAGGGATTTAAGTGGGTATATGATTATGTAAAAAAGAGGGTGAGGATAGCCCCTATTAGCGGTGGTACAGATATAGCTGCAGGAATAGTGGCTGGAAACTCCCTATCACCAATTCATGCTGGTGAAATTCCTTCTAGATGCTTGGGGGTTTCTGTTTATTCCTATGATGACAACGGAAAGCCGGTCACAGGTGAAATAGGTGAAATGGTCATTACAAAGCCATTCCCTTCCATGCCGCTTTACTTTTGGAATGATCCAGATGATAAAAGATATAAGGAAAGCTATTTCGATTATTTTCCTGGAGTATGGAGACATGGAGACCTATTAAAAATAACGGAACGTGGTAGTGCTGTCATTTATGGAAGGTCGGATGCAACGATTAATCGAATGGGAGTAAGAAGTGGTTCAAGTGAGATTTATAATGCAGTCGAATCTGTACCTGAAGTGCTCGACAGTCTTGTTGTGGACTTAAGTGGATATCTCCATCAAGCTTATATGCCATTATTTGTGGTATTATCCGGAGAAGTTGATTTAACAGACAAGTTGAAGAAAAAAATAAATATGAAAATAAAAGAAGAAGTGTCTCCACGCCACATACCAGATGATATATTTGCTATTAAAGAAGTACCAAGAACATTAACTGGTAAGAAAATGGAGATTCCGGTTCGTAAAATTTTATTAGGTATTTCTGTGGAAAAAGCTGCAAGTGTTGATGCCATGAGTAATCCAGATTCAATTAATTATTTTGTCAGATTTGCTCAATCAGATAAATTAAGGAGTAATAATTCGTGAAGGTGCCTTCCAAGATGCATTGAATCTTACTAGAATTTCTAAAAGGAGATCATATATGGAAAAAGAAATTAAAGAGTTATTAAATAGAAAAGAAATTGCAAAGTTAGGAGGTGGAAAAGAGAAAATAAAACAACAGCATAAGCTTGGCTTTTTTACAGCAAGGGAACGAATTAATAAATTGGTGGACCCAGGCTCTTTTTTAGAGTTAGGTTTACTAGCACATTCTGATCAAGAGGGCATGGAACATAAAAGTGCTGGTGATGGTATTGTAACTGGTCTCGCAAAGGTTAATGGTCGCCCGGTAGTTGTGCAAGCTGCAGATAAAACCGTATTTGCTGGAACAGAAGGAATTGTATATTTCCGAAAGACGAAGGCACTGCATGAATATGCTTTTAAACGAGGATTCCCTTTAATAAATTTAATGGAAGGTGGAGGACTACGCATGCCCGATGGAATGGGTTCTGACGGTATTAGTCAAATGCTATTCCCACAAGTAATGTTACGACATCAGCGAGAAGTTCCTATGGTAACATCCATCTTGGGAGATAGTTTTGGTGGTCCAACATGGCTAGCGGTATCCTCTGATTTTGTAACACAGGTCAAGGGAACAACAATGGCTGTTGCTGGACCAAGGATGTTAGAGGTGGCAACAGGAGAAAAAGTAACAAACGAAGAACTTGGTGGATGGGATGTTCATGCGAAGTATACGGGACAAGTAGATCAGTTTTCGGAAAATGAAGAGGATTCAATTGAAAGTATAAAAAAATTCCTAGACTATATGCCACAACATGCTGGTAAAGAACCAAGATGCAAAGAGACAAATGATGAACCGTATCGAAGTTTAGACAAAGTAGTCGATATCGTTACAACAAATCGTAAACGTGCCTATGACATGAAAAAAGTGATTAAGTTGATTGTAGATAATGAAGATTACTTTGAAATGAAGCCAACATTTGGAAAAGCATTAATTACTGTCTTAGCGAGAATGAATGGTAAAGTTGTCGGTATTGTAGCAAATCAACCTATGCAGTTTGCAGGCGCAGCTGGTCCCAATGAATGTGAAAAAGCAACAGATTTTATTTGTCTATGTGATTCATATAATATTCCGTTAATTTTTTTACATGATATTTCTGGTTTTCGGGTATCTAGTGACGCGGAAAAACTTAAAATGCCTACAAAAATTATGATGTGGAATCAAGCACTAGCACAATCTACTGTACCAAAGATTTCTATTATTATTCGAAAAAGTATTGGTGCAGCATATGGCAATATGTGCGGTCCGACGATGGGAGCCGATTTTGTTGTAGCCTGGCCGACAGCCGAAATTAATTTTACGGGACCAGAGGTTGGCATTAATGTAGTATATGGTCGTCAATTACAAAATACCGAGAATAAAAAAGAAGAACGCTTAGAGTTACTGAAAAACTGGGGATTTGACAGTTCACCATATAAAGCTGCTGGTAAATATTTAATTGATGATGTTATTGATCCAAGAGACACAAGAAAGTTTTTAATTCAGACGTTAGAATATGCATGTGCTAAAAATGGGTCTCTTAGTGAGAGGAAGTTAGCTAATTGGCCAACAGGTTTTTAAAGAAATACTGTAAAAATATATTGAATATTACAAAAACAAATTATATAATGAACCTAGAAACATACTGTACGTTTAGTATTTTACCCACCTAAACGGGAAGTAAGACCCACCTCAAGCTTCTGGGGAAGCAAATAAGCTTGGTGGTAGATAAACTACCCGTAAAGGTCCGATAAGGCATCAGTGGGGGATGAAGGAAAACCCCTACTGATGGAAGTCTTCTTTATATTATTTAAGAATTAAAATGTTAGGAGGAACAGAAATGCGTAGCTGGAAAGTGACTAGATTAGGTGAACCTAGAGATGTATTGGAATTGTTAGAAACGGAACGTCCAGAGGTAAAGGTAGGAGAAGTATTAATAGAAGTTGAAGCGTCATCATTAAACTTTTTTGATATTTTACTTTGTCAAGGGAAATATCAGGAAAAACCTCCCCTTCCATTTACACTAGGGGCAGAAATATCAGGAATTATTTGTGAGGTAGGAGGTAATTCAGAACTTAAAGTAGGACAGCGTGTAATTGCTACACCGCCCCTTCCAAATGGAGGATTATCTGAGTTTGTTAGTGTTTCGGAGGATTCTGTTTATGTTATTCCTGATTCGATATCGGCAAGTGAAGCCGCTGGAATGTTTATCACGTACCAAACGTCCTACTATGCTTTATTTTATCGGGCAAAACTACAAAAGGGAGAAGTCCTTCTCGTCCATGCGGGAGCTGGAGGAGTTGGCTCTGCCGCTATTCAGTTAGGTAAGGCAATAGGAGCAAAAGTTATTGCAACTGCGGGTGGTCCAGAGAAAGTAAAAGTCTGTAAGGATTTGGGAGCAGACGTTGTTATTGACTATACTTCCGAAGACTTTGTTTCTACTGTTAAGAAAGAAACAAATGGTCGAGGTGCAGATGTTATTTATGACCCTGTCGGAGGAGACGTATTTGATCGTTCGCGCAAATGTATTGCCTTTGATGGGCGTATTTTAGTCATTGGTTTCGCTGGTGGACGAATCCCAGATGCCCCAGTCAACCATGCATTAGTTAAAAATTACTCTATCGTTGGTGTTCACTGGGGATTATTCGCTAGAAAATATCCAGAAGAGACTAGGAAAATTCATGATAATATAGTGAACCTATACAATGAAGGAGCTGTCCGCCCATTAATTTATAAAGAATTTCCTTTTGAAAATGTTCCAGATGCTTTAGAAGTACTTGCGGACCGTAAGACTTATGGAAAACTAATCGCCATTCCTTAAGTTTTAAGGTGAGTTACGTAAGCTGTTCCCTTAGAAAGTATATATACGAGGGAGATGAGGTCGTGAATTCAAAAGAAAAAAGATGGTTAGAGTTCTATCCTGAAAATGTAGATCCTAATATGAAAATTAAGGAAAGAACTTTAACGGAATTATTAAATAGTGCAGTTAAAAGATTTAGAAATGAAATTTCCCTTCAATTTGAAAATGAATCCTGGACCTACAAAGAGGCTCAGGAAATATCCGAAAAGTTAGCAAGTAGCCTTTTCGAGCAAGGATTGGAGAAGGGTGACCGATTGTCGATTATGTTACCAAACTGTGCACAGTATGTATTTTCTGTTTTTGGTGTTGTTCGGTTAGGTGGAATAGTTGTTCAAACAAATCCGATGTATGTAGAAAGGGAACTCGAGTACCAATTGAATGATACAGAAGCTGAATTTATGATTTGCCATGACTCGGTTTATGAACGAGTGAAAAGAGTCCAGCCTCAGACCTCTCTAAAAAAAATAATCGTTGTTCAGTTTACCGAAAAAAGAAATATTAAACTGCATGAGAATGATATGTTCTTTGATGATTTTATAAATACATATCATTCTCAAGCTCCACATATAAAAATAAATCCTAAAGAAGATATTGCCTTGCTCCAATATACAGGTGGAACAACAGGGAGATCAAAAGGCGTTATGTTAACCCATCAAAATTTTGTTAATCAAACTGAGCTAGTTAATGAGTTTCTATTAAAAGAATTTAAAAACGATGAAACTGCAAATCGTGTGGTCATAAGTTTTTTACCATTATTCCATATCTTCGGTCTAGCAAGTGTTACAATGACAGGTTATCTATTTGGATATAAACAAATCATCTTACCACGTTTTGAGACAGAGACCGTATTACATGTAATTAAGAAGGAAAAACCAATGTTCTTTTTTGGTGTACCTACTATGTTTATCTCTATGCTTCATTTTCCTAACGTTGAAACGTACGGGTTAGAACATATTAAAGTGTTTTTTTGCGGAAGTTCACCGTTGCCGTTGGAAACCTATACCAAATTTGAAAAATTAATGGGAAAGAATTCATATCTTTCTGATGGATATGGATTATCAGAAATGACTTCTGGTGCCATAAGTAATCCGCATTCCAAAATGAAAATAGGTAGTGTAGGTGTTCCTTTGCCATTAACCGAAGCTAAGGTAGTGGTGGAAACAGATAATGGATTAGAAGAAGCCCCATTTAAAACGAATGGAGAGATTATAGTCAGGGGTCCCCAATTGATGAAAGGGTATTGGAATAATCCGGAGGAAACAGAGGTAGCATTAAAGAATGGTTGGTTGCACACTGGTGACATAGGCTATATGGATGAAGATGGGTACTTTTACATTGTCGATCGCAAAAAGGATATGATCATTGCTGGCGGTTATAATATCTATCCAAGAGAAATTGAGGAAGTAATTTATCAAATTCCACAGGTTAAAGAGGCAATTGTAATTGGTATTCCGGATGAATATAGAGGAGAAACTGTAAAAGCTTATATTACATTAAAAGAAAATAAGTCAATAAAAGAAGAAGAAGTTATTACATTTTGTCGTAAAAATTTAGCAGCTTACAAAGTTCCAAGATTGATAGAATTTCGTGACTATCTTCCAAAGTCAAGTGTAGGAAAACTTTTAAAACGAGAACTTAGGGAGCAAGAATTAAAGAGATTAAAAAACAAATAGAAAATACTAACTGGTTAGTTCATTGATCAGAAAGGATGGATGACATGCGTTTAAAGAATAAGGTAGCAATTATTACTGGTGGTGGAGGGGATATTGGGAGAACTACAGCTGTTCGATTTGCAAAAGAGGGAGCAAAAGTAGTTGTAGCTGATGTCAGGGAAGAAGCGGCTAGGAAGACGGCAGCAATCATTGAGGAAAACGGTGGAGAAGCAGAGCACATTCGTTGTGATATGACGAAAGCTGGGGAAGTTAAGAATATGGTAGATCGAGCAATCGGTGTGTTTGGAAGAATCGATATTTTCTTCAACAATGCTGGGGTCAATAGTGAAGAAAAGAAACTACCAGATGTTTCCATAGAAGAATGGGAAAAGGTAATGGATATAAATATTACGGGTGTCTTTCTCGGAATGAAGTACGTTATTCCGAAAATGGAAGCAGGAAGTTCCATAGTTAATACAGCGAGTATCGCAGGTATTAAGGGGCAAAAACTTGTATCTGCTTATTCTGCATCCAAAAGTGGTGTGATGGCATTAACCAGAACGGCTGCTACAGAATTTGGAAGAAAGAATATACGTGTAAATGCAATAGCTCCAGGGATAACAGATACAAATATGGTTGAGGATTGGAAGAAAACAGATAAGTGGCCGATATTATCGACTGCGAATGCATTAAAACGAATTGGGAAACCGGAAGAAATAGCTAATGCTGTTTTATTCCTTGCATCTGATGAGGCATCCTTTATTACTGGTGAAACTCTGATTATTGATGGCGGAACATTAAACCTTTAAACGAGATGATTCTTTACTGGAGTGTTGAAAGGGGAAATGGATATAGATGTTTAATCGGAAATGGGAAGTATATGCAAATATATCCCAAAAAGAGGCGCTTCAATTGTTTAAGCAAATTATTGGAAAACAAGGAATGGACTATAAAATAGAAAAAGCACCGCCAAATATTATGTACGATCCTAACAATGAACAATTTATTATTAAGACTAAAAATTTTTCCATAAATGTAATCTATGTTTCTAATGATCCAATTACTCGTATCTTTGCTAATTTATTAGGAACGGCTCACAACTTCAAAGGAATTTCATTCTTATCTATAGGGTACAACAAAAGTAACTCTGCGGAACTACCAATCATACTAAGGAAATTTACAGAAATGAGTCCCGAATCACCTTGGAACATTACAGCGTATCCACGGTTTAGGTTTGCAGTTTTACTACAGCTTATTACAAAACAAAAGTGGAAGCGTTTTCTATATAAATAATTTTTTAATTGGAGGTTTCGTATGGGGAAAGATAGTTGGTTTCTAATACCGAAGAAAGACGGAATTTTCTTTATAGGTATTGTAGTATATGTTGTTATGTTTTTCCTCCCTTGGACACATGAAATAAAAATTCTCAATGTATCGCTACTTGCATGGGGAGGAGCACTGCTTTTCTTACTTGCACCAATAACTGGAATCATATTAACGCTTATAGATTCAACCGACAGATAAAATTAGGAGGCTATAACGTTGAAATTTATAGAGGTTACGATAATCATTTTCTATATATTGTTTTGTATCTTGTTGGGTATTTGGGCGCAAAAAAGAATCTCTACCTCTGATTCAGGGGTTGATAATTATTATGCAGCAGGGAGAAATGTTGGAACAGTAGCGAATTCTTTAGCAATCCTTGCTGCATTGGGAAGTGGCGGTTCTTTTATGGCTGGTCCAGGTTCTGTATGGCAGTTGGGAATTCCTTTTTTAACCTGGATGACAGTAGGTTCTATTGTAGGTTTTGCTTTAGCAAGTATTTTAGTTGCAAGACCTCTTCGTAATTCAAGAAAGGTTACTGTACCTGAATTTCTTAATGATAGATATGGTGGGAATAAAATCATTAAAATTGCAGTACCAATTGTAATTATATTAGGGTCAGGGATGTATCTGATGTCTCAGATGAAGGCAGGTGGATTGATTACATCTTATGTTACAGGCTTGTCCTATGAATGGGGATTAGTCGTTATTGCATTAGTCTTTATTTTATACGTGTCGATGGGTGGGATGTTGGCCGTTACATGGACGAATTTACTTCAAGGTTCTCTAATGATCCTCATTACATTAAGTTTGTTTACTGCATGTATTATTCATCTACCAACATCATGGATGGATTTCTTTAAAGAGTCCGCAACCCGGAATCCTACTTTAGGAACAGTGGGTACTACTGTGCCGATAGTAGGGTATTTAGGTGCATTTGTTACATGGGCAACAGCGGTTTGTATAACACCACATTTAGTTATGCGTATCTTTACCTCAACAGATGCCAGGTCTGCAAAATTATCTTTAAACATCAGCATGTTAATCTATGGAATATTGATGTTAGGGTTAACCTTTTTAACTGCTCCTTTTATTGGAACATTTGGGGAAGCAGTATTGCAAAATTATGCATCCGATATGTGGTTGTTATTAATAGCGGAAAGTATGTTTGGTCCAATTATGATGGGAATTATTGCTGCTGGAATTATGGCAGCAGTTATGTCCTCAACGGATTCCCTATTGCTCGCTATAAGTAGTGCAGTTGCATATGACTTGTATAAAGGAGTAATAAATCCTAAGGCAAATCAAAAGAAAACGTTGTTCATGTCTACGGTTGTAACCTGGATAATCGGTATTGTAGTAATGGTTTTAGCATTAAACCCCCCAGAATATTTGGTAGTACTTTATACAGTGCAGTAGGTTTTATGGTTGCAGCGTTATTTAGCCCTATGGTTTTAGGAATTTGGTGGAAACGGGCAAATGTTCAAGGTGCAATAGCTGGAATTTTAGTTGGAGGAAGTAGTTTTATAATTGCCTTTTCCTTTTTTGAGATGCCTTATAACTCTGAAATACTAATTGGTCTTCCATTATCCATTGTATCGATGGTGGTTGTGTCTCTAGTGACAGAGAGTCCATCGGAAGAAATCATAAAGAAAATGGAACAGTACCACTTACACGAAGCAGATGATAGGGGAAGTCAAAAGACTTTAGAAAATGTAACATAATTCGGGATTTTTTTAGGAGGGGGAAAATGGATTTATTTTTTCAGCAGCTATTAAATGGTTTATCTAATGGTAGCGTGTACAGTTTGGTAGCTCTTGGCTTAACCATGGTTTTTGGTATCCTACATGTTCCCAATTTTGCACAAGGTGCCTTTTACATGGTAGGGGCATATGTCACCCTGACCGTAATGACTATATTTGGAATTCCATATTGGATTGCAATGTTTATATCCATGTTAGCTATTGCCTCTCTCGCCGTATTATCGGAACGTATCATTTTCCATCCATTGAGAAAGGCTGAAGCATTACATCAAATGATGGGAGCAATTGGGATTCTGTTATTTCTAGTAGCCTTTGCACAAGTTATTTGGGGACCAAATTATCAACAGATGTCAAGTCCATATGGAAATGCAATAAATTTACTAGGTATTACTGTGACTCAGCAACGTTTGATTGTTATTGTTGCTACAGTGATTATCATGATAATTCTCCATCTATTTTTAACTAGAACGATGATAGGTTCCGCGATTGTCGCAATGGCGCAAAACAGAGAGGGGGCATTTTTAGTTGGAATTAATGCTAATACGGTAGCTATGTTAACCTTCGCAATATCTGGTATATTGGCTGCAGCTGCTGCAACATTAGCCTCTCCAATAAATCTAGTATTTCCGGGTATGGGGGATCTAGTCATTATGAAGGCGTTTGTCATTATCATTATCGGTGGTATGGGAAGTATTCCGGGTGCCATTATAGCAGGCTATATTTTAGGAATTGTTGAAAGTTTTGGTGCCACATATATTTCTGGGGATTATAAAGACATCATAGCTTTTGTGTTGTTAGTAATAATTTTATCTGTAAAACCAACAGGATTATTCCCAGGGAGGGTTAATTAATGGAAAAATTATTATCCAAACGCAATGGTTTAATATTCGTGTTGGTTCTAGCTCTTATCATGCCATTCATCGTACCGAATGAATATATCTTACATGTTCTAGCATTAGTCTGCATTTGGAGTATTAGTGTGTACGGAATAAATATTTTTACAGGATATACTGGAAACTTGTCACTAGCTCATGTTGGTTTCTTTGCAATAGGTGCTTATACACTTGGATTATTGACAGTAAAGGCTGAATGGAATTTTTGGCTTGCATTTTTAGCTGCTGGTGTGTTGTCTATTATCCTTGGATTCTTGGTAGGTCTAATTTCCCTTAGGACAAATGGCCACTTCTTTGCAATTTATACGATGTGTGTAGGATATATTATTTATTTGATTATTGATAAGTGGGATACATTAACAGGAGGAGTAAGGGGACTAATTGGAATACCTGGACCGACTCCGATTGGGCCGATCACTTTTGAAAGTCTAACATCACAATATTATTTATTTCTGTTCTTTCTTATTTTAACTATTTTTATAACGAAAAGAATTGTTCATTCCTTACTGGGGCGTACTTTTATTGCGATTCGAAACAGTGAAGAACTTGCCCAAACGATAGGTATTTCTACAAAGAAAAATCAACTTCTAGCCTTCGTTATTTCCTGTTTCTTTGCAGCTATTGCGGGTGCCTTATATGCATCCTTTGTACGATTTATTGGACCAGAGGTAGGAGCTATATTTTTAGGGTTTGAAATGTTGATTTATCTTGTCATCGGTGGCTTAGGTACGTTATCAGGTCCAATTATAGGTACACTTTTGATTGTATTCCTTACCCAATCACTTCAATTTATGCAAGAATACAAAATGCTCTTATTTGGGCCAATTTTGCTTATTATTGTCATTTTTTATCCAAATGGCATAGTTGGTGCGATAGAAGGTATTAAAAGAAAAATAAGACAGAGAAGGAAAAAGCCTGGTTCCAATGAAGGTTATCCCGATGTGAAGGAGGTTGGCTAATGGTATTAATAGTGGATAATTTATCTAAAACTTTTGGTGGATTACAGGCAGTGGATCAAGTTGACCTTAAGGTGGAAAAGGGGGATATTCATGCAATTATAGGACCTAATGGTGCAGGAAAATCAACATTTTTTAACTTGATTAGCGGTTTTCACCCTCCTACTTCAGGAAAGATTACATTCAATGGTAATGATATTACAAAAATGCCCCCTAATAAAATTGCCAGGTTGGGGATTGCAAGAACATTTCAAACAACGAATTTATTTGAGGATGCAACCGTTCTTGATAATGTCATCATCGGTAATCGTTTAAGAACGAAGTCGGGTCTCTGGGATGCAATTTTGCGGACGAAAAGAGAGATAAGGGAAGAAAAGGAAAGCATGGAAAAGGCATATCAGGCATTAGATTTTGTGGAATTGACGGAATTAGCGAATGAACCAATTGCGAATATTAGTCAGGAACAGAAGAAGCGAGTTGCATTTGCACTTGCACTTGCAACGGATCCAGAGCTTGTATTATTGGATGAACCTGCTGCTGGTGTTAATCCAGATGAAACAGATGGGCTCAGTTCATTAATACAAAAGATGGCAGATAGCGGGCTTACGGTATGCTTAATCGAACACAAAATGTCTATGATTATGTCCTTAGCTAATCGAATAATGGTCTTAAACCAAGGTAAACGAATTGCTGAAGGAACTCCGGATGAGATTAAAAACAATCCTGTTGTTATTGAAGCATATTTAGGGAGTGACGAAGATGAGTCAGTTGAAGTTGAAAATATCTGATTTAGAAGTAAAGTATGGTTCGTTTACTGCACTAAAGCAAATTAATATGGATGTTAGTCATGGTGAATTGGTAGTTCTATTAGGGGCTAATGGTGCAGGGAAAAGTACTATTTTCCGCGCTATTAGTGGTCTAAATAAGTCAAGTAATGGAGAAATTCGCTTTTTGGATCAAAAGGTAAACGGTATATCCCCTGACAAACTTGTCAAGTTAGGAATTGTTCAATGCGCAGAGGGTAGAAAACTATTTCCTGAAATGTCAGTATATGAGAATTTGCAAATGGGTGCATATGTTCATAGAAAAAATAAAACTGAGATTAAGAAGTCAACGGAGCACGTATATGAATTATTCCCGATTTTAGCTGATAAAAAAGACGATGCGGCTGGATCATTAAGTGGTGGTCAACAACAAATGCTTGCCATTGGTAGATCTTTAATGGCGAAACCCAAACTTCTCCTGTTGGATGAACCGTCACTAGGTTTAGCACCACTTATAGTAAAACAGATGTTTGAAATTATTCAGCAAATTAATCAAGAAGGCACTACCATACTTTTAGCAGAGCAAAATGCTAGTGCTGCATTGAAAATTGCAGATAGAGGATATGTCATTGAAAATGGTCGTATCGTTGTGAAGGGTACTAGTAATGAACTATTCAATAATGAAGAAATACGTAAGGCCTATATTGGTGCATAGATTTACTTCCAAAAAGGAGGGTAAAAATGAAGCATATTAATGTATTAAATGGACTGGAAATGGCAGCTGAAGAGATCAATCAAGAGGGTTTTGAGGTGGATGGAAAAACGTATAAAATTGAAATTGTTGCATTGGATGATAAGTATTTACCAAATGAAACCGGTGTGAATGTTCAGCGAATGATCTCAGAAAATGATCCGATAGCGGTGTGGATTCCTCATAGTGGAGGGGTATTTGCAACACAGGTTTTTAATGAACAAGAGGATTTAATCATAATGGCACAGACAAGCGAACCTAGGATGTATGAACAGGGAAATGAACTGATGATTGGCGTTTCCCCACAGTATAATATATGGCCCAAGACATTCAGTAAGTACATGATGGAGAACTTCGGGAATAAAATGGCCCTACTTCCTACCAATTCCCAGTATGGTAAGGATTGGATTAATGTAATTAAGCCGGTTTGGGAAGAAATGGGTGGAGAAATTGTATATGAAGGTGAAATTGATTTTGCCAAGGAAACTGATTATTTTACGGTTATGACAAATGCATTAAATACAAACCCAGATGTTCTATTTGTTGGAGGACCTTCTGAACCAACATCTCTAGTAATTAAACAGGCAAAAGACTTAGGATTTGAAGATGGTTTTATGGTGATGGACCAGGCTAAAATTGAAGAAATGTCGGGATTTCTAGAAGAGGGCTATGATATGTTGAATGGTTCTATTGGTGCCTATCCAATTGAAGAGTATAATACGGAAGCTAGTAATATATTTGTAGAGAAATATAAATCGGTTTATAAAGAAAAGTTTGCGACAGCGGATTCGTCATTAAGTTACCAATCACTATATGTATTAGTTGAATCAATGAAGGCTGCTGGTACAGTTGATAAACCGAAAGAGATTATGGATGCTGTAAATGAAGGAATACCAAATGTTCCAGTGGAGAAAATGGTTATACCGCTAAATGAGATCAATGATGTTGGAAGCCTACAGTGGGAATTTAATGCTGGTGCCGTTAAAGATGGAGAAGTAATTTCTGTACCACTCGAATAATAATCTTTGTCCGTAATATAAATAATTAGTAATAGATTGACAGCTTACTAGAATTTAAAGTAGGGGGAATGAAATGTTCAATATAAAGAAGATTTCCTTATTTGGTTTACTTTTAATTGCTTTGATTTTAGTTGGATGTGTTGATGTCTCAAATAACCAATCAACGGATAATGATGCCGAGAGTACGGAAGCAAGTGAGGTGGAAGTAAAAACACCGAAAGTGAAAGAGGGAGAAAAAGTTGTAGAGATAGGATACAGCGGACCGTTAAGTGGCCCAGGTGCGCAATATGGCTTAAATGTTTTAAATGGATTGGAAATGGCTGCAAATGAAATTAATGAAACCGGTTTTGACGTAGATGGAACCACCTATAAGATTGAAATTGTAGCACTTGACGATAAATATTTACCGAACGAGACAGGTGTCAACGTAAAAAGAATGGTTTCAGAGAATGAACCTGTGGCCGTTTGGATTCCACATAGTGGGGGTGTGTTTGCGACACAGGTATATAATGAACAGGACAATTTTATAATCATGGCGTATACAAGTGAGCCAAGACAATATGAGCAAGGAAATGAATTGATGATTGGCATTCCACCTAAATACAATATTTGGTCTGAACCATATAGTAATTATATGATGGAAAACTTTGGGACTAAGATGGCATTACTTCCAACGAATTCTCAGTATGGGAAAGATTGGTCTGAATCAATTGTTCCAGTTTGGGAAGAAAAAGGTGGAGAAATAATTTACAAGACAGAGATAGACTTCGCGAAGGAAACGGATTATTTTACAATCATGACAAACGCTTTAGCTACAGACCCCGATGTTCTTTTTGTCGGCGGACCATCTGAACCAACTGCGCTTGTAATTAAGCAGGCAAAGGAATTGGGATTTGAAGGTGGCTTTATGATTATGGATCAAGCAAAGCTTGAAGAAATGTCAGGATTCTTGGGAGGATATGAGATGTTAACTGGTTCTATTGGCTCTCTTCCTATAGAAGACTTAAATACGGATGCAAGTACTACTTTTGTTGAGAAATATAAAGAACTTTATAATGAGCCTTATGCGACTTCGGAAACGGCATTAAATTATCAGAGTTTATATGTATTGGTGGGAGCCATGAAGGCAGCAGGTACTGTTGAAGATAGAAAAGCCATTATGAAAGCAGTTAACGAAGGGATTCAGAATCTATCTGAAGAAGAATTGGTTCTTCCTCTTGAAGGGATTGCCGAAGATGGTGCATTACAATGGGAATATGATGCTGGAATCGTAGAAAATGGTGAAGTTGGAACTTATCCCGTTGATTAATATTATTTTATAGTAAAATAAAGGGAAAATTTGAGATTCAGCGAAATATAATAAATGAAGAGGGGTATAACATCATAATTTTCCTTTTTTTAATAGAAACATACTTACTAGTTAGTATGCAGATTTTAAACTTATAACTAATAGAATAGGAGAGGATAACATGTATTTACGTTTAACAGATGAACAAAAGATGGTACAACAAACGATTAGGAAATTTGTAGAAAGGGAGTTAATTCCACTTGAAAACGAGGTACTAAGAAATGAACGAGAGGGCAGACCTAGTCTATCAAATGAAAAGTTAAAAGAGCTTCAATTAAAAGCGAAAGAGGCAGGATTTTGGGGAATCAATACTCCTGCTGAATATGGTGGAGCAGATTTAGGACAAATGATGATGGCACTTGTAATTATGGAGGTATCCAAGACCTTTGTGCCATTCCAGTTTGGAGGTACAGCAGATAATATTCTTTACTATGGAAATGATGAACAAAAGAAAAAATATCTTATTCCTACCATAAATGGGGATAAGAAGTCATGCTTTGCGATGACCGAACCAGGTGCAGGTTCAGATACGAGAAATATTAAAACGACAGCAGTAAAAGATGGCAACGAGTGGGTTATTAATGGAGAAAAGACATTTATTACAGGTGGGAATGAAGCAGATTTTGTGATGGTGATGGCTATTACGGATAAAGAGAAACATGCTCGCACAGGAAGAGAAGGGGTTACTTGTTTTATTGTAGATCGTGATATGGGATGGAAATCAGAATATATTCATACGATGGGAGAATGGGGACCAGCTGGATTAGTATTTGACAATGTCAGAGTACCGGAAGAAAACATTTTAGGGGAAGTTGATAATGGGTATCAACTTGGTTTAGAATGGATCGGTTTTGCAAGATGGGTTGTCGGCGCAACAGCAGTAGGTGCATCAGAGAGATTGTTACAAATGGCAATCGATTACTCAAAAGAACGGGAGACATTTGGTAAGCCAATTGCTGATAGACAGGCAATTCAGTGGCAAATTGCTGATTCTGCAGTTGAGATTGAAGCTGCAAAATGGCTTGTTTTAAATGCGACTTTTACCTTAGATAATGGAGAAGATAATCGTCATTTAGCATCAATGGCGAAATTATATGGAGCAAACATGGGAAATCGTGTCATTGATCGTGTCCTTCAAATCCACGGTGGAATGGGGTATACCAAAGAATTACCAATCGAACGTTGGTACAGGGAAGCTAGACTATGGAGAATTTATGATGGAACGGATGAAATACAACGTTTAATCATTTCTAGAAATTTACTAAAAGGTAATGTGAAATTAGGACAATATTTATAATAACTAGGGGGAATAAGAATTATGTCCAACCGATTTAATGAAAAAGTAGCTTATATCACAGGTGGAAGCCGTGGAATAGGAAAAGGTATTGCAAAATTATTTGCCGAAGAAGGGGCAAAGGTAGCAGTTGTAGATGTTAATGAAAAGGCTTTAAGGGAAATGGCACAAGAATTCAAAGAGGAAGGATATGAAATTTATACAAAAGTAGTAGATGTTGTTCATGCTAATGAAGTAGAAGAGTCAATGGAAGAAGTGGTTAGTCGTTTTGGCTCACTCGATATTCTTGTGAATAATGCTGGCATTATTCGGGATAATTTACTATTTAAAATGACTGATAATGATTGGGACCAGGTCATGAATGTTCATTTGAAGGGTGCATTTCATGCCACTCGTGCAGCACAAAAGTACATGGTTAAAAATAAGTTTGGAAGGATTATTAATATTTCATCCACTTCAGCATTAGGTAATCGTGGGCAAGCGAATTACGCAACTGCAAAAGCAGGTATACAAGGATTTACAAAGACTCTAGCGATAGAATTAGGTAAATATGGAATTACCGCTAATGCCATTGCGCCGGGATTTATTGAAACAGATATGACGAAAGCAACGGCAGAAAGAATCGGTATTTCTTTTGACGAGATGGTACGGTTAAGTGTAGAGCAAATTCCTGTTGGTCGCAGTGGAAAGCCTTCGGATATCGCGAATGCAGTAGCTTTCTATGCGGATGAAAAATCTGGCTTTGTCAATGGGCAAGTAATCTATGTAGCTGGAGGTCCAAAAGATTAATAGTGGAGGGAACTTTATTGTATAAAAATGTAATCGGAAAAAAATCCGAAAAAGTAAAAAATATTGTGGAAATGGGCATGGTAAAAAGATTTGCGGATTCTATAGGGGATTCACATCCATTATTTATAGATGAAGAATATGGAAAAAAGTCAAGGTATAAAGGAAATATTGCACCACCAACTTTTCCCCGAGTCTTTGATTACGGTGAAATAGAAGAATTACATCTTCCAAATGTTGGGTTAATTCATGGTGAGCAGACATATCATTATAAACGACTACTACTCGTTGGTGAAACCATTTATTGTTTTACAGAGGTAGCAGATTATTATGAAAAGAAAGCTAGTATCGGTTTGCTAGGTTTTATAGTTTTAAAAAGATACGGAGAAGATGAAGAAGGAAATACTATTTTCACAGAAAATCAAACTGTCATTATTACGGAAGCGGTTAGAAAGGAATTGGTTAAATGAACCGTTTAATAGATTTAAAGAAAGGCGATACATTAAGTGAAGTTCAGCTGAATCCTGTATCTCGTCTTGATTTAATTAAATACGCTGGAGCTTCAGGGGACTTTAACCCTATTCACACTATTGACAAGGAAGCTACAAAAGCAGGTTTACCAGGAATTATCGCCCATGGCATGTGGACAATGGGAAATCTATCTAAATTATTTACGCCTTATCTAGAAGAAGGATTTATTCAAGATTATAAGATTCGGTTTGCAGATATGGTCTTTTTGGATGATGTTATTACGTTGAAAGCAGTTTTAGATGAAGTTCATGAAGATTACTTAAATTTTGATGTGGTTGCTCTTAAAGATAATGGAAAAGCGGCTATAAAAGGTCAGGTAAGATTTAAAGTTTATAAATAGAACAGGAGTGTAAAAGAATGAAAAGAGATGCAGTTATTGTTTCAGCTGTTCGGACACCAATTGCTAGACAAGGTGGAGCGTTGGCTACTGTTCCAGCTCATGTATATGGTGCAGAGGTAATTAAAGAGTCGGTCAAACGTGCCAAGGTTAATCCAGAAGAAATTGATGATGTGATTTTTGGAAATGTTTTAAGTGGTGGTGGAAATATTGCTAGGTTAACTGCTTTACAAGCTGGATTATCTATTAATCTGCCAGGATTAACCATTGACAGACAATGTGGATCAGGAATTAATGCAGTTGCATTAGCGGCACAGGCAATTAGAGCTGGTGAAGGTGATGTGTATATAGCAGGCGGAACGGAAAGTATGAGTCGAGCACCTTATCTTATGGATCGGCCGGAAAAGCCTTATGCAGCAACGCCGCCAAAATTTAGAAGTTCTCAACTTTCTCCAAAAGAAATTGGAGATCCTCCTATGGGGATAACTGCGGAAAATCTAGCTGAAAAATATAATATTACAAGGAAGGAGCAGGATGAATTTGCTCTTCGAAGTCAACAAAGAATGGCAATCGCTATGGAAGACGGTCGGTTTGATGAACAAATTGTTCCCATTTCAGTTCCGGTCAGAAAAGGAGAGCCGATTATATTTAAAAAAGATGAACATCCCCGTCCAAATTCAACAATAGAAGGTTTATCAAAACTACCTGCTGCCTTCGTTAAAGATGGAACGGTTACAGCTGGATCAAGTTCAGGGCTGAATGATGCAGCTTCTGCTCTTGTAATCATGTCCCGTGAAAAAGCAGAAGAACAAGGTCTAAAACCGTTAGCGGTTATTCGTGAAACTGCTGTGGCAGGAGTTGATCCTAATATAATGGGGATTGGACCTGTACCAGCAACCAAGAAAGTGATGGAGAAATCGGGCCTACAAATAGATGATATGGATATTATCGAGCTAAATGAAGCTTTCGCTGCACAAGTAATTGCTTGTGACCGCGAACTATCATTTAACCCTGAAAAACTAAATGTAAATGGTGGTGCGATTGCACATGGTCATCCACTTGGAGCAACCGGTGCCATCCTTGTTACGAAAGCGGCTTATGAATTACAAAGAAGAGGAGGAAAGTATGCACTTATAACGGCATGTATTGGTGGAGGTCAAGGAATAGCAACAATTATTGAAAAAGAATAGTAGTAGGAAGAAAAAGATAATACTCCCACCTCAAGCTTCTGGGGAAACGAAGAAGTAAGGTGGGAGTATATTTAAAATGGAGGAGAATATGGAAGCTAATGAGATTGAAGTGTATGTACGGTTCAGTGAGACAGATGCTGCTGGTCATGTGAATAATACAAGTTATTTTTTATACCTAGAAGAAGCCAGAACAAGGTTTTTTAATCGTAACTTACGGCTGGACTTTAATGGAACGGAGGGTCTATCTTTAAATAATTTTATTTTAGCCTCAACCAAATGTGATTATATCTCTCAAGCATACGCGGGGGAAATTCTTAAAGTAAATACGACTGTATCTCATATAGGAAACAAAAGTTTTACTTTTAATCATGTTATTACACATGCTGATACCAATAAAGTGGTTGTTCGAGCTACTGCCACAATGGTTAGTTTCAATTATTCAAGACAACAATCTCAGCCTATCCCGGAAGAAATAAGAATATATTTACAACGTAATCTAGTAATCGAAGGTAAATGAAAATAAAATGTACTCTAAGTTTCATATTTCTGCTTAATACCCTGAATTATTATACGAATTTATAGAATATTATAAAACCAACATTGTGTTTAAAATAGAACGATGTTAGAATTTTAGGTATACACATTTCCTAATAATCAGAATATAGCGGAGTGCTCCGCTATCAGCCATTTGATAGGGGATGGCTGAAAGTATATTTATTATCATGACTTCATTAATTTTATTTAAAGGAGGAGTTTGTATGTTAAAGGAAATATCAAGTTATGCAGAACGACTCAGAGAAGAACTGATTGACTTCATGGAAGAGTATGTATACCCTGCAGAAAAAGAAGTAGAAGCATACTTGGAAACTGCTGAGGACCGTTGGACAATTCCACCAATTATTGAAGAACTGAAACAAAATGCAAAAAGACAAGGATTATGGAATCTTTTCTATGCGGATGAAAAATATGGCAAGGGATTAACGAACTATGAATATGCACATCTTTGTGAAATTATGGGGCGATCTCTAATTGCTCCAGAAATCTTTAATTGTAATGCTCCTGATACCGGAAATATGGAGGTCTTAATTAAGTATGGTAATGAAGAACAAAAACAAAAATGGCTAACTCCATTATTAGAAGGTGAAATTCGGTCTATCTTTTCGATGACGGAACCTTCTGTTGCTTCTTCTGATGCGACGAATATACAAACTGAAATTATTCGTGATGGCGATGAATACGTTATCAACGGAAAAAAATGGTGGTCAACAGGAGCTATTGATCCTAGATGTAAAATTGCCATTGTTATGGGGAAAACAGACCCTAGTGCGGAGACCTACAAACAGCAATCGATGGTATTAGTTCCCATGGATACGCCTGGGGTAGAAATTAAACGCCCATTAAAAATATTTGGTTATGACCATGCTCCTACAGGTCATGCGGAAGTGCACTATAATAATGTACGAGTACCGGTATCTAACTTAATATTAGGCGAAGGTCGTGGATTTGAAATCGCTCAAGGTAGATTAGGGCCTGGAAGAATTCACCATGCAATGCGTGCTATTGGACAAGCGGAACGTGCCTTGGATTTATTAATTGATCGTGCGGAGGAGAGGGAGGCATTTGGATCTAACCTAATTGATAAGGATGTAGTACGTGCTCAAATTGCAGAAAGTAGATTGGAAATTGAACAAGCAAGATTAATAACACTTAGCACTGCTCATAAGATTGATCAGTATGGTGCAAAAGCAGCACGCAAGGAGATTGCGATGATAAAAGTTGCGGTTCCCCGAGCGACTCTAAATGTAATTGATCGTGCGATTGAGGTTTATGGTGGTGGAGGAGTTTCTCAAGACTTCCCATTAGCAGAGCATTATGCACATGCACGAACACTTCGAATTGTGGATGGGCCAGATCAAGTACACATTCGTGATATTGCAAAATTAGAAATTCGAGAAAGAAGAAATAAGAGATCAAAAATAACGGTGAATTAAATCGAAATTTTAGTGAGGGATTTCTTCATTTCATCCCCACTGAAATTTTAATATCTATTGCTTACATTGGATAAGCAATAGGAGGGATTCAACAAAATGATAGATATTACAAATCATGAAAATGTGACCTGTGTAAAGGCAGTGACGCCAAGTAAAAATACTGTTTATCTATATTTGGTAGATGGAATGCTAATCGATACGGGTCCAAAAATATTAGAAAATGAATTAATAGCTTTTTACGACCAGTACGATTTTGATTTGGTTACGTTAACCCATAGTCATGAGGATCATGCAGGTACAGCTTCATGGATTCAAAAAAACAAAAATGTCCCCATTTATATTTACCCAAAGGGGATTACGGTATGTGAGAAACCTGCTGACTATCCTGAATATCGTCAAATAGCATGGGGGATTCGAGAAGAATTCCACCCCTTGCCATTAAGGGAAAGTATACAATCAAGAAATTTAGAATGGGAAGCATTTTATACACCGGGGCATGCAGATGATCATGTATCCCTATTTAACAAGGAAACTGGTAGATTGTTCTCAGGAGATATTTATATTTTACCTACAGTTAAAGTACTCATGAAAACCGAATCTATTTCAAAGATGATGAACTCCATTCAAACGTTACTGAAATTAGATTTTGGAGCGATGTACTGTTCTCATGCCGGTTATTTACCCGATGGAAGAGAAAAATTGGAAACTAAGTTAGATAACTTACGAGGAATATACGATTCTGTAATGGATTTATATAAGAAAGGTTATTCCGTATCAGAAATAGACAAAATCTTATTTGCGAAGAAATATAGACTGGAAGAGTATTCAAAAGGTGAATACTCTTCTATCAATATTGTTCATTCTATTGTTTCGGACATTCAAAGCTAGAATATTTGATTATTAAATTTAAATGTCATTAAAATGGAATGGAAAGACAAATATGGAGGGGTGAGAATGATTAATAGAACAAATAGGGAGTTTTTATTAGTAAGTAGACCAAAAGGAATGCCGACAGATGATAACTTTAAATTGCAAACAAATCAAGTACCTAAGGTGAACGATGGTGAAGTGCTGGTTCAAACCATTTATTTATCGGTTGATCCTTATATGAGAGGTAGAATGAATGGGGTTAAAACATACACGTCCCCATTTGAACTTAATCAAGTCTTAACCGGTGGCGTCGTAGGAAGAATTATAGAATCCAAACACGACAAATTCAAGGTGGGAGATGTCGTAGAAGGACGATTAAATTGGGCTGATTATTCTGTAACAAGCGGAAAGGGATTAAGAAAAGTCGATCCCAACTTGGCTCCAATCTCTACTGCATTAGGTGTAGTAGGTATGCCTGGACTTACTGGATATTTTGGTTTACTTGATATTGGGAAACCTAAAGCAGGAGAAACGGTGGTTGTTTCAGGAGCGGCTGGAGCAGTAGGTACTGTGGTAGGTCAAATTGCTAAAATTAATGGTTGTCGTGTTGTTGGGATTGCGGGATCAGATGAAAAAAATACGTATCTGGAAAAAGAACTTGGTTTTGATGCAACGATTAATTATAAAACAGAAAATGTTAAAGCCTCACTGAAGGAAAAATGTCCGGATGGTGTAGATATTTATTTCGATAATGTTGGTGGTGAAATTTCCGATGCGGTTATGAGTTTGCTGAATTTCCAAGCTAGAATAGCAGTTTGTGGCATTATTTCCGAATATAACAATACGGAACCTTCCTTTGGACCACGTATCCAACGTTATTTACTAAATCGTAGTGCGTTAATGAAAGCGTATATTGTCGGTGATTATTACGAGCGATTTGATGAAGGATACAAACAACTAGGGAAATGGGTGAAAGAAGGAAAATTAACCTATCGAGAGAATATAGTAAATGGACTTGAAAATGCACCGAAAGCATTTACGGGACTCTTCCGGGGTGAAAATATTGGGAAGCAATTAGTCCGAGTTCGTAATGAAAACGATGAAATCATATAAATGTATACCTTTCAATCTGCAAACTAAGAAGCCATCAAAATAAATGATGGCTTCTTAGTTATAAGTTTGTTCTGAATATATAAAAAAGAGGAGGGAGAAATATGTTTAAAACGATTAAAACAAATATTATGGACAATATCATGACGATTACATTAAATCGACCAGATCGATTAAATGCGTATACTGAGTTTATGGGAGATGAGATTATCCAGGCTTTGGATCATGCGGATGAAAACGATGAAGTGAGAGTAGTCATTATGACAGGGGAAGGTAAAGCGTTTTGTGCCGGTGCCGATTTAGATAAAGATGCTAGTATATTCCGTTCCGAGACTTCTGTGGAAGATTACCGTGATGGTGGGGGCTTAGTTTCTCTACGAATTTTTGAACTTAACAAACCTATTATCGCAGCGATTAATGGCCCAGCAGTTGGAGTTGGAATTACAATGACTTTACCAATGGATATACGTATCTCTTCTGAAAATGCAAAGATGGGATTTGTTTTTGCACGAAGAGGAATCACACAAGAAGCGTGTAGTGGATGGTTTCTACCAAGAATTGTTGGGATTAATCAAGCGATGGAATGGGTAACGACTGGTAGAGTTTTTTCAGCTCAGGAAGCAAAAGAACATGGGTTAGTTAGTAGGGTAGTTCCTGCTGATGAGTTATTGAATACAGCACGACAACTAGCAGCTGAAATTGTTGAAAATACATCTGCTATGTCTGTCGCATTAAATAGACAACTGATGTGGAGAATGCTTGGAGCGGACCATCCCATGGAATCTCATAAAGTAGAATCTAAATATATTTACTGGACCGGTAGAAATGCGGATGTTCAAGAAGGGGTAGAGGCCTTTCTTGAAAAGCGTAAACCCAACTTCAGCCTGAGAGTAAGTTCCGATATGCCAGACTTCTACCCGTGGTGGGAAGAGCGAGAATTTAAATAAAAATATATCTTGAAAAAACAATAACATTAGGAGGATAACGATGAAGAGATTTGAAAATGCAATTGCGCTTATTACTGGTGCTGGAAGTGGTATTGGGGAAGCAACAGCGAAAAGGTTAGCTTCAGAAGGTGCGAGAGTAATTCTAGTCGGAAGAACTGTTTCAAAATTGGAGAAAGTAGCCAGTGAGATTAATAATAGTCGGAATAGCCAAGTAGCATTTCCTTTTGCATGTGACGTAACTTCTGAAAAGGAAGTGGAGAATTTAACGGATTATGTGGAAAAGGAGTTTGGTGATGTAACCGTTTTAGTAAATAATGCTGGAGGGCTATTTAATTCAACTATTCAACAAACCTCTTATGAGGATTGGGAGGAAATCCAAAGGCTTAATTTAAATAGTGTGTTTCTAGTATCGAAATGGATTGGGAAAGTAATGATGGACAGTTCAAGTAAGAATCCGAATGTGGATCGATCGATTATTAATGTGGCATCCCTTTCCGGACATAAGCCTGGTGCACTATTCCCGCATTATAGTGCAGCTAAAGCTTCTGTTATTAATCTAACAAAGGCAATGGCATTTGAGTATTCTAGAAATGGTATCCGAGTTAATTCGGTTTCTCCAGGTTTTGTTGAAACGTCACTGGTTGACGCGGAAAATGAGAAGTTGTTGAAGATCGTCAAGAAGAAAACCACGATGAATCGTATTGGTCAACCAGAGGAAATTGCAAATGTTATTGCATTCTTATCATCTAAAGAAGCTTCCTATGTCACGGGGACTGATATGCTAGTAGATGGTGGGTTTATGTTAACGTGAATTTTGCGATTCAGAAAATATTTTATTTTCTCAGGTCGATAAATGGAATTAATCTAATGGACTTTTCTTACACAACGAAAGAAGAAAAATTAGGAGGTGTAAGTACTGACTAGTTCATCTTTAACTTTATCAAATCAATTATTAGTAGGAGAAATGTTGAAAAGGGCTACACATAAAACACCGAGAGCAGAAGCCTATGTTTATGAAGAAGAGCGAGTAACATTTGAAGAAATCGATGTTAGAGCTTCGAAACTAGCAGCATGGTTTCAAGGAAAAGGTATTAAAAAGGAAGAGAAAATTGGATTTATGTTAAAGAACTCCATGGCTTTTCCAGAGGTTGCATTTGGAGCAGCTTTATCAGGTGGAGTTGGAGTGCCGATAAACTTCCGGCTAGGTTCAAGTGAAGTAGAGTATATTGTAAATAATTCGGATACAAAAATTTTAATTATTGATAACGAATATATTGAATTGATTCAATCCATTCGAGGTAATTTAAAAAAAGTAGAAACAATAGTAGTAGTTGGTACAAATCAAGTGCCGGACGATTTTATGAGCTATGAATCTATTTTCGAAAGTGAATTTTCATATAAACCTATTGAAAATCTAATAGATGATGATCCTTGCTATATTGTTTATACTTCCGGTACAACTGGTCGACCAAAAGGTGCAGTTTTAACACATAAGAATATTACAGTAAATACAATGAATTTAATTTACGATACAAAGTCCAATTTAGGGGATACCCAGCTAATTAGCGTTCCTCAATTCCATATTGCTGGACTACTTCTTACGATGTTAACGTGCTTAACTAGTGGAAAAACCGTTATTCACCGTGATTTTAATCCAGTTAATGTTTTAAGTACGGTGGAAAAAGAGGAAATTAACATTTTGTTTTTGGTCCCTGCCATGTGGAACTTCCTATTACAAGTATCAAACATTAATGAATATGACCTTTCTTCTGTTAAAGTTACTTCTACTGGTGCCGCCATTACACCGCTAGAAGTAAAGAAGCGAATGCTTAAAACGTTTCCGAATGCCATATTAATAGACAACTTTGGTCAGTCTGAAACAACCGCCACTACAACAAGTAACTCCGGAGAAGATGCACTTAGAAAAACGGATTCTGTAGGGAAACCTTATCTGAACGTAGAGATACGAATAGTTGACGAAAGTATGAATGATGTTCTTATAGGAGAAGTAGGAGAAATTGTTTATAGAGGACCTACCGTCATGAAAGAGTATTATAAAAATCCAGAAGCAACAGAGGAAGCCTTTAAAGGTGGTTGGTTCCATAGTGGTGACTTAGTCAAGATGGATGAAGAAGGCTTCATTTATGTAGTAGATAGAAAAAAGAATATGATCATCAGTGGGGGAGAAAATATTTATCCTGCTGAGATTGAAGAAATTCTCTATCAAATGCCTGAAATTCTGGAATGCGCAGTAATCGGAATTCCAGATAAAGATTGGGGAGAAAGTGTCAAAGCTATTGTCGTGACAAAACCAAATCATACATTAACGGCAGAACAAGTTATTGATTATTGTAAACAACATTTAGCATCCTATAAAAAGCCAAAAATGGTTGAGTTTATCGATGAATTGCCACGAAATGCGTCAGGTAAAGTATTGAAGTACGTTTTGCAAAAAGAACCTAAACAACTTAATTAAATTTTACTATGTAAGGCAGTGTCGTTTATATGATACTGCCTATCTTTATGCACTAAATTCTCTCAATCTAGGATATCTATTATTTATCCCATCTAAACGGGCAGTTAGACTTCCACCTCAAGCTTCTGGAGAAATAAAGAAGGTAGGTGGTGGTGAAGGAAACCTCCTACTGATAGGAGTCTTCTTTATATTCCTTTTCCCGTATATTTTATAACGAATAAGAATAGAATAAAGCAATTACTCTTTATCGCGTCTTAACTGGTAGTAATTTTCCCATTTCAAGAGGTCGAGTTATAACCAAGAAATCCAAGTGGGGGTGGATAGCCTGTAGTAACCTGATTAGTTCAACTAACATTTAGTGGGGGATGAAAGAAAACCCCCATTAATGGAAGTCTTCTTTATAAAAAAATTCGATTAATTGGTGGTGAACGAAATTGAGTTATCAGTTCAAATTTCCTGATGTTGGTGAAGGGTTACATGAAGCGGAAATAGTGAGATGGCTTGTGAAAAAGGAAGACGTCATAAAAGCAGATGATCCTGTTGTAGAGGTGCAAACAGATAAATCTGTTGTTGAAATATCTTCTCCAGTTGCGGGAAAAGTTGTTTCATTAGCGGGAGAAGAAGGCAAAGTTATTCATGTCGGTGATGTATTAATCACCATTGATGAAACAGGAAAATCATCCAAAGAGGATAGTCCTCAGAAAGAAAGCAAGTCCAAACAAGAGGTAAAAGCAATCGAAAGTAAAACAATGGAATACGGTATTGAAAATAACAATAAGCCACCTAGAAGAGTTAGAGCTGCTCCGACTGTGCGTAAATTGGCACGTCAACTGGGAGTCAATATTGAGGAAGTAGTAGGAACAGGACCAAGTGGAAGAGTAATAGAAGAAGATGTTCGGAATTTTAGTCAAACTGGTAGGCAAGCAGAAACTATTACAGAAAATCATTCAACCGTTTCCGTTCATCCAAGTTTTGATATTCATTCAACTGAATTAATAGAAGAAATACCGTTCAGAGGTTTAAGAAGAAAAATCAGTGAGAAGATGGTTCAGTCTGTCTATACAATTCCTCATGCTACAGGAATGGGTGAATTCGATGTTACTAAATTAGTAGAATTTCGAAATTCACTAAAACCATTTGCTGAGAAACATGGCTGTAAGCTCACTTATCTTCCTTTTATTATTAAAGCAGTTACGAAAGCACTGATTGAAAACCCTTACCTAAACTCATCTTTAGATACGGAAAAGGAAAAAATTATTTTAAAGAAATATTACAACATTGGTATTGCTACAGCCACAAAAGGTGGGCTAGTTGTTCCAGTCATAAAAAATGCAGACAAAAAGTCCATTATTGAAATAGCGTTGGAACTAGATCAATTATCGAATAAAGCACGTGAGGGTAAACTGCTACCAAAACATATGCAAGGTGGAACGTTTACGATAAGTAGTACTGGAAGTATGGGTGGAGGTACATATGCCACTCCAATTATAAATTATCCCGAGGCTGCTATTCTTGGCATTTATAAAATTGAAGATAAACCAGCCGTCGTTGATGGAGAAATAGTGATTAGAAAGATGATGGGGAATGCACTATCTTTTGATCATCGAATAATGGATGGTTTGGAAGTGGGTCTATTTATGAACTCGTTAACGGAAATACTAGAAAACCCAGAATCATTACTTTTAGAAGTAAGGTAAATGGAGGGAGAATTTGATGATTAATATTTTCGAAAAACATCAACCAACGGAGATGTATCAAATAGTAAATGAAAGAGGGGAATATAACGAAGCAGCGTTAAACGATTTAAACTTAAATAATGAGCTTCTTCAAAACATGCATTATTGGATGCTAAAAGGAAGAATCATGGATCAAAGATTTCTAAAGTTACACCGACAAGGAAGGATTGGAACTTATGGACCTTTTTCGGGTCAAGAAGCAGCACAGGTAGGAAGTGCCTTGGCATTATCGAAAACAGATTGGGTTGTACCAAGTTATCGAGAATCCTTAGTTTCCATGATACATGGAACAAGTTTAAAACAGTTTTTAAGCTATCTGAAAGGTTATTTTGGAGGAAATAGACCACCAGAAGATGCCAAACTATTTCCTATCCAAGTAATCATAGCTGGGCAAGTACCGCATGCTGTTGGTTGTGCTTGGGCATCTAAACTTAAGAAGGAAGATAGTGTGACAACCGTTTATTTTGGGGACGGAGCAACATCACAAGGTGATTTCCATGAAGGACTAAACTTTGCAGCTGTTTATAATGTTCCTATCGTATTTTTCTGCCAAAACAACCAATGGGCGATTAGTACCCCATTTGAAAAGCAAACAACTAGCGAAACCATTGCACAAAAAGCAATTGCGTATGGAATGAAAGGTGTCCGAGTCGATGGGAATGACGTTTTAGCTTGCTATCAAGTAGCGAAGGAAGCTATTGAAAAGGCGAGAAAGGGAGAAGGGCCAACTTTAATTGAAGCGGTTACGTATCGCAGGGAATCTCATACTACTGCAGATGATTGGACGAAATACCGAAGTCAAGAAGATGTGGACGCATGGGTTAAAAAAGATCCAATTGTTCGCTTCGAACGTTTCTTAATGAATAAAGGTTTATTAACGACAGAAAGAAAGGAAGAAATGGTTAAGCAATTTGAGGAAGAAATTGAAAAAGCCGTAAAGGATTTTGAGGGGACACCTTTACCACCCGCTCATGAAACATTTGATTATGTTTATGAAAAACCTCATCCACAGTTGTTAAAGCAAAGAGAGGAATTTAAAAATAGGCTAGAGCGTTAGGAGGAATAGTATGCGTAAACTCACGATGATTGAAGCCATTCGAGAAGCGATGGAACAGGAAATGGAAAAAGATCAAAATGTGATTATTTTAGGAGAAGATGTTGGAGTTAATGGTGGGGTTTTTCGAGCGACAGATGGCTTGCAGAAAAAGTTTGGAGAAGATCGTGTATTTGATACTCCTTTGGCAGAGTCAGGAATTATCGGAACAGCAGTTGGTTTAGCTATGAATGGAATGCGTCCAATAGCAGAAATTCAGTTCCTTGGATTCATTTATCAAACAATGGATCAAATTTGTGCACAGGCGGCTAGAATGAGGTATCGTTCTGGCGGCAGATTTACAGTCCCTATGGTAATTAGAAGTCCATTTAGTGGAAATGTAAGATCACCGGAATTACATTCTGATAGTCTAGAAGCATTATTTATGCATTCACCAGGATTGAAAGTGGTAATACCTTCTAACCCATATGATGCAAAAGGATTACTCATTTCTGCTATTCGTGAAGAGGATCCAGTGCTTTTCTTTGAACCTATGAAACTATACCGTTCTAGTCGGGAAGAGGTACCTGAAGAACCTTATGAGATTCCAATTGGAAAGGCATCCGTTATAAAAGAAGGAGAAGATGCCACCATCGCCACATATGGTGGAACCGTCCCAATGGTATTGAAAACGGCACAAGCTTTTCAAGAAAAGGGGATTAACTTGGAAGTAATTGATTTAAGAACGATTAGTCCAATAGATACAGAAGCAATTAAAGAATCTGTAGATAAAACAGGTAGATTAATGATTGTTCATGAAGCAGTGAAAACTGGCGGAGTTGGAGCAGAGATTGCAACTATTGTAAGTGAAGAATGCTTATATTCTCTAGCAGCACCAATTGTAAGGGTAACAGGTTATGATACTCCTTATCCTGTCCAAACGGTTGAGGATGATTGGCTACCGAATGTGGAGCGTATTACAGAGGGTGTAGAGAATCTATTATCGTATCAATAGATGAAAAAAAGATGGAGATTAATGTAAGGGTTATCAAAATTTGAAGTGACAAGGGAGGCTAAATAAGCTTTAATTATTCCCATTATTTAATGAATATTAGCAGATATGGATTCAGATGATTTTGTAACGATCATGTATCAAATTAAAAATATGATAAATCGATGGGGGTGAAAAATATTATTCTGTAGAGGTATGGATGTTTAATAGTAAATACGGTTTAGGGACCGTTAGCTGTCAAACTATTAATATATAAATGGGGAGGAATAACATGAAAGCAGCACAAATAATTGAGTTAAAGAAACCTTTAAGGGTAGGGAATGTACCAGATCCAACACCGGGACCACATGATGTCATTGTAAAAGTGGAGGCAAGTGGAGTTTGTCGTAGTGATTGGCATACGTGGATGGGTGATTTGGATTGGGTAGGATTAACTACAGAGCTACCGCTTATTCCAGGCCACGAGATGGGAGGAGTTGTTGCAGAGGTAGGAAAAGAGGTAAAAAACTTCAAGCCTGGTGACAGAGTATCCACACCATTTCATGAGGCTTGTACACACTGTTCCTATTGCTTAAGTGGAAGATCGAATATTTGTGAGCATTCCCAAGTGTATGGAACGGTAAAGGATGGGGCTTATGCAGAATATATAAATATACCAAATGGTGATTTTAATTTAGTTCATCTTCCGGATGAGGTGGATTCATTAACAGCTGCTGCAATAGGGTGCCGCTATATGACCGGTTTTCATGGAATTAGTCGTTCAAATATAAAACCAGGTGAATGGTTGGTAGTTAATGGAACAGGCGGAGTCGGTTTGTCAGCGGTTCAGGTTGGTAGTGCTGTTGGGGCACAAGTAATTGCAGTAGACGTTGATGATAAGAAATTGGATATGGCAAGAAAAGAAGGTGCAGTCGTAACAATAAATGCTCGTAAAGAAAATGTTCCTGAGGCTGTTAAAGAAATTACAAAAGGTGGTGCACAAGCTTCCATTGATGCACTCGGTATAAGAGAAACCATCTTAAATTCAATTCTGTCATTAAGAAAAGGTGGACGACATGTGCAAATTGGTATTACAACTAGTAAGGAGTCTGGGATTGTTGATATACCAATAGATGTAGTGACTTTAAGTGAATTGGAGATTATTGGTAGCTATGGAAATCCTAGAACAGAATACGATGGATTACTAGGATTGATAGCACAAGGAAAATTAAATCCTAAATCACTTATATCAAGAGAAATATCATTAGATGGTGTTACCGATGTGTTTAATGCAATGTCTAATTATCAAACATATGGTTTTAATATAATTACGGACTTTTCGTAATAACGTTAAATTAATTGATTGATGGTAGAGAGAAAGTTATGTCTACGCCGTAAAGATCCCATCATTGTGGGGATGAAGAACTCCCCCCAATGATGGACTTCTTTATGTAACATGACCATTTACTTTTCTCATTTTGTTTTTTTAAGTGCTTTTGCGCCTTTTCAAATTTAACTTGACATTTAAAAAATGAATATTTAGAATTGTATTAACTACATAAGAATATATTACCTAAGGGATGTGTCATTTTGTCATTACGAGAAAAGAAGGCCGAAAAGAAAAAGAAAGAGATCATCCAATCTGCATTAAGTATTATTGCAGAAAAAGGCTATCATGCAACGACAATGGAAGACGTTGCTGCTAAGCTTCTGATGACAAAAGGTTCGGTGTATTATTACTTCAAAGATAAACAGGATTTATTGTTTAAAAGTCAAAAAATGCTACTAGAACAAAGTATTCAAAACATCGAGGAGATAATGTCTAAAGAATTACCTATTATTGAGAAATTGCAAAAAGTCATGGTTGTTCACATCGAATTTTTAATTACGGAACGAACTGGATTTGCAATGGGAGCAAGACCAGATCAATTTTTTGCAGGTGATCAATTACAAGAAATAATTTCGTTAAGGCAGAAATATAGTCATTGTATCGATAAACTTATTGCACAAGGGATAGAAAGCGGCTACTTTAATAAAGTAGATACGAAGATTGTTCGAAATATCATTTTAGGTGCGATGAACTATGTTATTGAATGGTATTCATCAGATGGCAGTAAAGATAAAAATGAATTAGCAAAATCTATTTCAGATTATCTATTAAGAATCCTTATTAATTAAATCATGAGGGGAGAGCTATTTATGGAATTAAATCAAGTATCAGCTGTTATTACAGGGGGAGCATCGGGACTAGGCGAAGCTACGACCCGAAATATTATTTCTAAAGGTGGAAAAGTAACGATTCTAGATTTGCAGGAAGATAGAGGAAGAAATTTAGTAGAAGAACTTGGAGAAAACGTTACGTACATTAAAACAGATGTAACTAGTGAAGAAAGTGTTCAAGCAGCTCTGGAACATGCTGTAAGTACATTCGGCAATATAAATACACTTGTTAACTGTGCTGGAATTGGAATTGCTGAAAAAACCTATAGCAGTAAAAAAGGAGTACATGACCTAGGAACATTTAACAAAGTAATACAAGTAAATTTAGTTGGAACATTTAATGCCATTCGTCTTGCTGCAGAAAAGATGAGTGAAAATGAACCAAATGAGAATGGAGAAAAGGGAGTAATTATCAATACTGCTTCGGTTGCTGCCTATGAAGGACAAATAGGTCAAGTAGCGTATAGTGCTTCGAAAGGCGGTATTGTTGGTATGACATTACCAATTGCTAGAGATTTGGCTTCTGAAGGTATTAGAGTGCTTACAATTGCACCTGGATTATTTGAAACACCATTATTTGCAACAGCATCAGAAAAAGTTAGAACGGCATTAGGTGCTATGGTTCCTTTCCCTTCTAGACTAGGATATCCTAAGGAATACGGACAACTAGTACAAAGTATCATCGAAAATCCAATGTTAAATGGGGAAACAATTCGTTTAGATGGCGCAATTCGTATGCAGCCTAGATAATCTTTCTTTTTTATATAGGTTAATGGTATAATTGCACATGTAAAATTCCGAATGTTTAAAATACAATAGACTAAATCGATGGAATATTTGTAGGTGGTCTATTTTCCAGTAAAAGTAACTATTAATCGTAAAAGGTTAATTTTGATTCTGTTTAGAATGTAAGGGATTTCAAAAATACGAATGAAAGAGGGATAGGAATATGCGTGAAGCTGTTATGGTGGAGTGGGTTAGAACGCCTGTCGGAAAAAGAAATGGTGCATTAAGTGGGATGCGTGCGGAGGATTTAGCTGCGAAACCGTTAGCGGAAGTAGTGAAAAGAGCTGGTATTTCTCCAAGTTTAGTTGAAGATGTCATTTTTGGTTGTGTTGCCCAAGTCGGGGAGCAATCATTGGATATCGCAAGGGTTGCGGCATTACAAGCAGGATTCCCTATTGAAGTCCCCGGTACCACAATAGATAGACAGTGTGGATCTAGCCAACAAGCTGTTCATTTTGCGGCGCAGGCAATTATTAGTGGCGATATGGATGTTGTTATTGCTGGCGGTATTGAAAACATGTCTCGTGTGCCGATGGGGGCGAACCGTTTAGATGTTGATTTTAGTGAAGAATTAACATCGAAATATGAAATGATCCACCAAGGATTATCAGCTGACCGCATTGCGGAAAAATGGGGATTCTCTCGTGAAGAAATGGATACGTTCTCACTAGAAAGTCATCAAAAAGCAATTAAAGCTCGTAAAGAAGGACGATTCGAGAAAGAAATTATGCCATTAGAAGTTACTTTACCAGATGGCACTACAGCGGTACTCAAAGATGATGAGGGGCCACGAGAAAATACCAGTGTTGAAAAATTGGGGAGTCTAAGACCTTCATTTAAAGAAGACGGAAATATTACGGCTGGTAACTCCAGTCAAATTAGTGACGGGGCAAATGCTATTCTTCTCATGTCACGTGAGAAAGCAGAAGAACTAGGATTAAAACCTAGATTCAAAGTCCATACGCGTACAGTTGTAGGTTCTGATCCAACATTAATGCTTACAGGTCCAATTCCAGCTACACAAAAAGCACTTGAAAAATCAGGACTTACCATTGATGACATTGATATTTTTGAAGTAAACGAAGCATTTGCGCCTGTACCTATGGCTTGGTTAGTGGAAACTGGAGCAGATCCTAAGAAATTAAATCCAAATGGAGGAGCAATCGCACTGGGTCATCCGCTTGGTGCTAGTGGTGGTCGTTTAATGATTACGATGATGAGTGAGTTAGAAAGAACTGGTGGCCGCTACGGACTACAAACGATGTGTGAAGGACACGGTATGGCGAACGCTACCATTATTGAAAGATTAGATTGATAGAAAATAATTACTTTTTAATATGAAAGGAGGAAACCCATTGCCATTAACATCCATTCGAGTATTAGATTTATCACGGTTATTACCTGGACCCTACTGCTCGATGCTTCTTGCTGATTTCGGAGCAGAGGTTATTAAAATTGAGGAACCTGGTATTGGTGATTATGCAAGGGAAAACCTACCAAAATTAGATAAGGACAGTGCATTCTTTCATTCATTAAATCGAAATAAGAAGAGTGTATGTTTGAATTTAAAATCAGCTGAAGGTAAAGAAAGCTTTCTTAGGCTTGTTAAAGAAGCTGATGTAGTAATTGAATCATTCCGACCTGGGGTAATGAAGCGATTGGGATTAGATTATGAAACGTTAAGAGAAGTGAATCCAGGTATCATTTATTGTGCGATAACAGGATATGGTCAAGATGGTCCATACGCTAATTTTCCGGGCCATGATGTTAACTATACTAGTTATGCAGGCTTGTTAAATTTGATGGGTGAAAGAAATGGAAAACCCCAAATTCCAGCAGCACAAATAGCTGATATTGGTGGAGGGGCTCTTCCAGCCGCAGTTGGTATCTTACTTGCATTATTTGGAAGGGAAAAAACTGGTAAAGGTCAAATAGTAGATATTTCGATGTTAGATGGGGTTATTTCTTGGCTACCAACCCTTTTACCAGGTTTTCTGGCTACAAATGAACATCCGAAAAGAGGAGAGTTAGTTTTAAGTGGGAAACTAGCTTGCTATGAAGTATACCAAACGAAAGATGAAAAATGGTTGTCTGTTGGGGCACTTGAACTAAAATTCTGGAATGAATTTTGTAAAGCCATAGGGAGAGAAGATTTTATTTCGAAATTAGATGCACCAATGGAAGTTCAAGATCAAATGAAAATAGAAATTCAAAACATTATTTCACAAAAGTCACTAGATGAATGGATGGGAATTTTCTCTGAGGTAGATTCATGTGTGGCACCAGTTCTTTCATTCGATGAGATGATAGAAAACCCACAAGTAAAAGCACGAGAAATGATTAAAAATGTAAATCACAGTGAATTAGGATCGATTAAACAAGTTGGAATTCCAATTAAACTATCAGAGACCCCTGGAGAAATAAAAAATCTAGCACCAAAATTAGGGGAACATACAAAAGAGATTTTGGAAGAAATCGGGGTAATCAAATAAATAGAGAAGGGTTTGCATATCTTTAGAAAAGAGAATGCAAACCTTATATTCTATTAAATAAAATATTAGGGAGATGATGACATGCTTGAATTATTATCTGTGAGTAAAAAAAATGGGGTTGCAACAGTTACGATTGATAATCCTCCAATGAATGTCCTTAGTCAACAAGTAAATAAGGAATTAGATATCGTATTTAAACAACTACAAGAAGACAACGAGATAATCTCTATTATTCTGACAGGTGCAGGAGATAGAGCTTTTATGGCTGGTGCCGATATTAAAGAGTTCCCTGATCGTGACGTAAAAAAAGAGGATGAAATTGATATTCATGCCGTTCTAAATGGGATTGAAAGTATTCCAAAACCAACGATAGCCATGTTAAATGGATTTACACTTGGTGGTGGGTTAGAACTGGCTTTAGCTTGTGATATTAGAATTGCAGAGGATCATGCGAAAATTGGACTACCTGAAGTGAATCTAGGTTTATTACCAGGCGGTGGGGGTACACAGCGCCTTCCAAGAATTGTTGGACCTTCTAAAGCGAAAGAAATGATGTTTACGGGAGATCCATTAAGTGCTGAAGAAGCTTATAGATTAGGAATTGTAAACCAAGTTGTATCAAAAGGAACAGGGATGGAAGCAGCTGAAAAACTCGCAGGTAAATTAGCGAGTCAATCTCTTCAAGCTTTAAGTAGAATAAAACACTTAGTAAATGTGGGAAGTGAATTGCCGTTAGAAGAGGGCTTACAAATGGAGAAACAATTATTTAATGATCTATTTGTAACAGCAGATGCGAAAGAGGGAGTTAGTGCATTTATCGAAAAAAGAAAACCTGTATTCACACATAAATAAATTCTATGGAGGTTCATTCATGCGTAGCGAAGCAATAGAAAGAATTAGAAATTCAGTAGATTTACCAGTTATTGTTGCACCAATGTTTTTAATTAATAGTCCTAAAATGGTTATCAATTCCTGTGCCTCAGGAGTCATTGGTACTTTTCCAGTTTTAAATGCAAGAACAGATGAAATGTTAGAGAATTGGATGAAAGAAATTACATCAGAGTTAGATAGGTTAAAACGTGAAAATCCAGATAAGAAAATTGCACCATGGGGGGTTAACTTTATCGTTCATCGTTCCAACAAACGTTATGTGGAAGATTTAGAGTTAATTAGAAAATATCAACCTCCAGTAGTTATTACCTCTCTTGGTGATCCAGAACCAGTTGTTGAAATTGTTCGTGAATATGATGGAATTGTATTTTCTGATGTAATCAATATTAAATTTGCTAAAAAGGCAATTGAAAAAGGAGCAGATGGTCTAGTTCTTGTTGCAAGTGGAGCAGGCGGACATGCAGGGACGTACAACCCAATTTCTTTCGTTCATGAAGTAAGAGAGTTCTTTGATGGACCTATCGCTTTATCTGGTGGGATGTCAAAAGGGGAAGATATTCTAATTTCGGAAATTTTAGGAGCGGATTACGCCTACATAGGTACAAGATTCATTCCATCAGAAGAAAGTATGGCACAAGATAGATACAAGGAGATGCTTGTAGAATCATCTATTGAGGATATTGTTTATACAGATGCATTTAGTGGGATCCACGCAAACTATTTAATTCCAAGTATTGAGGGAATGGGACTTGATCCAAATAATTTGAAGAAGAAAGATAAGATTGACTTCTCGGAACTTCGAAATAAGGAAGTAAAAGCATGGAAAGATATTTGGGGTGCTGGGCAAGGTATTGGACCAATTACAAAAGTTCAGACCGTTGCTGAAATTGTTGAAGAGTTAAGAGAGGGTTATGAGCAGGCGATTAAAGAGGTTGCTGAAAAAAGTTTAAAAACGTTACAAAAATAATCTTCAAAAATCGGGGTGAGAATATGTGGAAGTATTAAAAGTACGGAAAGAAAATCAAATTGCTTATCTTACCATGAATCGACCAGATAAAAGAAATTCCCTTTCCGATGATTTAGTGTCTGCGCTTCTATCTGCTCTTAAGGATGCAGAAAAAGATGATGATGTGAAGGCTATCATTTTGTCTGGAGAAGGGAAAGCCTTTTGTGCGGGAGGAGATATCGACTCCATGAAACCGGGGAGTAGCCCGAAAGAAGTGATGGATTCGATGAAAGAAACATCCGTCTTAACGAAAACAATCCTTAATTTGGATAAATTTGTGATTACGGCAGTGCATGGATTTGCGGCTGGGGCAGGATTTAGTCTTGCACTAGCTTCCGATTTTGTTATTGCTGATAAGAATACGTTATTTATTTCTAGTTTCAGGAACATAGGTTTAACTCCCGATTTAGGTCTTATCAAATTATTGGCCGATAATGTACCATTACAAACCGCAAAAGAATGGGTGGTTTCTGGTAGAAGAATTACTGCAGAAGAAGTTTATACAAAAGGAATTGTAAATCGATTATCCGAAAGCGGGAATTTACTAGAAGACGCAACAGAATTTGCACAATTCGTGGTAGAAGGACCACCAATTTCAAATCGGTTTGTAAAATATCTATTAAATCATGCAAGTGAATTCTCACATGAAATAGGCATCATGCAAGAAAATATCGTTCAATCCTTCATGTTTCAAACACAAGATTCCAAGGAAGGAATACAAGCGTTCCTAGAAAAGCGCCCCCCGAATTTCGCCGGAAAATAATAGTTGGTAAACAGAGAAAGGAGGATAGGTTAATGCAAAAGGATACAGCCGATAGATCAATAGATTGGAAGAAAGTAGAAGATTACATTCGTGCAAATTTAGATGGAATTCCTAATGGAGAAATGAAAATTAAGCAATTTACGGAAGGATATTCGAATTTAACCTACATGATTAAAATTGGAAATTGGGAAGCGGTATTAAGAAGACCTCCATTCGGATATACTCCTCCAAAGGCACATGATATGGAAAGGGAATACAGAATATTAGATAAGATTAATCCTGTTTTTCCTTTAGCTCCAAAGCCTTTCATATATTGCGAGGATCCTGAAATAATGGATAAACATTTTTATATCATGGAAAAAAGAAATGGTGTTGTAATTGATGATGATATCCCATCGCAATTTGGAAAAACAGAAGAAACTGGTAGAAATGTATCTGAAGCGGTTATTAAAGCCTTAGTTGATTTGCAAAGTATTGATATTGAAAAATCAAATCTTCGTGATATTGGGAAACCAGAGGGATATCTAACTCGTCAGGTTTATGGCTGGATGAAGCGCCATAAAAATTCAAAGACAGATGATATAGAAGGAAACATCGAAAACATTGAAAAATGGTTAGTGGATCATCTACCTACGAATGAAGAGGCTACCATTGTTCATAATGATTTTAAATTAAATAATATGATGTTTGATCGCAACGATTCAAGTAAAATCGTTGGAGTCTTTGATTGGGAGTTAGCAACGGTAGGTGATCCACTAACCGATTTAGGCTCCACTCTTGCATACTGGATTGACGAGGATGTAGATGTCGGGATTACCGCTGTGACAAGTAATGTAGGTTTTTATAATAGAAGAGAATTTCTGGAAAGATATGTCCAATTATCTGGTCGAGATGTAACCGATATTAACTTTTATTTAACATTTGGCTTTTATAAATTAGCGGGAATTCTACAGCAACTTTATTATAGATGGAAAATTGGTGAAGTAAAGGATGAGCGTTTTTCTACTTTAAATAAAGGTATTTCTAACCTAATGGAGCTAGCGGAAGATGCGCGGAATAATAGATTGCTATAGGAACGTTTATTGATTAAATGCATCTCATCAAATGGCTCATTTAAGAAGAGTATAAAGTGCTACTTCCTAAAAAAGTAGCACTTTCCGAGAAAACATCTAGTCGTTGATGGATGAACATTAAACATCTAGTTCACTTCCAGATTAAACTTGACATTATGGTTTCAAATATTTTAAATTTATAGTATACTGTAAACGTTTGCAATGAGTCTAAAGACAAAGGAGGAATGTATCATGATGGATACACAATTAACGATAGCCTCTATGATTAAACGAACTGAGCAATATTTTCCAAAGAAAGAAGTTATTTCAAGGACACAAAATGGTGTTCAAACATTCACTTATAAGGATATCATAAGTAGAATGAAACGATTAGGCAGTGCTCTTGAATCATTGGGAGTAAAAAAAGGAGACCGTGTGGGAACACTTGCATGGAACCATCACCGGCATTTAGAGGCATATTTTGCTGTACCAAGTATGGGGGCGGTTCTTCACACTATTAATTTTCGACTGTCCAAAGAACATTTGATATATATTATAAACCATGCGGAAAACAAAGTATTGTTAATAGATGAAGATTTATTTCCACTAATTGAAAATATTAAAGACGAATTAGAAACAGTAGAAGCATTTGTTATCATGACAGATAATAATACACTCCCAGAATCCTCTCTACATCAAGTTTATTCCTATGAAGAATTGTTGAAAAGGGCTGATAATTCCTATGAATTTACAGCAGAAATTAAAGAAAATGATCCAGCGGGAATTTGTTATACATCCGGTACAACTGGAAAACCAAAAGGTGTAATCTATTCCCACCGAGGGATCTATTTACACAGTATGGCATTAAGTATGAAAGACACCCTAGCTTTGTCCGAATCGGATATTGTTTTACCAGTTGTTCCGATGTTTCATGTAAATGCTTGGGGTATGCCATTCGCAGCTACTTGGATGGGGACAACACAAGTATTTCCGGGTCCTAACATGACACCAAAAATAATTGCAGAAATGATAGAAAAATACAAGGTTACTTTTTCAGCGGGGGTTCCAACGATATGGTTAGGTTTGCTAAAAGAATTGGAAGAAGGAACATATAATACTAGCAGTCTACGGGGTTTATTATGTGGTGGTTCCGCGGCACCAAAAGGCATGATTCATATGTTTGAATCCAAGTATGGAATTCCATTCTTGCACGGATATGGCATGACAGAGACCACTCCACTTGTATCGGTAACACGTTTTAAAAGTTATCAATCAGAACTTCCAGACGATGAACGTCTAGAAATACTTTCTAAACAAGGATTAGTAGTTCCCGGAATTGAAATAAAAGCAGTGAATGAAAACGGGGAAATCAAGCCTAATGGAAAAGAAATGGGTGAACTACTCATTCGCGGTCCTTGGATTGCAGATGCTTATTACAAAGGAGATAGTAATTCGGAATCCTTTCAAAACGGATGGTTACATACAGGGGATGTCGTAACTATTGATGAGGAAGGTATTATTAAAATTGTAGATCGCACGAAAGATTTAATTAAGAGTGGTGGGGAATGGATTTCATCTGTGGATTTAGAAAATGCAATTATGGCACATGAATCCGTTTTTGAAGCTTGTGTTATTTCCGTTCCTGATCCAAAATGGCAGGAAAGACCTGTCGCTTGTATTGTCTTGAAAGACGGTCCGGGGCACCAAGTTACAAAGGAAGATATTATTGAATTTTTACGACCACAATTTGCAAAATGGTGGTTACCTGATGATGTGCTATTTTTAGATGAAATTCCGAAAACATCTGTTGGTAAATTCCTAAAGGCTAAACTTCGTGAACAGGTTGAAAACCAATTAGCGTTATAGGCATTTAATATTGATCCAAAACACCAATTATTAGGCAGGAAGTATCAACCTTTCTTTCCTGCCTAATGTATTATACACAACGCTGGTATCTATATGGACTTTATTTGCAGAATATTCTATATTGTTGTCTTCCTTAAATTCTCTCACCTTAAGCTTCTGTGAAACAAGGAAGGTAGGAGATCAATTGCTCATAAAGGTCTAATAAGTACGACTAACCTCAATGGGGGATGATGGAAAAACCTTCACTGATGGAAGTCTTCTTTATGTTAGAAAAGACTTTAATATATTGGAGGATAGGATATGCTAAGTTTTTGGAACGAATTGCAACCTCTTATCCATGAGGAAACCATTAATGGTATAAATATGAAGACCTATAAAAATAGACCTAAGAATCTTAACCAAACCCTAAAAGAAAGTGTTAAACGGAAGAGCGATATATGATCACTATGGTGCTACAGAGCTAGGCATGATTGTAAATAACTACAATATTACTAATATGGCAATAAAACCTGGATCAATGGGTTTACCGCTACCGGGATACAATATTGCATTAGTGGATGGAGAGGGGAATCCGGTTAATCGAGGAGAGGCTGGTCAAATAGCACTGGATTTATCGGATGATATCACTGGCTTTGGTGGGTATTGGAAAAACCCCGAAAAAGTAAAAGAGAAAATGCTAGGTAATTGGTTTTTATCCGGAGACCTTGCTAAACAAGATGAGGATGGTTACTTTTGGTTCCAAGGCCGTGCTGATGATGTAATTTCAAGTGCCGGTTATCGCATCGGGCCAACGGAAGTAGAGGCTAGTCTAATGGAACATCCTGCAGTATTAGAAGCAGCAGCAGTAGGTAAGCTGGATAAAACAAAAGGTGAAATTGTAAAGGCATTCATTGTCCTGAATGAAAATTATGAACCATCTGCAGCACTTAAGGAAGAGTTAAGTCTTTATGTGAAGAACAAGCTGTCCAAACATCAATATCCTAGGGAAATTGAATTTATAAATGAATTTCCAAAAACTCAAAGCGGAAAGACACAACGTTACTTATTGAAGAAAAGGGAATATGAAAAGTATCCAAAGGGTTAAAAGAATATTTCTTTTGCTCGATCTTTTTCAACCTCTTTTTTGAACAATCATTTATAGGGGAATATGTAAATTAATACTAGTAAATAACTCCTTGCCAATGTAAGGAGTTATTTATTATTTCGATTAATACGAATTAACTTAATTTTATTGACAATTACTTACTCTGTCACTAAAATTAGATATATGTAATCGGTTTCAACTCAGTTGAAAAACATGGCTAATAAGATTAAGTACAAAGCACATTTTTGAGCTCGGAAGAATTAAAAGTAATTAAATAGAAAAGGAGCTGTTATGGATGATTACACCACTAACTCCACTTGATTGGAAACGAAGAGCGATTAAATATTATCCAGACAAAATTGCTGTGATTGATGAGAATAAGGAATTTACATATAGGGAATTTGGGGAGCGAACAGATCGATTAGCGGTTGCTTTACATGAAGCTGGTATCCGGGAGGGTGATCATGTTGCGGTAATGCTACCAAATACACACTATATGCTTGAAAGCTTCTATGGAATTAGTCAATTAGGTGCGGTAACGGTTCCATTAAACTATCGGATTTCAGCATCTGATATGGAATACATTATTAATCATAGTGATGCAAAAATGTTAATTGTCGATGCAGAGTTTGCTGCACCAATTGAAGAAATTATAGACAACTTATCATTAGAGAACATCATTTTAGTCCCTGTAGAAGGACACAATTCTTCGCTAAAAAGTATAGACTACGAAATATTTCTTAATCATGCATCTTCAGCTACACCTCCAGAAGTCGAAATAGATGAAAATCAGTTACTTACAATCAACTACACGAGTGGAACTACCTCAAGGCCAAAGGGCGTTATGCAAACTCATCGCAGTAATTATATTAATGCAGCAGATTTCATGTACCATCTAAACGTCAAACATGATGATGTATATTTGCACACATTACCTATGTTCCATGCAAATGGATGGGGAGGTGTTTGGGCAATAACTGCAGCTGGAGCTACACATGTCTGTTTACGAAAGGTTGATCCTCCAAAAATTCTAGATTTATTTGAACAAAAAGGAATTACTTTATTATGTGGGGCACCAACTGTAATTAATATGCTCGTTAATGATCCAAACGCAAAAGAAGCAAAGATTACGACAAGTCCACGTATGGCGACAGCGGGATCACCCCCGGCAGCGGCACTAATTCAAAAGGCGCAAGAGATTTTAGGATTAGATATGATGCATGTTTATGGTTTAACAGAAACATCGCCATTTATTTTATATTGTGAGTGGAAGAAAGCTTTTGACTCCAAGTCTATGGATGATCAAGCTTCAATTAAGGCAAGACAAGGGATTGAGCTTGCTTTTAACGGAGAAACAAAAGTAATTCGACCAGATGGTGAGGAAGTAAACTGGGATGGGGAAGAATTGGGGGAAATTGTTACTCGAGGAAACGTTGTTATGAAAGGATACTATAAGGATCCTGTAAAAACGGAAGAAGCGATTAAAGATGGATGGTTCCATACCGGTGATTTAGCAGTTACCCATCCAGATGGATATATTGAAATTCGTGATCGTGCGAAAGATTTAATTATCTCGGGTGGAGAAAACATTTCTTCTACAGAGGTGGAAGGAGTTCTTTATAAACATCAAGATGTATTGGAAGCGGCGGTTATTGCCGTACCAGATGAAAAGTGGGGAGAAGTACCAAAAGCAATTATTGTTCTTCAACCGGATGCGAAAGTAATTGAACAAGATATAATTGATTATTGTCGTAATAATATGGCGCATTTTAAGGCTCCAAAAATGGTAGAGTTTGTGGAAGATTTACCAAAAACGGCTACAGGTAAGCTACAGAAATTCCGCTTGCGAGAAATGCATTGGGGAAGTGCTAAAAAGGTGAATTAACATTCTACTATTCTGAAAGTCTCAAGATTAATTTTGCCCAAAGTAAAATGGAGTAGCTAACGTAATAGAAATATCGGTTGAAAATTATCTTCACTCAGCCAATGGATGCTGAGTGAAGGTATTATATTTAGGAAGTGGACAAGATGTCTCAATTATTATTGAGTCCTTGTTATCATTGTTTTTTGGGTATCTAAAAATAGGAAGATTTGAAAAGTCGAGTCTACTGCGGTCATTGATTATGAAGCCCATTCATGTGATATAAAAGGGGATGTTATTTTATGAAACGCATTGGTTTTGTTGGTTTAGGAAATATGGGTTTACCGATGTCAAAAAACTTCGTTAAGAATGGAAACTACCGGGTGTTGGGTTATGACTTAAATGAAAACGCTGAACGTTTGCTTCAAGAGGTGGGAGGTGGCATCAGTCCTTCGATAGCTGAAGTGGTGGAGAATAGTGAAGTAGTATTTACCAGTCTGCCTTCCACTAAAGCAGTGGAAGACGTATACTTAGGTGATGATGGGATAGTAGAAAATAGTCATCCAGATATGATATTAGTTGATACAAGTACTGTTGCTCCAGAAATGAACCAGAAAATCGCAGAAGCTGCTGATTTGAAGGGGATAGGTTTCTTGGCGGCACCTGTAAGTGGTGGGGTGATTGGGGCGGAAAATCAAACCCTTACCGTGATGGTTGGGGGTTCGAAAGCTGTATACGAGAAGGTACTTCCTACATTGAAAGTACTTGGCGAGAACATTTTCCATGTTGATGAACAAGTGGATAGCGGAACTACCGTTAAATTGATAAATAATCTTTTAATTGGCTTTTATACAGCTGGGGTCAGTGAGGCTCTACATATAGCTAACAAAAAGAATATTGATCTAGACGACTTGTTTTCGATGTTAAACGTCAGCTACGGACAGAGCAGAATTTTTGAGCGGAATTACAAAAGCTTTATTTCTAAGTCAGATTATAACCCGGGCTTTACCTTGAAGTTACTATTGAAGGACCTTGGATTTGCTATGGAGGTTGCCGAACAGGAAGCACTTGATTTGCCAATTAGCAGGGCGTTATTTGATCGCTATCAAGAAGTAGTTACGGCTGGCTATGGTGATAAAGATATGGCCTATTTATATGAAATAGTAAGAGAGAAAACGTGGAAGTAGAATGAATAAATGAAGAGGTTTATCCCACCTATACGTATAGTAAGACTCCCACCTCAAGATTCTGAGGAAGGTGGGGGATAAAGGAAAACCCCCACTTTATTGATTAAAATGAAATAGCTTATTGCGCAATTAATGTTAGTATAGTAAAATTAATTTTAAATATTCGTACAATATTGTTCTACTATGTAAACGTATACATTGGGGGATAATGATGAAACTTGGATTGGATCAAAAGCAAACCATCAATTTGGTGATGAGTCCGGAACTTCGACAGGCAATATCTTTATTACAATATTCAACCTTGGATTTATTCCAGTTTATTCGGGAGCAGGCGATAGAAAATCCGCTTATCGAATTAGAAGAAAAAAATACATCGGTACAGTTTGAAGAAAAATATAGCATGATGGGAAGTAAATTTTATTCACGAAATGTTAATACGGAAGATGATTATGTTAGTCCACTTGATTTCTTATCCACAAAAGAAGGTGGGTTAGATCAGTATTTACTAGAACAGGTAAAATGGTTATCCATTAGCGAGGGAGAAAAATCTATTCTTACCTATCTCATATATAATATAGATGAAAATGGATACTTACCAATGTCTAATAAAGAAATTGAAGTTCAATTAGACATTTCTCCTCAGGAAGCGGAGCATGCTATTAAGTTGTTACAAGGGTTAGAGCCTTTAGGTGTGGGGGCACGAAATTTAAAGGAATGTTTAATACTGCAAGCTCAAGAGTACTATCCGGATGAGTCTTTAGTAGCTTATGTAATTAAGAATTATTTAGAGTTACTTTCAGAGAAAAAGTGGAAGAAAATCTCCACTGAATTAGGAATATCCTTATTAGAAGTAAAAAAAATCTATGAATATATTCAGACACTAAACCCTAGACCATGCTCCGATTTTACAAGTCCCCCCACCAATTATTTATATCCTGATATTTCGATAGAAAAAAAGAATGGAAACTACGTCATATCTCTGAATGACAGTTACTTACCTAATATTCATATCAATCAAGATTATGTGGGTTTAATTAGTGGAAAAGGTGATTGGTCAAAATATGTTACGGCTAATTACCAAAAATATTTATGGCTGAAAAAAAGTATTGAGCAACGCCGTTCTACTATATTAAAAATAACCGAATATATTGTAGAAAATCAGCAGGATTTTCTAGATAATGGATTTTCTTCAATAAAAGCGATGACATTAAAAGAAGTAGCAGAATCTATTGAAATGCATGAGTCGACCGTAAGCCGTGCAATTAGTAACAAAGTTATTCAAACCCCTATTGGTTCCTTTGAAATGAAAAGGTTATTCACATCTAAATTAGCTAGTAATACTGGGGAATATACATCTTCAGTAAAAGTGAAGATGCTTTTGGGGGAGCTTATACGTAATGAAGATAAACAAAAGCCATATTCTGATCAAAAGATAGCTGATTATTTGAGTAAGAAGCATGGGATAACTATTTCTCGGAGAACGGTGGCTAAATACCGTGAAGAGTTAAATATATTATCTTCTGCTAAAAGAAAAATGATCTATTAGGGCGTGCTCAAAAAGAAGGGGGAAGAGGTCAGAGGTCTGCTAAATGTGCAACGTCCTAGGCCTCCGATTGCTCGTTCCACCGTAAAGGTTTGTTGGAACGCCGATCTAGGCAGGGGCATGTCATTTTCACCGGACTTTGAACATCCTCTATTTGTTTTGAATTTAAAAAAAGTTTAGTTTCATTAACGGCAGCTGATGCATTATGATAAGATAAGGGTAGAATCTAAGAATGGGAGGAATTCTTTTGATCACCAATTTACAGGATACAGTCACGTTAAATAACGGTGTGAAAATGCCAGGATTTGGTCTTGGGGTATATAAAATGGAAGATGGTCAAAGTGTTGTTCAATCGGTTAAAGCTGCGTTGAAACATGGATATAGACTTATTGATACGGCTTCCTATTATCATAACGAAGAGGGTGTGGGGCAAGCCGTTAGAGAATCTGGTATTCCAAGAGAAGAGATTTTTGTTACCTCCAAGGTTTGGAATGATCAGCAGGGCTATGACAATACATTAAAAGCCTTTGAAGATAGCTTGGAAAAACTAGGCCTTGATTACTTAGACCTTTATTTAGTTCACTGGCCAGTTACTGGAAAGTTTAAAGATACATATAGAGCATTGGAAAAGATTTATGAAGAAGGAAAAGTACGTGCAATTGGAGTAAGTAATTTTCAAGTACATCATTTAGAAGATTTATTAAAAGACTGTAAGGTAAAGCCGGTAATTAATCAAGTCGAGTATCATCCTCATTTAACACAAGAAGAATTAAAAGTATATTGTGAAAAAGAAAATATTCAACTTGAAGCATGGGCTCCGCTTAAAAGAGGGGGAGTCTTTGATGAGCCTATTATTCAAGAGCTATCTGAAAAATATCGCAAAACCCCTGCGCAGGTTATTTTACGATGGGACGTTCAACATAATGTTGTCACAATTCCAAAGTCGGTAAAAGAACAACGAATTATCGAGAATGCCGATATTTTTGATTTTTCATTAACGAAAGAAGAAGTGAAACAAATAGATAGCCTAAATCGAAACGAAAGAAGCGGTCCTGATCCAGACACTTTTGTATAATATGTAAACGAACGAATCCAGTAGCGAATGGCTTACTGGATTTTTTACTTATAAACAATCTTAGATATTAAATATTCCATTATTGGTTAGACTGATTAAAAATAGTGCTATGTTACAAGTTTCTTTAGATGACAGTTAATAGTTGCCTGTGTGATAATTATGATGGAAAAATATTTAGAAGTGAATAGGAGTAGAAATAGATGAAGGTTAAAATAAATAGAAACGCAGCAAAAGAATTAAAGAAAATGTTAGAATCAGATGAAGCGGAAGGAAAAATGATTCGTATCCATATATCTCATATGCATGGAGACCATGCGCATTATGGGATTTCATTTGATACTCCAGGAGAGCATGATGAAGTAGTAAAAACGGATAAAGATATTGATATCATTCTGGATACTCGAGAAGAGCTTTTAGATGGAATTTGGATTCAATATTTCTATGTTGATAATGAAGGGTTTGTTATTACGAATCCTTCAAAAGGTGGACATCACCATCTTTAATGAGGAAAGTCCTTGTCATTTTACGGGTGACAGGGGCTTTTTTTGTCAGAAAGCATAACACTTTCTCCCCCGCATAAGTATCACTTCTTATTCGACATTAATTCCCCGAGGATTACGAAAAGGCCTAGAATTTTGACGATAGTTATTTCTTAATGTAGAAGCGGATGTAATATTCAAACTTTTAGTGAATGAGACGAGATGTACGTGCATAGAATTTATAAACCGCAGTAATGATGGAGGGAGAGTATAAATGGATATTCTAGGTAAGGTAAGAGATTACCGTGATAAAGAGGAAAGTTTGAAATGGGAAGGTACTTTTGCGGAATACTTGGAAATTTTAAAAGAAAGGCCAGAAGTTGCACAGCCTGCCCACTCCCGTATTTATAATATGATTAAAGATGCTGGAATAGAAGAGGTTGATGGAAGAAAGACATATAAATTTTTTAGTAAAGAAATATATGGTTTGGAAGAGGCAATAGAAAGTTTAGTGGAGGAGTATTTTCACCCTGCTGCAAAACGACTTGATGTTAAAAAACGTATTTTACTATTGATGGGTCCAGTTAGTGGTGGGAAATCCACCATTGTTAGTATGTTAAAACGTGGAATGGAAGAATATTCACGTACAGATGCTGGAGCGGTGTATGCGATCAAAGGCTGCCCAATGCATGAAGATCCACTGCACTTAATACCACACCATTTACGAGATGATTTTTACGAAGAATACGGCATTCGAATTGAAGGTAGTTTATCCCCACTTAATACGATGCGGTTGGAAAAGGAATATGATGGTAAGATTGAAGACGTTGAAGTAGAAAGAATCTTTTTCTCAGAAGATAAACGGGTTGGAATTGGAACATTTAGTCCATCTGATCCGAAATCCCAAGACATTGCGGATTTAACTGGTAGTATTGATTTCTCCACCATTGCAGAATATGGTTCTGAGTCAGATCCGAGGGCCTACCGTTTCGATGGGGAGCTGAATAAAGCGAACCGTGGGATGATGGAATTCCAAGAGATCTTGAAGTCAGATGAGAAATTCCTCTGGCATTTACTATCTCTAACACAAGAGGGGAATTTTAAAGCCGGTAGATTCGCCCTGATAAGTGCTGATGAACTTATCATAGCGCACACAAACGAAGCGGAATACCGTTCGTTTATTTCTAACAAGAAAAATGAGGCGTTACATTCAAGGATTATTGTGATGCCGATTCCTTATAATCTCAGAGTGGATGAAGAAGAGAAAATCTATGAGAAAATGATAAAAACGAGTGATATGGCCCATGTGCATGTTGCTCCACATGCTTTAAAAGTAGCAGCAATATTCTCTGTTCTTACTAGATTAAAAGAATCTAAAAAACAGGGTGTGGATTTACTTAAGAAGTTACGCTTATACAATGGAGAGAGTGTGGAAGGGTTTAACGATATCGATGTAGAGGAATTAAGGAAAGAGTATTCGGATGAGGGTATGGATGGAATTGACCCGAGGTATGTGATCAACCGAATTTCATCTACCATTATTCGAAAAGATGTACCGTCTATTAATGCTTTAGATGTTTTACGTTCATTAAAAGATGGACTGGATGCTCATGCATCGATTTCGAAAGAGGATAAAGAAAAATATATGAATTATATTGCAATTGCTAGAAAGGAATATGACGAAATTGCGAAGAAAGAAGTTCAAAAAGCTTTCGTGTATTCGTATGAAGAATCCGCTAAGACGTTAATGGATAATTATCTGGATAACGTGGAAGCATATTGCAACCATAATAAACTAAGAGATCCGTTGACCGGAGAAGAAATGAATCCAGATGAAAAACTTATGCGTTCTATTGAGGAGCAAATTGGTATCTCTGAGAATGCGAAGAAAGCTTTTCGTGAAGAAATTCTAATCAGGCTATCAGCGTTTGCGAGAAAAGGAAAACGTTTTGATTATAATTCACACGAACGTCTCCGTGAAGCTATTCAGAAGAAACTATTTGCTGACTTAAAAGACGTTGTAAAAATCACAACCTCATCGAAAACACCAGATGAGTCACAGCTGAAGAAAGTAAACGAAGTTATCGCTCGTTTAATTGACGAGTACGGTTATAACTCCACTTCAGCAAACGAATTATTACGTTATGTAGGAAGCCTATTGAATCGATAAAGTGATGCTAATTCACTGGGGATTGTCGTATTCTCCCACAGATTAGTCAAACTTTTCGGGGTTCTACTGAATGTTTTCCCCACTTAAAGTGGTGGTCTTTCATCCAGTAAAGACGGATAAAAATTAGGTTTAAGCTGTATGATGTATTGTCTTTTAGAAAACAGGGCTAATATTATACATTAGTCCTGTTTTTTTTATCTATATTGGAATTGTTATTTCAGTTAGTACGATGAAAAGCTTTAGAAGCTATTAATCCAACAATCTGCACTTGTATGTATTGTCTATATTTTTGAAAAAGTAGCAATAACTAAATAGGTTTTGCATATGATAAATAAAGTAATCTAGTTACTTTTAAAAAATTCTTTTAAAGATAATATTAGAAAACTAAGGCATAGACAGGACTTTTAGCGAATGCTTTAGTTGCATATTTTGCTATCTGTTAAAGAAATTTCAAAGGAAAAGGAGAGGATCGTAATTGTCGGAAAAGCGTAAGACGAATTTCATTGTCTCCCAGGAAAACTGGACTCTCCATCGTAAAGGCTATCAAGATCAACAAAGACATATTGAAAAAGTAAAAGATGCTATAAAAAATAACTTGCCTGATTTAGTGACAGAGGAAAACATTATTATGTCGAATGGCCGTGAAATTGTAAAAATACCTATTCGTTCTCTTGATGAATACAAAATTCGTTATAACTATAATAAGAATAAACATGTTGGCCAAGGTGATGGAGATAGTCAAGTTGGCGATGTCATTGCGAGGGAACCTGGTAGAGGTGATCAAGCGCAAGGGAGCGGTCAAGGAAAGAAAGCGGGTGATCAGCCTGGAAGGGATTATTATGAAGCAGAAGTTTCCATTGAAGAAGTGGAAGAAGCTCTATTTAGAGATTTAGAATTACCGAATTTAGAACAAAAGGAACAAGATGAAATAATTGTAGAAGATATTGAGTTTAATGATGTCCGTAAGAAAGGGCTTATGGGTAACATTGACAAGAAACGAACGATATTAACTGCTCTTAAGCGAAATGCTAGGGAAGGGAAAGCGTCCATTGCACCAATTTATAATGATGACCTACGATTTAAAACATGGAATGAAGTGGTCAAGCCGGAATCAAAAGCGGTTGTACTTGCAATGATGGATACAAGTGCATCTATGGGAACATTTGAGAAATACATGGCTAGAAGTTTCTTTTTCTGGATGACAAGATTTTTACGAACGAAGTATGAATCTGTAGATATTGAATTTATTGCTCATCATACAGAAGCAAAAGTGGTATCCGAAGACGATTTCTTCAATAAAGGAGAAAGTGGAGGTACCATTTGCTCTTCTGCTTATATAAAAGCTTTAGAACTTATTAATGAGAAGTATAATCCGAAACGTTATAATATTTATCCATTCCACTTCTCAGATGGTGAAAATATTACATCTGACAATGCGAAATGTATTGATCTGCTTGGTCAAATTATGGAAGTGTCTCAAATGTTCGGTTATGGTGAGGTAAATGGATATAGTCGATACTCCACATTAATGAATGCGTATCGTACGATAGAAGATCCTAAATTTAGACACTATATTTTAAAAGAAAAACGTGACGTATACCATGCAATGAAAACATTCTTTAAAAAAGAAGAAGAGCTTGTATAATAGAGTCCCCGCATTTTGCGGGATTTTTTGTTTTAGTGTGAATGCTGGTAAAGAAACCGGCATGAGCCGGTTTCCATTTTATTCAATCGTTTCTATTGTGTATACACCTCTTGAAGTACTCACTATAAAACGAGAACCATCATATTCATACATTGCTGAGTCCTCGAGAGGAATTTCATATAATTCAGACGGGAGTGACTCGTACTCATTTATTGTGGTTCCAATGATACCACTTCCATTTAAATTCAGGGAATAGATTGGTTCATAACCATCGATGGTTCCCCCGTTTTTAGAATATGAAATGGCACTTAAATCCATTAACGTCTCATCAAAATCATCCAATTCATGCTTTACGATTTTAATTTGTTTCCCATTCCATTGTCTTATTAAATCGTTAAATTGTTCGATTGTTAGAAAATGCTGATTCATGTCCATCCCTCCAGTATATAAAGTTTCCTGTTTCCGATGAAATCATACAGTAATGGGAAGACTATTCACATCATTCTACAAAAGTATAACTAAGATATATTCGCTAAAGTTTTTGATGAACTCCGAGTTTTCTAGGAATTCTTTTCATTTATTCCTTACTTCATTCATAAAATGTATAAAGCGATTTTGGAGGGGATTCTACTTGTCGATGACAAAGGAGCTAGAGTTTGCGATAGAGGAGATTACGGAAATAGCCGAGCATTTTGGCCTTGACTTTTTTCCAATGCGTTATGAAATATGCCCTGCCGATATTATTTATACATTTGGAGCTTATGGGATGCCTACAAGGTTTTCACACTGGAGTTTTGGAAAACAATTTCACAGAATGAAACTCCAATATGATCTTGGTCTTAGTCAAATTTACGAGCTGGTTATTAACTCAGATCCTTGTTATGCCTTTTTACTCAACACGAATACACTGATTCAAAATAAGTTAATCATTGCCCATGTTTTAGCACATTGTGATTTTTTCAAAAATAATATTCGTTTCTCTAAAACAAGAAGAGATATGGTAGAAAGTATGACAGCAACAGCGGAACGTATTGCAGATTACGAAATGAAATATGGGAAAGATGAAGTTGAAAAATTCTTAGATGCAGTATTGTCTATTCAGGAACATATTGATCCATCTATTATTTCGTCTAGGCTTTCGTATGAGGAATTAGAATGGATGGAAGAAGAGGAAGAAAAAGTAGTGAAGCAATCTCCATATGATGACTTGTGGAGTTTGGATGAAAAGCCAAAAGAAAAGAAACCAGTAGGAAGAAAAAAGGAAAGAAAATTCCCGCCACAACCAGAGAAAGATATTTTATTATTTATTCAAGAATACAGTCGTGAGTTAGAAGATTGGCAGCGTGATATTTTAACCATGATGCGTGAGGAGATGCTATATTTTTGGCCACAGCTTGAAACGAAAATTATGAATGAAGGCTGGGCATCCTTTTGGCATCAACGGATCATGAGGGAGTTAGACTTAACTACAGAAGAAACCATTGAGTATTCTAAATTAAATGCGGGGGTTGTTCAACCGTCAAGAACACAAATTAACCCTTACTATTTAGGATTAAAGATTTTTGAAGATATTGAAGAAAGGTATAACAATCCGACTGAAGATATGAAAAAATTAGGTTATAAGCCCGGTAGTGGTCGTGAAAAAATGTTTGAGGTTCGTGAAATTGAATCGGATATCTCCTTTATTCGTAACTATTTAACGAAAGATTTGGCACAAAAAGAAGATATGTATCTGTTTGAAAAGAAAGGTAGAGACTATCGTATTACGACAAAAGATTACGAGCAAGTTCGTGACCAACTAGTGTCTATGCGTGTGAATGGTGGGTTCCCGTATATAACGGTAGAAAATGGTGATTATAACCGAAATGGTGAATTATATTTAATGCATAACTATGAAGGAATTGAATTAGACCTTCACTATTTAGAGAATGTTCTTCCTTACGTTTATCAACTTTGGGGAAGGAAAGTCCATATGGAGACTGTTTTAGAAGGAAAAAAAGCACTATTTTCCTATGATGGGAATAAGGTGATGAGAAAGAGTATGTAAGAATAATAAAGCTTGGTAAGGTTAAATGAAAAATACCTTACCAAGCTTTTTCGGTTTCAGGTCAATACCACCTCTACAATATTCAGTTACCATCTTAGAGGAATATTTACGAGATTACTAACATATGATATAAGCGGAGTTTAAATTGTAAATTAAAGGATGGGTGATTACATGGATGATAAGTCATCAAGAAACCAAAAGCCTATGAATAAAGATGCTAAACAAGAGCAGTTAGATCAATACCGTGTACAAAACACAGGAAAGCCGATGACAACAAACGAAGGGCGAAAAATTTCAAACGATGAAGAAATCTTAAAAGCTGGTGTACGCGGTCCTACATTACATGAGGATTATCACTATTTTGAGAAAATGACGCACTTTGTAAAAGAAGAGGAACCAGAAAGAGTAGTTCATGCAAGAGGTTACAGTGCCTATGGGGATTTTGAATGTTATCAGTCAATGAAGCATGTGACAAAAGCATGTCTTTTTCAAGAACCTGGGAAAAAGACTCCCTTAACCATCCGTTTTTCTACCGTACAAGGGCCTAGAGGGTCTTATGATACGGCAAGAGATTTACGTTGTCAGGGTGTTAAGTTTTATACAGAAGAAGGAAATTATGATTTAACAACGATCGCTATGCCTGTATTAATTAATCAAGATCCAATGAAGTTTCCAGATGCTATGCATGCATACCAAGCTAAGCAGGATGATGATATACCAACAGCTACTGGTGCACACGACAGGTTTTGGGATTATGTAGCCAATAACCCAGAATCACTTCATATGGTGCAGTGGATCATGTCTGATCGTGGTATTGTACGAAGTTACCGAATGATGGAGTCGTGGTCCATTAATACGTACCTATTTGTTAACGAGCAAGGAGTAGCGACATTTGTAAGATTTGTTTGGAAACCCCTCCTGGGTGTTCATTCCCTTCTTCAGGATGAGGCGCTAAAAATCGGTGGGTTAGATCCTGATTTCCACCGTAGAGACCTTCGAGAGGCGATTGACAAAGGTGCTTATCCTGAATACGAATTAGGTGTTCAACTGATTCCGCTAGAGGACGAATTCAAATACGACTTTGATGTTCTCGATCCTGCGAAGTTTTGGCCAGAAGAGCTCGTTCCTGTTCAAATAATAGGGAAGATGACATTAAATAGAAACATTGATAATTACCATACAGAATCAGAGCAAGTAGCTTTTAACCCTGCAAATGTTGTACCGGGAATTGACTTTTCCAATGATCCTGTCCTACAGGGAAGGCTAATTGCTTATCAAAGTGCACAATACCACAGAATTGGAGTCAATCATCAGGAATTACCGATTAATAAGCCAATTTGTCCGTTTCATAATAATCAACGACGAGGCCCTATGAGATATCGAATTGATGTTGATCAGGTAGACTATCATAAAAACTCACTAGCCAATAACACACCATACACAACACCACCGGAAAAAGGCGGTTATGAGCATTATCCAAAAAAAGTGGAAGGACACGTTATACGTGGGCGTAGCGAATCATTCAACGATTACTTTTCGCAACCTAGGATATTCTGGAATAGTATGAAACCTATTGAAAAACAGCATACTATCCAAGCGTTTAGCTATCAACTCGGAAAAGTTGAGAGTGAATCTGTCCGCCAACAAAATGTCAATTTATTAGTCAATGTTGATAAGGAAATGGCGTGCATCGTTGCTGATAATATTGGTGTAGAGCGCCCAAGTGGATCCAATGTACCTGTTTCTACAAGTTATGCTTCTCTTAGCCAGTACAATACACCTAGTTATGCATATACGCAAAAAGTAGGTGTACTAATTGGTAATGGTTTTAATGGTAAAGAAGTAACAAATGTACTTAACTATTTGCAACAAAATGGGGTCTTTATAGATATTATAAGTGAAACGCTCGGTAAGGTCACAGGAAACGATGGTACAACAATCAAAGTTAATAAGACATTCCTGACAACTAGTCCTTACCTATTTGACTCGCTTTATGTCGTTGGCGGAAGTGCTAAAAATGAAGCAAAGTTCCTGCAAGACATCATGGATTTTGTAAGTAATGCCTATAAGCACTATAAGCCGATTGGTGTTGCTTCGACCGGACAGTCTTATATTCAGACATCAAAAGAAAATAATTTAGCAGGTGTTGTTTTTGCTGCAAATAATCCAAACTTTGAGCAGGATTTTGTCTCTGCAATTGCCCAACAACGCTTCTGGAATAGAACATAATACTGTTTTATAATATACAGGGGATAACTTTAGTTATTTCCCTGTAATTTTATATCCCTAAATAGGAGGTAAGTTAGATGAATGATTCAACTTTTATAAATCAAAGCCTATACCTACAAGGTTTACCTACCTACGAAACAGACATTCAACATATTCAAAACATCCTTCAAACAATCGAACAATCCGAGAAATATCTAAAAAAAATCTCCCCTAATCTAAATCCAAAAGTACCAATTACGGTTGTTGATAAGAGGCTGTTGCTATGACAGATCTAGGTTTTTTTACTGCTAGTGACCTTGCTCCTTTAATTAAAGCTAAGCAATTATCCCCAGTAGAATTGACAAAACATATATTAAACCGTATAGATACAATTGATCCAACCATTCACTCGTATATTACCCCTCTTCATGAATTGGCCCTTAAACAAGCAGGTAAAGCTGAAAATGAAATTATGTACGGGCGATATAAAGGACCTCTTCACGGAATTCCAATCGGTATCAAGGATAATTTCGATACAAAAGGCATACGCACGACAGCTGGTTCAAAGCTTTTTGTTGATTTCATACCTGACAAAACTGCAACAACGGTAGAAAAGTTGTTAGCTGCAGGTGGGATTATGTTAGGAAAGCTAAATATGCATGAGTTAGCCCTCGGATCCACCGGTACTAATCAAACCTTTGGCACTACACGAAATCCATGGAACATTGAATATATGCCAGGTGGTTCAAGTGGTGGTAGCAGTGCTGCCTTAGCAGCTGGGCTAGCAACACTTGCAACTGGAACAGATACATTTGGATCTATTCGCTTACCAGCTGCTATGTGTGGTATTTATGGGTTAAAGCCAACCTATGGGCTTGTTAGTACCTATGGGGTAATTCCTTCAGCTTAGTCATTGGATCATGCTGGTCCGATGGCACGATCGGTTTCAGATTTGGCGTTAATGCTTGATGTTATGGCAGGGTTTGATGCAGATGATCCAGCAAGCCTTCATGTACCTATTCCTAATTACACCGAAGACTTAAATAAAGGAATGAGAGGAGTAAAAATTGGTATTCCTAAGTACTATCTTGAAGGATTAGAATCAGATGTAGAAAAGCTTTTTAAAAATGCTATAACAACACTAAAAGGTTTAGGAGCTGAATTAATAGAAATAGAAATTCCTGAATTATCGATGGCAACATTTTCTGGTTATGTGACTGTATCGGGAGAAGCTTCTACTTTTCATTATGAGTGGCTACAGACTCACGTAGAGGATTACGGAGCAGATAATCGAATTTTCCTTCTATCTGGTACGTTAACAAATACACCACAATACGTCAAAGCCCAACAAGCCCGGAGGAAGATGGTGGAAGCATTTCATAATGCCTTTAAGGATATCGATATCCTCCTCGGTCCGACAATACCTATCACCACCCCAGCGTTCGCGCAGAATTGGGTCGACCAAAATTTGGAAGTTATTAGACGCTGTTTACCATTTACTGTTCCTGTCAATTTAACGGGGCTACCAAGCCTAGCAGTGCCAATGGGATTTGACCAAAAAGGACTTCCAGTTGGCATGCAATTCATTGGAAATCACCTTTCTGAAAAACAATTACTTCAGGTTGGATATGCATGGGAAAGGATTAATCCGTTTCGTTTTCGAATAGCGGATTGAATCATAATCGGTAGGGGTGTATGAAAACTTCCTCCTCGAAGTCAAGCGTTTTACCGTCCAAACATTCTTGCATAAAAGGCATTCGCTGACCCTAAAAGCGAATGCCGGGTTTTAAATTATTGCTGTTCTATTTTCTAAATAGCATTTGGTTTAAGACTTGTACATTTGTAAGCTTGTTCAAGCTCACGTGCGTCAATTGGTTTGCTAAAGTAATACCCTTGACCTTCATGACAATCTTGATCTTTAAGATAGGAGAGTTGGTAATCTGTTTCAATCCCCTCAGCAATTATATTAAATTGCAAGTTTTTCGCCATTGTTATAATGGTATTGACAATGACTTCATCATTCACGTCTAAGTCCCGTATAAATGATTGATCAATTTTTAACGTATTTATTGGTAAACGTTTTAAATAACTTAAGGAGGAATACCCAGTTCCGAAGTCATCGATAGATATATGGACTCCCAAATCTCTTAATTCTTTGAGTGTTTTCTCCGCTTTATCTATGTTGAGGATTGTCCCTTCCGTTATTTCCAACTCTAACCATACAGGGTCCATTTTGGTTTCCCTTATAATTTCCTTAACATCATGTACAAAACTTTGATTTACAAATTGGATTGGCGAAACGTTTACGGCTACTCTATCAATCGAGAACCCCTTTTTATGCCAAGAAACCATTTGATCACATACAGATTGTAAAACCCAGTTTCCCACTGGAATAATGAGTCCTAATTCTTCTAGTAAAGGAATGAATTCACCTGGAGATACCGGACCTAGTTTTTTATTATTCCATCTGAGCAATGCTTCGACACCAGTTATTTCATCATTTCTGAGATTGATAAGTGGTTGATAGACAATAGAAAATTCGTCCTCTTCTAGTGCGTGCTTTATTTCTTGTTCTAATTGATAATAACGTCTCAATTCGTCATTTTGGTCATCTGAAATAAAGCAGTGCGAATTACCTCCATTTTGTTTGGCGTGGTACATTGCTGTGTCGGCTTGTCTAATCATTTCCTCTACTAAATCTAAGTGATCACTTTCATATTGGCTCATTTTTTCTAGGCTAATCCCAATACTAGTAGTAGCAATGATCTTATTTCCATTTACGGTAAATGGTACGTTAAATTGCTTCTTAATTCTCTGTACTACTTTAGAATCATATCTCCTGTTCTGTGACCATAATTGTCATTGATCGATTTAAAACGGTCGATATCAAGAAATAGAACAGCAAGTTTACCTTCTTTATTTACGTACTCATTTAACCATTCGTTTAATAAATTTCGATTAGGTAATAAAGTCAACGGGTCATAGTATGCCATTTGTTTAATCGTTTCTTCATATTCTATTCGCTTCGTAATGTCATGTCGAATAGAAATATATTGATAAGGCCTTCCATTTTCTTTTAAGAAAGACACAATGGTAGTATCTACCCAATAATAAGTTCCGTCTTTTGCTTTATTCTTTATTTCGCCTTTCCATACCTTTCCCCTACCAATTGTTCTCCACATTTCTTTAAAGAAATCTTGGCTATGATGTCCTGAGTTAACGATATTTTGTCGACTTCCTATTAATTCATTTCTACTGTATTTTGACATATTACAAAATTTATCATTTGCAAATTGAATGATTCCTCTGTTATCGGTAATGGCAACAATGGATGATTCATTCAAAGCTAATTCTATATCTTTTAGCTTTCGTAACGCTTTTTCTAGCTCTATCTTATGGTTCATTGTTTCGCCCCCTAAATGTGGAAAGGTATACATTTTAATTATAGCTTAAAAAAACAATCATAGTTTGACAATTCCCCTACAAATTGAGAATATTTTCCGTCTTTTTTCGAAAGAGAGAGAAAAAGATAATGCACAAAGTAATCAAAGAAAGGATAGACACAACTTCATCTATCCTTTCTCAATCTGTTGTTGTTCTTCTTCCCAAGCTTTAAATGAATAAGGTATTCCAACCATTTTGGCTACATGTTCGTCATAGGATACTAAATCCTTCTTGGTTAATTCGTTTAAAGAACGCTTTCCCATTGCTCTTAACGCCATTTTCATTTCTTCAATACTAGAAGTTAGGAAACTTTCCGCTGTTTTTGCTCCTTCTTCTGCCTTGAATTGGTCTTTAAATTTACCTTCATTCCATACCGCCTGTGTTGGCGGTTCAAAAGGAAGCGCATTTAACGATTGACCATGTGCCACTGCAAACAACATCGCCGAACCTATATAAATAGCATCTGCACCAAGTGCTAACATTTTTAAAAAATGTCCCGGTATTTGCATGCCACCAGAAACAATTAAACTAACTTGATTCCTTTTGTTTCTTTTTTTCAAATGGTTTACAGCGCGGACGATAGCGTGCAAAGAAGGAATTCCCATGTCATCTGTCAAAATAGGGGGAGCACCAAGTGTGGCAGCCTGTCCACCATCTACCGCTATATAATCCACGCCTATTTCCAACAGGTAATCAATGTCCTCCTCAATCTTCCCACTTGCTCCAATTTTTGCACCGATGGGAACTCCACCAGTCATCTTTCGGAGTTCATCAACTAGTTCTTTCAAATCTTTCAATGTCTGATTTTCAAAGAAGTTATCAAAAATAACAGCATCTTCCTCTTCTTCAAGCCCCATTACTTGACGAGCATTTCCTGTTAAATTTTCTGGGGAAATTCTGGAACCTACTCCAAATAGAGCTCCTTGTCCAAACTTTACTTCAATCATGTCTGCACGTTTTATTTTCTTTGTTTCTTTGGACCACTCGGATTTACCAAATTGTAAAATATATTTACCTGCTGTATCTAACTCTTCTTGCATGACACCACCTTCGCCCGAATTAATTGCAGTGCCTGTATTTTTAGCCGCTTGAGCTAAAGCTAGTCTTACTTGTTCGCTAAGTGCGATACCATAAGCCATTCCGCTTATCATAAGTGGAATTTGGATTTTCATTGGCTTTTTTGATTTTGGTCCGATTGTAACTGCCATATCTACCTCATCTTCTCCGTCAATAAGAGGTGGAAGGATTTGTGTGGGGATAAAGGTAATAGAATCTAGATGTGGCCATTTTTTAGAAGAACCAAGTGGTCGATGCAATATATCACCTGATTCAGACCTTAGACTATTTTCTATCATGTTTTGAATTCCTGTATGTCTTAGACCAGGCATTATTTCGATAATGTTTTCTTGATAGTTATCCGATAAAACTATTTTTGCTACTGACTTAGTAATTTTTTTCATTATCCAACGCCAGCCAAATAATATGAAGATAAAGGATAAAAATATAATAAGAATCATCGCAAAAATGATATAAATTAAAAAGTCCGGCATTTACATTTCTCCTATAAAAAGTTGCACTATAAAGTTTTTCCTTTTACCTATAGTATTTCAATATTAAGGATAAATATGTTTGTAATGGTATGATGAAGTTTTCTTTCTTTCTAAAGAGCTTATTGTCTGATATAATAGTTAGGAGTTAGCATCTAGTGCTAAATTATAGGAGGATCGTACATGTCTCAAACAAATTTAATAGCACCTAAAAATTATAATATTGTAATGGAATTTGAAAAATATGCAAAAGAGCCAAATAGAAAAGCTATTATTTGGGAAGACGATAAAGGGAATCGAAAAGAAATCACATATGAAAATTTAATCAAAAATGCGAATAGAATTGGAAATGTACTATTAGAACGTGGTCTTAAAAGAGGCGATAAGATATTAGTCATGATGCCACGTATTATTGAAACATATGAGGTTTATATTGCTGCATTGAAAACGGGAATTATTATTATACCTTGTTCTGAAATGTTTCGAACAAAAGACCTACAATACCGTATTACGCATGGAGAAGTAAAAGGTGTCGTATGTAGTAATTCCTGTGTTTCACAATTTTATGATATAGATGAATACAATCAACTTATTAAATTTACTTACGGGAAATCTGTTGAAAATTGGTTTGATCTTATCGAGTTACAAGGATCTGCATCGGATGAATTAGAAATGGTTAAAACTACCAAGGATGACCTGGCCTTTTTGCCTTATACTTCTGGTACAACTGGTAATCCAAAGGCAGTAATGCATACACATGCATGGGGATACGCCCATATGCAAACAGCACCGCGACATTGGTTAGCAATTGAAGACGGTGATACGGTTTGGGCAACGGCAGCACCAGGCTGGCAAAAATGGGTTTGGAGCCCTTTCCTATCTGTTTTAGGAACAGGCGCAACAGGATTTGTATATAATGGGAAATTCGAACCGAAAAAATATTTGGATTTACTTGAGAAAAATAAGATAAATGTTTTTTGCTGTACACCAACCGAATACCGTTTAATGGCTAAGTTGGATAATTTACAGGACTACCAATTAACCTCCCTGCATAGTGCGGTTTCTGCAGGTGAGCCATTAAACCGTGAAGTAATTGATCAGTTTGAAAAGTATTTTAACGTGACAGTTAGAGATGGTTATGGTCAAACGGAGAATACGTTACTCCTTGGATTCCTAAAAGGGATGAAAGTAAAACCTGGGTCAATGGGTAAACCAACACCTGGTAATAACGTTCAACTAATTGATGAAGATGGTAATCCAGTTCCTGTAGGTAAAGTAGGGGACATTTCTCTTCCATTAGATACACCATCTTTAACTAAAGGTTATTATAAAGATGAGGAGCGCTTCAAAAAAGCATGCCGAGGTAATTTTTATACAACTGGGGATCAAGCTAGAATGGATGAAGAAGGTTATTTCTGGTTTGAAGGTCGGAATGACGATATAATTGTTAGCTCTGGTTATACGATTGGACCATTTGAAGTGGAAGATGCATTAGTTAAACATGCAGCAGTAAAAGAATGTGCAGTAGTTGCAAGTCCACATGAAATAAGGGGAAATGTAGTAAAAGCTTATATTGTGTTACAAGATGGAGTAGATCGTACTAATCCTAACCTTGTGCAAGAATTACAGAAGCATACCAAAACTTTAACTGCCCCATATAAATATCCACGTAAAATTGAATTTGTGGATGAGTTACCTAAAACATCGTCAGGTAAAATAAGACGTGTAGAATTAAGACAGCGCGAGAAAGATCTAGCTAAATAAAAATAAGATAGAGAATAGCCTCACCATGAAGTGGGGCTATTAAAGTATGGTCCATTCAATCAATTGGAATCTAGATATTAGGATAATAAGAATTTTCCCCACCTAAACGGGCAGTAGGACTCTCATCTCAAGCTTGGGGAAACAAAGAAGGTCGGTAGGGGATCAACTGCCTATAAAGATCCGATAAGTGCGTCATCAGCGGGGAGTAAGAAAACCCTCACTGATGGAAGTCCTTTCTTAATCGTAGTGAGTAAAAAAAGATATGAACGGAAAAAAACGAAGGTAAGGGGGAATTTATTCATGAAAATCATAGATACCCATTGTGATGCATTAATGAAATTACAATTAGGAAAAAGAAAACAATTTGGTTTTGACGGCCCGTTTGATTACAAAACATCAGAGAAGATAGAAACAAACTTAAACCGATTAATCCAAGGAAATGTTGCGGTACAATTTTTTGCCATTTTTATCGAACCAGACGTTCCATTTGATGAAAAATGGCAGCATGCATTGGAACAGGTGGATATTTTCTATACAGATGTCCTTGGAAAAAATCCCAAAATGAAGCATATCAAAAATTGGAGTGATTTGGATTTATTAAAAGAGGGAGAGATTGGTGCGGTACTAGCATTGGAAGGGGCAGACCCATTTGGCAACGATCTTATGAAATTAAGACAACTATACAGATTGGGAATCATGAGTGTTGGATTGACCTGGAATTACGCTAACTATTGTGCAGATGGAGTATTAGAACCCCGCGGGGCTGGATTGAGCCTCTTGGGGAAAGAAGTAATTAAGTTAAATAATGAAAATCACGTATTTAGCGATGTTTCCCATGCATCTATTCAAGCATTTTGGGATATTTTAGAAATTGCGGATTATCCAATAGCAACTCATTCCAATGCAAAAGCAATTTGTAACCATCCAAGGAATTTGGATGATGACCAGATTAAAGAAATGTTTCGGAAAAATGGTTTAATCCATGTTGTATTTAACCCACCTTTTATTAATAAAGATAAAGAAGTGGCAACCATTACTGACTTGATAAGGCATATTGATTATTTTTGTTCCTTAGGTGGTGTGAATCAGATTGGATTTGGCTCTGATTTTGACGGAATTACTTCTTTTGTGAATCATTTAGAAAACTCCTCTAACTATCAGAACTTAATTAATGAGTTATTAAAGAATTACTCAGAGGAAGAAGTTCGTGGGTTTGCCTATAAAAATTTTCTGAGCCACCGACCAGGAATATAGTGTATGAATAGGCAAACTATATCCCACCTCAAGCTACTGGGAAAAGTCCGATAGTGCGACTAACCATCAGTGGGGGATGAAGGAAAAACCCTACTGATGGAAGCCTTTTTTATATTCTCAGTGAAACAATGCATAGTCATCACCAATAGCAAAAAATCAAAAATGCTTACTACAAAAAATGTAGTAAGCATTTTGTCTTAAATCGTAGCTCGAGCTGTTTCACGATCCATAATATTTGCAGCAATTTTTTCCGTAAAATCTTTTCCTACTTTTGGAATAAGGGTCTTTAACACTGGGTTAACCATTGTTCCAATCATTCCTTTTATGTGAACTTGAAGGCAACCTTTCATTTTACTCTTTGTACCATTAAGTGCCTCAACTTCAAAGTAGCCTTCCCCTTTACATGTTTCATTTGATGTGGCCATCTGGAAAATAATCGTTTCAGTCTCAATGTATTCTACAATTTCTACATTTAAAGTTACTGTTCGTTCCATAATCCCAATGTCTCCATGAATAATCCATACAGAGTGACGGTCATCGATAATTTGATGACTAACGTAACCTGGTACCAATGGGGCCCAATTATTCATATCACTCACAAAATTCCAAATGTCAGAAACTGGTTTGTCTAATTCTACACAATGAATTCCTTTTACCATTTTTAAATTCCCCCTTATGTAAGACACATACATCATCTTTAAAATCAAACATTGTTAGTATATGGAAGCAATTAATGGTTTAGAACACTTCCATAAAATTCATACGTACTTTTTACATTATAATATTAAAATTTTATCTTTCCTAACGTATAAAAATATTAAAAGGTTAAACGCTAAAAAGGAACAGAAAAATTCTGTTCAATACCCCCGAGGAGTGATTCTTTATGGCTAACAGAAATAAGTTGTTAGTACCAGGTGCGGAAAATGCTTTAAATAGCATGAAGGAAGAAATCGCAAAAGAATTCAACGTTGAACTTGGAGCGGATACAACTGCACGAGAGAACGGATCGGTGGGTGGCGAGATGGTCAAAAGAATGATTCAAATCGCCCAACAATCAATGGAAAATGAAGGTAAATAGTGTCATGTATCTAAAAAGAAGTGTTGGCCGTAATAAGCCAACACTTCTTTGATTCATCCATGTTGCAGCTGTAGGGAAAAAGGAAAACCTTTACTAATGAAAGTTTTCTTTATCACGTCTTACACTTTAGTTATTGACACTTGACTTCTCTACCTTTAAAGTCCAATTTAATGGATCCTCTAGTTTACCGTATTGGATTCCTGTAATAGTGTCATATACTTTTTTAGATAATTCACCAGTTTTTCCTTCGTTTATTACTAAGTGTTTACCTTCCCAATATAATTCACCAATTGGGGAAATAACTGCAGCAGTACCGGAACCAAATGCTTCCTCAAGGTTACCATTTTGATGAGCGTCATAAATTTCTTGCATAGAAACTCTACGTTCAGATACTGGAACATTCCAATGTTTTAATAATTGGATAACAGAGTCTCTTGTAATTCCAGCAAGAATACTTCCGTTTAACATAGGGGTTACTACTTCTCCGCTAATTTTGAAGAACACGTTCATACTACCGACTTCTTCAATGTATTTCCGTTCAACTCCGTCTAACCATAGAACTTGAGAAAAACCTTCTTTTTCAACAATTTCTTGAGCTTTTAAACTGGCAGCATAATTACCACCTGTTTTCGCTTCACCTGTTCCACCTTCTACGGTACGGACATATTTATCTTCTACAGCAATTTTAACTGGATTAATTCCTTCTTTATAATAAGAGCCTACTGGTGACATGATCACGATAAATTTATAATGATGTGAAGGTGAAACACCTAAGTATGGTTCCGTTGAAATAATAAATGGACGTATATACAATGATGTACCTTCTGCATCTGGTACCCAGTCTTTATCGATCTCAACCAGTTGTCTGATTGCTTCTAACCCAAGCTCCTCATCAATTGGTGGAATAACGAGCCGTTCGTTTGAATTATTTAAACGTTGGATATTTTTCTCCGGTCTAAATAATTGAACGTCCCCATCTTGTGTACGGAATGCTTTTAAACCCTCGAATACAGATTGACCATAATGGAAAATCATCGAAGAAGGTTCAAGTGATAATTTTTGATAAGGGACAATACTAGGATCGTGCCATCCAATACCTTCCGTGTAATCCATAACAAACATATGATCTGTAAAATTTCTTCCAAATACTAAGTTGTTGGAATCCGGTTTCGCTTTTCTAGATTGACTTTTTTCCACACGAATTGATTGATCTGCCATTTCAATATCCCCTTGCATAAAAGTTTAAAGATTTCTATTAATGATAAATTATAATTTTAATTTAAGCAAGACCTTTTTTGTGTTAAATTAGAATTGGGTGAAAAATGGAATTACGCTGAAACATTGTTTCTGAAACCCGAAATGGGCAAGTAGATACGGAGGAAAACTGATGGAAAGAATTAAGGCAGTATTTTTTGACTTAGATGATACATTATTATGGGATGAAGAAAGTGTTAGACAAGCTTTTCGCAAAACTTGTGAATTAGCACAACAAAAATATAATGTCGATCCGGAAGAATTAGAAATTGCCGTTCGTAAAAAGGCGAGAGAGTTATATGAAAACTATGAAGTATATCCTTTCACACAGATGATTGGTATTAATCCATTTGAAGGATTATGGGGAACATTTCATGATAAAGGTGAAGATTTTCAAAAACTTAGTAAAGTCGCACCTGAGTATCAAAGACAAGCATGGACTAATGGTCTTTTTGAATTAGGAATAGATGATGTGAAATTTGGGGCAGAGCTTGCTAAAGCATTTCCTGAAAATAGAAAACAAGTACCATATTTATACGAAGAAAGTTTAAAAGTACTGGATGCTCTAAAAGGGGATTACAAATTATTATTACTAACGAACGGTTCACCGGAATTACAAAATATTAAATTAGAAATTACTCCAGAATTACGTCCTTACTTTGATCAAATTGTTATTTCAGGTGATTTTGGCAGAGGAAAACCAGATCCGAGTATTTTTGAACATGCTTTAGGGTTATTAAATGTGAAACCTGAAGAAGTTTTAATGGTTGGTGACAATTTGAATACGGATATAAAAGGAGCGAATAGTGCAGGTATTGCATCCGCATGGATTAACCGCAAAGCCATGGAAGCAACTGAAGTAAAACCAACTTATGAAATGAAAAGTCTTGTAGAAGTATTGGATATTTTAAAAGGTTAATAATGAAAATGATTTCCGAAAGCTGTCATCCTAATTTTGGCAGCTTTTTCAATTTAAATATTGAGTGGCCCGAATACACGTGGACTTAACCGTATGTGGGAAGTATAGCATATTCGGGCTAGGATTAGTTATAAAATCCAACTCACAAATCTATTGCAACGACATCTTTAATTTCATCTAATTGAAGTAACTCGTTTAAAGCTGCTTCATCTAGATGTCGGTCAATGGTAAGGATCATGATTGCTTTCCCGCCCCTATCAGAGCGGTCCACTTGCATGGTTGCGATGTTAATATCATGTTTCCCAAGTAAACTCCCCATTCTACCAATTACACCTGGCTGGTCGATATGCTCGATAACAACCATATGGCCTTCTGGTCGAACGTCCACCCTATAATTATCTACATGAACGATACGAGGCCCTAAGCCGTTTAATAATGTACCGGCAACTTTTCTAATTTGAGATTTCGTTTTAATTTCCACTGTAATTAAATTCGTGAAGCCTTTCGCTTGGGGGGTTTTTTGCTCATTAACTACAATTTCCTTTTTTTCTGCCAAATAAAGGGCATTCACATCATTAACATGCATGCCTAAGTGGCGTTTTAAAATTCCCTTAATCGTATTTCTAGTTATTGGTGCTACTTCTATATCATAAAGTTCGCCTGCGAAGGAAACATTAATCTCCTCAGCGACTTCACTCACAAGGTCTATAAGAAAAGCTCCTAACTTCTCGGCTAAATAAAAATACGGTTCTACCTTTTTCATGATATCTTTCGGTAGGGAAGGTAAATTTACTGGATTAATGACACTTTCGCCATTTAAATGCCTAAGTACATCCTTACATACATCAACGGCAACGATTTCTTGTGCCTCAACGGTACTCGCACCAAGATGTGGGGTTGCGACTACTTCAGGAAGTTCTAATAGTTTATGATCCATAAACGGTTCTTCCTCAAAAACATCTAATGCTGCTCCAGCAACTTTTCCAGAAACAATCGCTTCATAAAGAGCATCTTCATCTATAATTCCGCCTCTAGCACAATTAACGATAAATACACCGTCTTTCATCCTTCCAAATGCTTTAGCATCTATCAAATGTCTTGTTTCTTTTAGTAATGGTGTATGAACAGTTATAAAATCAGCTTGTTGGATCACTTCTTCAAATGTTCCATAACCAATTCCCATTTTGTCTGCCTTTTCTTTTGTGAAAAAAGGATCGTAAGCAATGACATTCATGCGTTGCCCTTTTGCTCTGGTCGCAACTTCTGTACCAATTCTTCCAAGTCCAACAATTCCAAGGGTCTTATCACGTAATTCCACCCCAACAAACTTTTTCCTATCCCATCTATGTTCTTTTAGTGATAAATAAGCTTGGGGAATGTTTCTTGACAAGGCCATTAACATTGCCATCGTATGTTCCGCTGCGGAGTTTGTATTCCCATTCGGAGCATTGACAACGATAATACCGTGCTCAGTAGCGGCATTTAGATCAATATTATCAACCCCAACTCCGGCACGACCAATTATCTTTAAGTTTTTCCCTTTATTAATAATGGATCTAGTAACTTGTGTCCCACTTCGTACCAATAAGGCATCGAATTCAGTTATACGTTCTTCTAAATCTTCTTCTGATAACCCTGTTTCGATAACAACCTTGACATTGTCTGCTAGGCGTAGCGGTAAAATACCTTCTTCACTTAATGGATCACTAATTAGTACATTAAAAGTCATAAATAACCCTCCCCAAAAAAGTAAATCGTATTTAAGTATAAAAATCTTTCCTGTCTGGGGCTCCTATTACTCGCCCCACCGTAAAGATTTACATAGGTGCTACTAAGTCATTCGCCTAACCTAAAGCGAATGTCATGCTTTCTATTCGTTAGGAAAGTAAAAAAATTAGCAGGAAGTACATCGACGCAAACTGAAATTTTCACTTCCCGATCATAAGGAATCTCGTTAAATTGAAAGGTATTGGATTTAATATAGCAGTATAAAATTACTTGTCAATATTATTTTTGTATGCAAACAAAAAAGACAAAAGAAGAAAAAATACAAAAAATTCTTGTAAAAAATTCTTGTATAAATATTGAAAAATTTGACGAATAGAAATATAATTACTTATCCGACCTAAACGGGAAGTAAGACTCCATTTTAAGCTTCAGGGAAACCTAACTAATGGAAGTCTACTTTAGCAGAAAGGTAAAAAATAATCTTATCTAAATAAATTTGCTTATTTTACTAAATAGACTTTATTAAAACGCAAGTAATATATTGCATACCGCAAAATTTTTAGAATGGAGGTTAAGATTAGGATAGATGTGAATTTAATAAAATTTTTGAAAAAATTATTATTTCATAAACGCTAATGTACCGGTGCTGGAAACGGATTCAATATATTGCATATTTCTATGTTGGAGAAAAAAAGTGAAAAACCCTATTGACGTTCTTGCCAAAAAGTTATAACATAAATTCCAATATCAGAAATTTAAAATACATTCCATTTTAAATTCTTTATTGAAAATAAAACTAATATATTACTAAAACGCTGACGGGACATTTAGAAATAAAACCGTGTATTCACAGAGATCTAGGGTTGCTGGAAGCCTAGAAATACACATATTTCTATTCTCTTCCCCGAGTGCCAAGCTGAACGATTCTTTTAGTGCAATCTTTTCTAGTAAGTTTGGTCAGGTATGTTCCTTTACCTGTTATCAAAAAAGACTGTTTATTTCAGTCGGTGAGGTAGTATTCGTGAGGATGCTATGAACTGGGTGGTACCGTGAAAAGATGACTCTTTTCTCCCCAAATAGATTTCTGCAATTGTGTGCAGTATGCATTTAGGGGGAGAAGAGTCTTTTTATTTTACCCTTTAGAAGATATGGGAAGAGTCATTCAATTAGGAAGAGTTTAAGTTTTATCCGTATGGTAAGTATAACGGCATTTAGAGAGTACTCTGAACGTTGTTTTACTATAGATTAATTTAGAGAGATTTATTTGAATTTTGAAACTTATAAGGAGGTAAGTAGTAGTGAAAGTTGAGGCAAAGCCTAAGGAACTTGCAGTTGAAAAGAATACGACAACTGGTGCAGATGTTTTTATTCGTTCATTGGTAGATGCAGATGTTGACACAGTGTTTGGTTATCCGGGTGGTGCAGTCTTACCAATTTACGACGCCTTATACCGAGCTAACACACCTTTCCAGCATATCCTATGCCGTCACGAACAAGGATTGATTCATGCAGCAGAAGGATATGCAAGAGTGACAGGGAAGCCGGGTGTAGTTATTGCTACTTCAGGACCAGGAGCAACTAACTTAATTACTGGTATTACAGATGCGATGATGGATTCTTTACCAATCGTTATCTTTACTGGTCAAGTTGCAACTGGAGTAATTGGTACAGATGCATTCCAAGAGGCTGACATTATTGGGATTACTACTCCAATAACAAAATACAATTATCAAGTAACGGACTTGAAACAATTACCTAGAATTGTAAAAGAAGCATTTCACATTGCATCAACAGGACGTCCGGGGCCGGTAGTAGTAGATATTCCAAAAAATATCTCAGAAAAAATCACAGTAGATGAATTTGATACAGCGTTTCATTTGCCGGGTTATCAACCAACAGTTAAACCTAACCCATTGCAAATTCGTAAACTTGCGGACGCTTTAAGTCGTTCTGAACGACCACTACTACTAGCAGGAGCGGGTGTATTATTTGCTGATGCTGCGGAAGAATTAAAGGCATTTGCTGAAAAATATCAACTTCCAGTTACAACAACTTTACTTGGGTTAGGGAGTTTTCCTGGAACAAATGAACTTGCATTAGGTATGGCAGGTATGCATGGAACCTATACGGCAAATATGGCTATTTATGAATGTGACTTGCTTATAAATATTGGGGCAAGATTTGATGACCGTTTAACAGGAGCTATCAAACATTTTGCACCAAACGCAAAAGTAGCACACATCGATATTGATCCAGCCGAAATCGGGAAAAACATTAAAACCAAAATTCCAGTTGTAGGGGATGCAAAAGAAGCTCTTAAACAATTATTAGATGTTAATGTTAAGTCTACTAACCATGATGAATGGCTACATTCACTTAAGTCTAAGAAGGAAGATTATCCACTTTGGTATGATCGTTCTAAAGAATTAATTTCACCACAATGGTTAATTGAACAAGTATATGAAACCTCTAATGGTGAAGCAATTGTAACAACTGATGTAGGGCAACATCAAATGTGGGCTGCACAATTTTATAAATTTGATAATCCAGATAAATGGGTCACTTCCGGAGGACTAGGAACAATGGGATTTGGATTCCCAGCTGCAATTGGAGCGCAGCTTGGTAGACCCGATGAACTAGTTGTATCCATTGTGGGTGACGGTGGATTTCAAATGACATTGCAAGAACTTTCCGTTATTAAGGAACGCAACTTACCAGTCAAAGTCATCATTATTAATAATGAAGCACTTGGTATGGTAAGACAATGGCAAGAAAAATTCTATGAAGAAAGATATTCAGAATCATTATTAACTGAAAATCCAGACTTTGTTAAACTTGCAGAAAGTTATGGAGTTAAAGGGGTCAGAGTAAATAATGAAGATGATGTACCAAAGGTTCTAGAAGACGTATTTTCTTATAATGGACCTGTTGTTGTTGACTGTCGTGTTGTCAAAAGAGAATGTGTATTTCCGATGGTTGCACCAGGTACAGGGAACCACGAAATGATCGGGGTGACAAGATGAAACGGATTATAACAGCTACTGTACAAAATCGTAGCGGGGTATTAAATCGTGTTACAGGTATGATGGTAAAACGTCAATTTAATATAGAAAGTATTTCGGTAGGTCCCTCTGAAACAGAAGGAATTTCTAAAATGACATTTGTTGTAGAGGTTAGTGATGAACAGAAATTAGAACAACTAACCAAACAATTAAACAAACAAATTGATGTTTTGAAAGTTACTGATATTACGGATAAAGCAATTGTAGCGAGAGAACTAGCACTAATCAAAGTCGGAAGTTCTAGTCAAAATCGTGCAGAAATTCAAGGAGTTATTACTCCGTTTCGTGCAAGTGTCATTGATGTAAGTAAAGATAGCTTGATCATTCAAGTAACAGGTAACCCTGAAAAGATAGACGCACTTATTGATTTATTAAAACCTTATGGAATTAAAGAATTAACTAGAACGGGAGTAACGGCTTTCCAAAGAGGAAGACAGCCGGAAAACGTTCAAGAAATGAATGCATTAATATTTTAAATATTAATATAAATACAGACTAATTATTGAAATAGGAAAGGGAGAATAAATGATGACTAAAGTATTATATGAAAATGACATTAACAAAGAGGTATTACAAGGAAAGAAAGTTGCAATCGTAGGATATGGATCACAAGGTCATGCTCATGCACAAAATCTTCGTGATAGTGGTTATGAAGTTATTATCGGTCTACGTCCGGGGAAATCTCAAGCTAAGGCAAATGAAGATGGATTTGATGTTAAATCTGTAGCAGACGCAACAAAAGAAGCTGATGTTGTTATGATTCTTTTACCGGATGAAAACCAACAAAAAGTTTATGAAGAAAGCATTAAACCAAACCTAAAAGCAGGAAGTGCAATCGCATTTGCTCATGGATTCAACATTCATTTTAACCAAATTGTACCACCAGAAAACGTTGACGTGTTTATGGTAGCACCTAAAGGTCCAGGACATTTAGTAAGAAGAACTTATGAAGAAGGCGCAGGTGTTCCAGCACTATACGCTGTTTACCAAGATGTTACTGGCCAAGCAAAAGACGTTGCTTTAGCATATTCAGATGGAATTGGAGCTGCAAGAGCAGGTGTTCTAGAAACAACATTCCAGGAAGAAACGGAAACGGACTTATTCGGTGAGCAAGCTGTATTATGTGGAGGGCTTACTAGCTTGGTTAAAGCTGGTTTTGAAACACTAACAGAAGCTGGATATCAACCAGAAGTTGCTTATTTCGAATGTTTACATGAAATGAAACTAATTGTTGACTTGATGTACGAAGGCGGAATGGAAAATATGCGTTATTCCATCTCTGATACAGCTCAATGGGGTGATTTCGTATCAGGACCACGTGTAGTAAACGAAGAAACGAAAGCAAGAATGAAAGAAGTACTTTCTGATATTCAAACTGGTAAATTTGCTCAAGGTTGGATCTTGGAAAACCAAACTGGTCGTCCACAATTCAACGCAATAAATAACAATGAATACAATCACCCTATTACAAAAGTTGGTAAAGAACTACGCGCGCTAATGCCATTTGTAAATCCGCAAAATAAAGAAAACGAAAAGGAAGGGAAAGTTCATGTCACGAATTAAAATTTTCGATACAACGCTTCGGGACGGAGAACAATCACCAGGGGTAAACCTAAATAAATTAGAGAAACTTGAAATTGCTAAACAACTAGAACGATTAGGTGTAGATATTATGGAAGCAGGATTCCCTGCTTCCTCAGAAGGTGATTTTGAAGCAGTTAAATTAATCGCTGATACGATCAAAGATACGTCTGTAACAGGACTTTCTAGAACGGTTAAATCAGATATCGATACTGCTTGGGAAGCATTGAAAGGTGCTGCTGAACCAAGATTGCATCTTTTCCTTGCAACATCTCCAATTCATATGGAATACAAATTAAAAATGACTCCGGAGCAAGTAGTCGAACAATCTGTGAACATGGTTTCCTATGCGAGGAAAAGATTTCCACAAGTCGAATGGTCTGCAGAGGATGCAACTCGCTCGGATTGGGACTTCTTAGCGAAAATTATTGAAAAAGTAATCAATGCTGGTGCAACTGTTATTAACCTACCAGATACGACAGGCTACACGACCCCAGCTGAATACGGAAAAATGTTTCGATATATGAGAGAAACAGTACCTAATATTCATAAAGTTGACCTTTCTTGTCACTGTCACAATGACTTAGGTATGGCAGTGGCGAACTCCATTTCAGCAGTTGAAAATGGAGTAACCCAGGTCGAAGGAACAATCAATGGTATTGGGGAACGTGCTGGTAATGTTGCGTTGGAAGAAGTGGCGATTGCTCTTAAGATAAGATCTGATTTTTATCCGTATGAGACTAGTCTAAAATTAAATGAAATTAAACGTTCTAGTGATTTGATTTCTAAATTAACAGGAATGCACGTACAAGCAAATAAAGCAGTTATCGGTAGAAATGCATATGCACATGAATCTGGAATTCACCAAGACGGCGTCTTAAAAAATCCGGAAACATACGAAATTATTACACCAGAATTAGTAGGGGTTAGCTCTAATACATTATTCCTTGGTAAACATTCTGGACGCCATGCGTTTAAAGATAAGGTGAAAGAATTTGGTATTGAATTAACGGATGAGCAAATTAAAGAAGCATTTAAACATTTCAAAAAGCTTACGGATCATAAAAAAGAAGTTACAGATGATGACATCTATACAATTGTAATGGAAATCAAGACAGATGCAGAAGGGGTTAATAAATATCAGTTAGAAACATTTCAAGTACATTATGGATCAACTGATATTCCAACTGCCACGGTATCCCTCAAGACTCCTGAAGGGGAATCTGTACAAACTGCTTGTACTGGAAAAGGTAGTGTGGAAGCATTATATAATACTCTTTCTTCATTAGTAAGTGAAGAACTAAAATTATTAGATTATCATATCAACTCTGTTGGTGGAGGTAAAGATGCTTTAGCTGAATCTCACGTTCAACTTTCCGTTAATGGGGAAGCAGTGAATGGTAGAGGTACTGCTCAAGACGTAATTGAAGCATCAGCCAATGCCTACTTAAATGCAGTAAATCGCTATATGATTAAACAACAATCTAAAAAACTAGCAGAGACAGTGAATTAATAATCTAACCACTCCATTAAGCGGGTGTTTGCCGATGAAACGCCACAAAAAAGTGGCGTTATCGGCATTTATAGAACAAAAGCGCAAGCGCCCGGTTAGGGACGTACGGACTGGACTGAGCCGCAGGAGATAAAGGAAACGCGGCGAACGGAGTGAGCCGATGTTGACTTTCACCACAAGGGTATAAGTGCGACTAAGCCTCTGGTTTCACCAATCGGCAAGTCTTCTTTATCGTACGGAGGTGAGGGAAGTCCGCTAGTCCCTGGGCGCTGGAGCTGGACGTGGCTAATCTTGTAAGAAAATTAAATACGTCAAAGTTTTATACTTTCTTATCTCATAAAGAAAGCCTCGCTAGTCTCTGGACGGTTGCTAGATTAATAAAACGGAGGCACGAGTGGATTAGTAGATTTAGGGGGACGTCATGAAAAAGCAAATTGTACTTCTTCCAGGGGATGGAATTGGGAGAGAAATCATGGAATCAGCAAAAGCAGTATTAGAAGCAATAGCAAAAAAATATAATCATGAATTTACTTTTGAAAAACATGCAATCGGTGGAGATGCTATTGATCAGCACGGTATTCCTCTTCCAGAAGAAACAGTTCAAGCATGTCAAAATGCAGACGCTATTCTATTGGGAGCTGTTGGTGGTCCGAAATGGGATACTGTCTCACCAAATATTCGTCCTGAAAAAGGTCTATTAGGAATAAGAAAAGCACTCGGTTTATTTGCTAACTTAAGACCAATCCTAGGATTTAAGGCATTACTTCATGCATCCCCTCTAAAACAGGAAATCATTGAAGGTAGTGACATCTTAATTATCCGTGAATTAACCGGCGGACTATATTTTGGTGAACCTCGTGAACGTAGAGATAACGGAAATAGTGCAGTAGATACACTTCTTTATACGAGGGAAGAAATTGAGAGAATTGTAGAAAAAGGCTTTGAGAGTGCAAGAATTCGTAATAAACATCTTACATCGGTTGATAAAGCTAACGTTTTAGAATCCAGTAGACTATGGCGAGAAATAGTGGAAGAAAAAGCAAAGGAATATCCTGACGTTCAAGTAGAACATTTATTAGTAGATGCAGCCGCTATGAAACTGATAACAAGTCCAAGTCAATTTGATGTTATTGTAACGGAAAATTTATTTGGAGATATCTTAAGTGATGAAGCATCAGTACTTACTGGATCATTAGGAATGTTACCTTCTGCAAGTGTTCGAACAGATGGAGTAGGATTATATGAACCAGTTCATGGATCGGCTCCGGATATTGCGGGAAAAGGAATAGCAAACCCATTAGGGATAATTCTTTCCGCAGCTTTGATGTTAAGACATTCGTTTGGATTAGATGAGGAAGCAAAAGAAATCGAAAGTGCTGTGAATGCTTGTTTAGAAGAAGGATATCATACAGCTGATTTGGCAATTAAAAATGGTCATCAAGTGGGAACTATTGAGATGACAAATGCTGTATTAGAATACTTAAAATAAAATGTATAAAGTAATAAGAAAACATGGCCTTCTCTATTTGGTTAGGCGAAGGAAGGCCTTAGTTGCGCTTAACGCAGATGGAGGAGATTTTTATCTGCCAAGAGAAACGGTAAGTATGAATGGAGGCGAGATTTATGAGTAAACCAAAGACAGTCATTGAAAAGATCTGGGAAAAACACGTTGTTCATCAAGAAGAGGATAAACCAGATTTAATATATATCGACCAACATCTAGTACATGAAGTTACATCGCCACAGGCTTTTGAAGGGTTAAGATTAAATAATAGAAAAGTACGTAGACCAGATTTAACTTTTGCAACAATGGACCACAATGTACCGACAAAAAATAGAGATGTTGTAAAAGACGAGATTTCTAGAAAGCAAATGGAAACACTACGTAAGAATTGTGAAGACTTTGGTATTAAGTTGGCAGATATGTTTCATCCTGACCAAGGGATTGTTCACGTTATAGGTCCACAGCTTGGTTTAACACAGCCAGGTAAAACAATCGTTTGTGGAGATAGTCATACATCCACCCATGGAGCATTTGGAGCCCTTGCATTTGGTATTGGAACAAGTGAAGTAGAACACGTTCTTGCCACACAAACGTTGATGCAAGAAAAACCAAAAACGTTAAATGTACATGTTAAAGGCGATCTAGGTCCAGGCGTAACAGCGAAGGATTTAATCTTGGCTATTATTGCAAAATTTGGCGTAAAATTTGGTACAGGATATGTCATGGAATATACAGGTGAAGCGATTCGTAACCTTTCTATGGAAGGCCGTATGACTGTTTGTAATATGTCTATTGAAGGTGGAGCAAGAGCAGGTCTAATTAGTCCGGATGAAAAGACGGTAGAATACTTGAGAGGTAGAGAGTATGTTCCAAAAGGGGAAGCTTTCGATAAAAAAGCCGAAGAATGGTTAGCTCTAGCAACGGATGAAGATGCTGTTTACGACAAAACGGTTGTTATCAATGCAGAAGAAGTAGAGCCACAAGTTTCTTGGGGAACCAATCCAAGTATGTGTGTACCAATTAGTGGAACTACTCCAAGTTTAGAGAGTGTAAAAGAACATAAAGAAGATGTCAAACGTGCACTAGAGTATATGGGATTAGAGGAAAATCAACCAATAACTTCTATTGAAATCGATCATGTATTTATTGGTTCTTGTACCAACTCTAGATTAAGAGATTTGCAAAATGCTGCAGAAATTATTAAAGGTAAAAAAGTGAAAGATGGTATTAAAGCAATCGTTGTTCCAGGATCATTTACTGTGAAACTAGAAGCAGAAAAACTAGGTATTGATAAAATCTTTATTGATGCAGGTTTTGAATGGCGTGATTCAGGATGTAGTATGTGTTTAGGAATGAACGATGACATTGTTCCGGCAGGAGGACGTTGTGCATCAACTTCTAACCGAAACTTCGAAGGAAGGCAAGGTAATGGTGCTCGTACACATCTTGTAAGTCCTGAAATGGCAGCAGCTGCTGCAGTAGAAGGACATTTCGTTGATGTTCGTAAATTCAAATCTGGAGTATTGAGCTAGGGGGTAGTTAGCAATGGAAGCAATCAAAGAACATAAAGGATTGGTTTTTCCTTTAAATCGCACAAACGTTGATACAGACCAAATTATCCCGAAACAATTTTTAAAACGTATTGAAAGAACAGGTTTTGGTCAATTTGTATTTTATAACTGGCGTTTTGATGATAATGGGAATAAAAGAGAGGATTTCGCTCTAAATAAATCCCAATTTGCTGGAACGTCCGTCTTACTCGCGGGTGAGAATTTTGGTTGTGGTTCTTCTCGTGAACATGCACCTTGGGCATTACTTGATTTCGGGTTTAAAGTAATCATTGCACCAAGCTTTGCGGATATTTTTTATAACAATGCTTTGAAAAATGGCATAATTTTGATTAAAATGGAAGAGAGCCAAATTACAGAATGGATGAAAGAAGCAGAAAACGGTGCTTTTTATCTATCGATTGATTTGGAAAAACAAGAAATTCAGGATGACGAAGGAAATGCCGTACATTTTGATATCCCTTCTTATCATAAAGAAAAATTGATCAATGGATGGGATGACATTGCTTTAACTTTATTGAATGAAGATAAAATTAAAGCATACGAAGAAGCAACACAAGCATAGGTTTTAAAAGAACGTTAGACCATACTTTATGAAATATAATTCATCTAAAAACTAAGGAGTGTGACTTAATTGGGGATTGCCTAAAAGGTGAGTTAGTCCACAACGCCTGGAAGCGTTTGGGGCATATTGTTCACCGTACACCACTATTAACATCAGCAACAACAGATAATTTATTAGGAAAGCATGTTTATTTTAAAATGGAAAACCAACAAAAAACTGGTGCATTTAAGTTCCGTGGAGCAAGTTATAAGCTTATGCAATTGAAAAAATCCCAGTTAAGAAAGGGAGTTATCACTGCTTCAGCAGGAAATCATGCACAGGGTGTAGCTCTTGCTGCTAGAAAATTAGGAGCAAAAGCAACTATATTTATGCCTGAGGGAACTCCATTAGCAAAAGTAAATGCTACTAGAAATTATGGGGCTGATGTCGTACTTACTGGAGAGAGTTTTCAAGAAGCATATAAGGCTTCTGTTGAGCATCAAAAGGAACTTGGAGCTACTTATGTTCATCCGTTTGACGATTATGATGTCATGACTGGTCAAGGAACGATGGTTATGGAAATGCTTCGTCAAGAGGATCGAATAGATACCATTCTCGTGCCAATTGGCGGAGGGGGTTTAATAAGTGGCGTTGCCGTTGCCGCAAAACACGTGAATAGAAATATTAAGGTGATCGGTGTACAAGCGAGCGGTGCACCTGCTATTTTTCAAAGTTATCACAGTAATTCGGTGAAAAAGTTAAATACAGTATCAACCATTGCTGACGGGATAGCTGTTAAAGAACCTGGTGAATTAACACTGCCGATTATTAGAAATTATGTAGATGATGTCGTAACCGTAACGGATGAAGAAATAGCATCGGCAATAGTCTATATGCTTGAACGAAACAAGACATTAATGGAAGGTGCTGGAGCAGCTGCATTAGCCGCTTTGTTTGCCCATAATGATAAGATACATTCCAGGCATTGTGGAGTAATTGTAAGTGGCGGGAATTTGGATATCGGTAAGATGGCCAAGATTCAAGAACTTGCAAATCAATCACACCCAATGGAAACCAAGAAGACCTCCATTGCATTATGAAAGAGATAAAGGGCTTGTTATCCTTTTTAAAGGGTAGTAGGCTCTTTTTTGCGCTCTTCATGTTTTATTTTAGGTAAAATGTGGAACAATAAGAACCCTATCCTGATTGCTTAATCAAAAATATTTACATATACTGTTAATGATTTAGATCGATAAGTTTTCCTAACACCTATTGTGGGAATGGTTAAGTACCTTTTAAAAATTTATCCTACCTAAACGGGTAGTAAGACTCCCACCTCAAGCTTTAGGGGAAACAAAGCTAGACGGGGGATGAAGGAGAACTCCCACTGTTGGAAGTCTTCTTTATCAAAGATGCTGGAGGGATTCCATGAGTAATAAATTACTTGAAATTAAGAACTTAAAAACATCTTTTTATATAAATGATGGGTACTATGCAGCTGTAGATGATGTTACATTGACGGTAAATAAAAATGAAATATTAGGTATTGTTGGAGAATCTGGTTCAGGAAAAAGCGCTCTAGCATTTTCTGTTATGGGTTTACATACTCGAGCAAAAATGGAAGGAAATATATTTTTTAATGGGAAAGATATTGTAAACGTTTCAAAGTCAGAATTAAATAAAATGCGCGGAAATGAAATGGCGATGATTTTCCAAGATCCCCTTACTGCGTTAAATCCCCTAATGGAAATAGGTGCACAAATTAGTGAAACTTTCATTTTGCATAGACCAACCATGACCAGAAGAGAACGTAAAGATCGAGTAATTGAGCTTCTAAAGATGGTCGGGATTCCCCGCCCTGAATATGTTTTTAGTCAGTTTCCACATGAATTATCGGGCGGCATGAGGCAGCGTGTTATGATTGCAATTGCTATTGCCAATCAACCGAAATTATTGATTGCGGATGAACCGACAACAGCCCTTGATGTAACGATACAAGCACAAATTCTTGATTTGATTCGGGAATTAAAAGCGACAATCGAATCGGGAGTTATTTTGATAACCCATGACTTAGGTGTTGTTGCTGAAATGGCAGATAGGGTTGCTGTTGTGTATGCAGGGCAAATTGTAGAAATAGCGAATGTATACACCCTGTTTAAGAAGCCATTACACCCATATACGAGATCCTTACTTCATTCGGTACCTGCGGATGGTCAAGATAAATTGCATGTTATACATGGAATTGTACCATCGTTAAAACATCTGCCAAGAGAAGGTTGTCGATTCGCCCACCGAATACCTTGGATGGATGCTAGCGATCATGAAGAAAATCCGATTTTGCATGAAGTAGAACCTGGCCACTATGTACGCTGTACTTGCTATAAGAATTTTTCCTTACAAGAAGATGAATCCAAGGAGGCATAAGACATGGCGATACTAGAGGTAAAGGATTTAAAGATTTATTTTCCGATAAAGGCTGGATTATTAAATCGAACGGTAGATCATATTAAGGCAGTTGACGGAGTCTCTTTTCAAATAGAGCAAGGAAAAACGTATGGGTTGGTTGGAGAGTCTGGTTCAGGTAAATCTACAATAGGTAGAGGAATTATTGGCTTGGAGAAGATAACTTCAGGTAAAGTGTACTTCAATGGAGTAGATATTACGAGCAAGAATGGAAAAGAAATACGAAAGAACTTACAGATGATTTTCCAAGATCCCTATTCATCTTTAAATCCGAGAAAAAGAATCTTGGATATTATCGCTGAACCATTAAGAAATTTTGAAAGGTTAACGAAAAAGGAAGAAATAAAGCGGATAGAAGAGTTGTTAGAATTAGTAGGTTTATCAAAAGAAAGTATGATGAAATATCCCCATCAATTTTCAGGTGGTCAACGACAAAGAATTGGTATAGCCAGGGCAATCGCGTTAAAGCCAAAATTAATTATTGCTGATGAACCTGTTTCCGCACTTGACGTGTCCGTTCAAGCTCAGGTTTTAAATTTTATGCAAGATATTCAAAAGGAATTGGGACTAACTTATCTTTTTATTAGTCATGATTTAGGAATTGTAAAGCATTTTTGTGACGAAATTTCCATTATGTATAAAGGCAGGTATGTGGAACAAGGAACAAAAGAAGAAATATTTAATCATCCGCAACACATTTATACGAAAAGATTATTATCCGCTATACCTGATATGAATCCTAGTAACCGAGATAAACAATTCCGAATTCGAAAAAAGGTACAGCAAGAATTTGATCAACGATACCATGATTATTTTGATAGTGAGGGATTAGCGTACAGTTTGAAGCCTATTTCCGAAACCCATCTGGTTGCTCTACAAGAGGATGTTCAAAAAGTCCGGTGAAAATGACACTTCGCATTTCTTCGTTGGCTCACTTTTCGGATACTCACGTATTAATTGCATACGTTCCGTTCCTAAAAGCTTCGCCGCCTCGAACTGCGACGCACAGGACGTGCTAGTGTCGGCGTTGCAACAAATCTTTACGGTGGGGCGAGTAATCGGAGCCCCAGGACGTTGCGCACTTAGCCGACCTCGGTCCTTTTCATCCTCCTTTTTGAACACACTCTGTAATAGAAAGGTTGATTTAAATGTGGAAATTTATTGTACGAAGGTTAGTAATTACTTTTCCTCAATTAATTTTACTGAGTGTACTTATTTTTTTGCTTGCACAAGCTATGCCAGGTGATGCTCTTACCGGTCTTGTTGATCCGAATATAGATCCAGCAACTATTGACGAGCAAAGGGAAAAATTAGGTTTAAATAAGCCATGGTATGAAAAATACATAGAATGGGTTGGTGGAGTATTTCAAGGTGACTTAGGTCAATCCTTCCGTTATAAAATACCAGTTACAGATTTAATAGAGGAACGAATCGTGAATACATTTTGGTTATCTGTTGCGACATTGATTTTTACGTATATGATTGCTGTTCCACTTGGTATGATAAGTGGTCGCTACAATGATACTATTCTTGATTCTTCTATTACCGGATATACTTATATCGGATTTGCTACTCCATTATTTATATTTGCATTGGTCATGTTATGGATTTTTGGATATCATCTTCAATGGTTCCCTACTGGTGGAAGCGTTGCACCTGAATTAAAGCCAGGAACTTTGGAATATGTTCTCAGTAGAATCCAGCATCTTCTGTTACCGGCACTTTCCATCGCTCTTATTCAGACAGTATCAACAGTTCAATATTTACGAAGTGAAATAGTAGATACGAAACAAAAAGATTTTATTATCACAGCAAGGGCAAAAGGTGCTTCTGAATCTAGAGTTTATAACAGACACATATTAAGAAATTCATTGTTACCAATTGCTGCTTTTTTCGGCTATGAAATTACGACGTTGATAACTGGAACTATCTTTATAGAGCAAATTTTTAGTTTTCCTGGTATGGGACAGTTATTTATTGAATCGGTATTACAACGGGATTTTAGTGTGGTAAATGCGGTTGTCCTTTTATTTGGTGCAGCAGCAATAGTAGGCGCATTGCTTTCCGATATTATTCTAAGTATTGTTGACCCGCGTATACGGATTAAGTAGGGACTTAGATCTATGGGGTGATTTAATGGAATTAGGAAAAAAGGAAACGCAAAGTCAACAAAATACAGAAAATAACCCAACCGGTCTAAAAATACTTTGGAGCGAGTTAAGGAGAGATAAACTTGCCCTTTTCTCTCTCATTCTGTTAATTGTAATCGTTGTATTTGTATATGGGATTTCTTTTGTGATGAATCAGGATGAAATTGCTAAAGTAGATTTATTTTCTATTCACAAACCTCCATCAAAGGAATTTATTTTAGGTACGGATTATGGTGGAAGAGATGTTTTCGGACAGTTGATTATTGGTACACGGAATTCACTCTCCATTGGGTTTCTTGTGACATTTTTAAGTGGTGTTATTGGAGTAGCATTTGGTTTGGTTGCTGGATATTTTGGTGGCCATATTGACAATATTCTTATGCGTGTATTAGACTTCTTCCAAGTATTACCGTTTATTATGCTAGTAATCGTATTTGTTTCAATTGTTCCAAACTATACAATTATCGCTTTTTCTTTAATTTTTACCGCGTTCAGTTGGGTGGGGGTAGCTAGGTTAATTAGATCCAAGGCATTGCAAGAAAAGGAATTGGATTATGTACAAGCATCCAAAACATTAGGCACATCCCATTTTAAAATTATATTTAGAGAGGTGATGCCGAATATTAGTTCCTTAATTATTGTTACGATGACGTTAAATTTGGCGTCCAATATTGGTTTAGAATCTGGCCTTTCTTTTTTAGGCTTTGGCTTTCCAGAAAGTACACCTAGCCTTGGGACACTTTTAAGTTATGCCACTAATCCACAAACACTAGAGCATCGATGGTGGATTTGGTTTCCTGCTGCAGTGATGATCTTAGTATTAATGCTTGCGGTTAGAAACGTTGGTGAAGCTTTACGGCGTGCAACAGATGCAAGACAAAGGAGAGGGTAGCAATTCCTTATTGAGATCTACACCAAAGTTTAGCGTTTGTAATTAAAGGACTGATAAAACATAAAAGGAGGTTATTTAGTTGAGAACGACACACGTTAGTAAATGGCTTCTAGCCCTCATGTTTTTTATGTTTTTAGTATTGGCTGCATGTGGTAATGGTTCAGGGGACGCCATATATTCTATAGAAGACTTCTCTGAAAACGCATCAACAGAAGGTGAAGCTATCGATGGTGGTACGTTGAATTATGGTTTAGTGACAGATACAACTTTTGAGGGAACGTTAAACTATAATTTTTATTCTGGATCATTTGATAATGAAATTATTAAATGGTTCGATGAATCACTGCTTTCGGTTGATAAAAACCATAAGTATACCCAAGATGGCGCAGCGACATTTGAAGTAAGTGAGGATCATCGTACGTTTACTTTTACCATTCGTGATCATGTCAATTGGCATGATGGTGAGCCGGTTAAGGCAGAGGATTGGGCGTATGCAATCGAAGTAATTGGACATCCAGATTATGATGGACCGCGCTATGACTCCTCCTTTAGAAATATAGAAGGTATGGAAGAATACCATAATGGAGAGGTAGATTCGATTTCAGGTCTTGAGGTAGTGGATGCAAAGACTTTGAAAATTACATATATAGAGGGTACGCCATCACTGTTAGCCGGAGGTATTTGGCCATATGCGTTACCAAAACATATTTTTGAAGATATCCCTGTAGCAGATATGTCTGCATCAGATGCAGTTCGTAAAAATCCAATAGGCTTTGGTCCATTTAAAGTGGAAGGTATTGTTCCAGGGGAATCTGTAAGTATGACAGCTAATGAAGATTATTGGCAAGGACCTCCTAAATTGGATGGGGTGACAGTAAAAGTAGTCAATCCACAAACGATCGTTCAGGCACTGAAGTCTGGGGACGTAGACACGGTTGATAGTTTCCCGACTGATCAATATGCAGATGTTGAAACGGAACTTACGAATGTAGAGTTTTTAGGAACTGTTGATATGTCTTACAGTTACATCGGATTTAAGTTAGGGACTTGGGATAAGAAAGCGCAAGAAGTAAAACCAAATCCAGATGCAAAAATGGCAGATGTAAACTTACGTCGTGCAATGTGGTATGCAGTCGATAATGAAGCGGTAGCTAAACAGTTTTATAATGGACTTAGATGGAATGCTAATACGCTAATTCCGCCTTCTCATCCTGATTATCATGACTCATCGATTGAGGCTCCAACCTATGATCCAGAAAAGGCTAAGCAAATTTTAGATGAAGCCGGATACTTGGATACGAACAATGATGGAATGCGTGAAAATCCAGATGGAGAAGAATTAATCATCAACTTCGCTTCTATGTCTGGTGGAGGAGATATTGCTGAACCGCTAACCAATTACTATATTCAAGCTTGGAAAGAGGTTGGATTAAACGTACAACTATTAGATGGTCGTTTAATTGAGCTTAATAGCTTTTATGACAAAATTGGACAAAACGGAGACGATGCCCCAGAAGTTGATATGTACCAAGGTGCTTGGAGTGTTGCAACAGATGTAGACCCATCTAGTTTATATGGACGCCAGGCAATTTTTAACTTCTCGCGATACGCTAGTGAAGAAAATGACCGTCTTTTGGAAGAAGGTACATCGGAAAAAGCATTTGATCCGGAATATCGCAAAAAAGTGTACAGTGAGTGGCAACAACTAATGGTAGATGAAATTCCTGTATTCCCAACGCTTTACCGCTCTAAACTGGTACCAATTAACAAACGTGTCGTGAACTATTCGATTGGAGCTGACTTTATGGGATTACACGAAGTTGGTGTAACTCAAGAAAAACCGTTTAAAGCGGAATAACGTATGGTGGAAGTTCGTTGATATGGGAAAATCTTCAAAAAGCGATAGCATACCAAATCACTGGGTGGTATGCTATTTCTATTGTTTAGCAGTAGTTTATTCATGATATTGAATGAGTGACCATTTAGTAAGAAATCTAAGTGAAAGGGTCACTCATAAGTCCGATGAGAGCCCGTTTGGAGTAGAAAACAAAGAGAAAGGTCACTCATAAATCCGATGAGAGCCCGTTTAAAGTAGGGAACAAAGAGAAAGGTCACTCATAAGTCCGATGAGAGCCCGTTTGAAGTGGGGAACAAAGAGAAAGGTCACTCATAAGTCCAATGAGAGCCCGTTTGGAGTAGAAAATAGAAAGAACGGTCACTCATAAATCGTTGAGTAACCATTCTAGATACAAATCTTAGAATCGTCTTTCATAAGAAGAAATCGCAAACCTTTGGGAACATGATGAGACATTTGAGATAAGAGCGTTTCATTAGCGAAGAGAGAAAAGAAAGCAAAGCCTCCACCTTGGCTTTGCTTTCTTTTAAGAATTAATGTACTAAACCTAATTTTTTTAAACCATTAAATATACCGTCTTCTGTAACGGAAGTAGTTTTATGCTTGGCAAATTGGAATAGATTAGGGTTTGCATTTCCCATGGCAAATCCTTCTCCGACAAATTGAAGCATTTCTTTATCATTCATTCCATCTCCAAAAGCAATGGTTTCATCAGCAGTAATATTTAATCGCTCTAATGTCTTTTTAATAGCTTCTCCTTTGTTAACATTCGTACGAAGAACATCGTAGGTATCCTTTAAATTATTGACTTTTACTTCAGCAAGCACAATGCTAGGATCAATTTGATAAAGTGTCTTTTCATTTTCTTTGACGTTCATGATGGTTATTCCTAGTATTTGGTCTGCTACATCAGATGTGTAATTTTCAGTGTATTTCATTTGAAAGGTTTCACTAAAATTGCGGGAAGAAGGGCTATCCACGTTTGCAAAATAACTTTTCTTATTCGTATACATAACAAACTCATGTTGTTTCTCTTTGGATATAGCTACCATTTTTTTTACTAATTCTTCACTCATTGTTTCATCTACAACGGTTTCATTATTATAAATGGCAAGTGCCCCATTATAGCCGATAAAAGAATCGATATTCAACGATGTTGCTAGTTCTTTAATTTCATGAATAGGTCTACCAGTCGCAAGAAATACTTCTATTCCTTTGTTTTTTAGTTGTTGAATCGCATCTTTTGTTTTTTCTGAATACGAATGGTCTGGTCTTAAAATTGTTCCATCAATATCTAAAAATAACGCTTTAAAAGACATATTTATCTCCTTTTAAGATTGATTTTATCCCACCTAAACGGGTAGTAAGACCCCACTGATGGAAGTCTTCTTTATGTAAATGTAGATTGGATTATCTATTATTATAAATGTTAGATCTTTTAACATTCAAGGAAAGATCATTCAAATGGACTAAAAAGGATAAACAATTGACTTTGTAAGCGTTCGAATGTAGACTAAGTTATAGGATTATTTTATAGTGGGGTGAAGAGGATGGTTGCATCAGTTTTAACATTTGGTGGTATCCTAGCATTTGTCGCATTTGTGATTAGTTTATTTTTAGTAAAAGCATCAAAAGAAAAGAACATAGGATATTATCCTGGAATACTTATTGCTGCAATCGGATTATTATGTTTGTTCGCATCTCCTTTAGCGCATGCTCAAGTTATGGGCGCGCCATTAGGTGGAATTGGAATTGCATGTATGTTCGCAGCTGCAGTTACCCTAATCCTTATTTCTGTTATTGATGCTTATCAACAACCAAATACGAAAAATGCGTAAAACAAAAAAACGATAGAACCTTAACGGAAGGGACTATCGTTTTTAGTTTATTTTATTAAATACGACTTTCCATCTCGTTGTTCCACTTTTCCTTCTTTCATTAACTTTCCAAGTGCACGTTTAAATGCTGCTTTACTAATTTGGAAAGTCCCTCTAATATCCTCAGGATCACTCTTATCTCCAAAAGGAATCATCCCACCATTTTCTTCAAGATGTTGAAGAATTGTTTCTGCATCCTCAATCATTCCGTGTTTTTTAAACGGTCGTAAGGAAATATTTAACGTACCATCTCCTTTTACCTCAATCACTCGACCAGTTACCAACTCACCTAGTCGGGGTTCTGATTTTCGTTCTGTATGATGAATAAATCCCCGATAATATTCTTCGGTAATGATAGCAGAACCTTCTTTACTCGTATGATAAACTCTCCCGCTCACCTGTTTATTTAACAAATCTTCCTTAGCTGTTTCAAATTCACGGTACAGAATACCTTCCGTTGCTGGAATAGCTAATAATTTTCCTTTTTTATCAACACCTAACGTAACAAATAATTTATCACCTGGTTTCGGCCATACCTTCGTATATAATGGTAAATCATCACTAGAAACTAAAAAGTCTTTTGTAACACCAATATCTACAAAGACACCAAGCCGAGGAATACTTTCAACGACCTCTACCCAGCCGTATTCATCCATTTGGACTTTTGGAAAACTAGTTGTTGCTGTTATATTTCCTTTTTTATCCATATAAAGAAAAACATCAATATCTTGCCCTTCTTCATGTTCCTTGTCTGTTTCATTCACATGCAATAGAGCTTGTTCACCATCTTTTTCTAAGACATAACCTGTATCAATTTTGCGTAACACCGTCATGGTTTGTACGGTGCCAAGTTTTAATCTATTCATATTTATAACCTACTTTCTGTATGTATATCTCAATCTATTTGGAAAAGGGGGTACCCTATTATAAGAGTACCCCCTTTGATTAAAAGTAACACATAAGTTTTTTTATTTTTAATTCCGATTCTTTTAGGAAAATTCAGCATGATTCATTAATTAACCGCGGTACATTATCTACACCGTTATAGCTAAGCTATCCTTCTGCCTATATAACAGGGGCTTTTGCTAATTTATTTTATGTTCTCTAACTTAACAACGTAAGCCCTACCTGCTCTTACGTCCTTGCGTCCCCTTAGACGCGCCAGTGTGAATAAGCATCTTCAAAAACATTGTAGAATGCCAGAACACTTAGTTGTTACTCTTGTGCAACTTATTAACTATACATTTATTTCACTTTAATGTCAAATTTTAAAGATAAGAGGAGTACAAGATTTTGTTTCTATCAAAATCTTGTAATTATGATAAACTATTATTTAGTTTATCATTATAAAAGAATTAGTCTAGTAAGATGGAGATGAAAGTATTGTCCTTATTTTTTAATGTTATTTTACCAATTATGCTTGTATTTTTATCCGGATTTATTTTACAAAGGCTTCGGGTTTTAGACGTTAAATCAGTTTCTGCTGTAACCATCTATATTCTATCACCCGCGTTGGTTTTTATTTCTTTATATGATGCAGAATTTAACAGTGCTTATGTCATGATTTTTGTTTATATGATTGTTTTATTTTATCTTATGGTTTTTCTTAATAAAATACTTGCCAAAATTTTCAAATGGTCCAAAAATGTAGAGAGTGCATCGATTTTATCTACAGGTTTCATGAATTCTGGGAACTATGGGTTACCAGTTGTTTTATTTAGTTTAGGGCAAACGGCTCTACCATACGCGGTTTTTATTATGGTTGTACAAGGATTACAAAATAACTTCTTCGGGGTTTACTATGCTTCACGTAGTTCAAGTGGAATCAAAAGAGCTTTGATAAATGTGTTTAAAATGCCAACAACCTATGCGATGATTTTAGCTTTTATTTTTCAGTTTTTCCAGATTCCAATAACTGATTCCATTCATTCCACTTTATCAATGGTTGGTGACGCATCGATTCCTGTTATGATGATCGTACTCGGAATGCAACTAGGATCGATTATGGGAATTAAATTGGATTGGCAGGTTATTACTTCTAGTGTTCTATTAAAAATGATCGTTGCACCTTTATTTGCAGCTGGATTTGTTTATTTCCTAGATATTAATCCATTGATTGGAGCAATCCTTATTATTATTTCTGCAATGCCTCCTGCAGCAACGACAACGATGTATGCGATTGAATTTGATACGGAACCTGAGTTAGTATCTAGTATAACGTTTATTTCTACCGTTACTAGTATTTTAACCATCACGATTTTGTTAAATATTATGTAATGAAATGAAGAATGAATTCAAATAGTAGGAGTATTGGAACAGGCTTGTTTATAATGGGGATAGGATAAATTTAAACAAGGGGTGAAGGAAATGGATCTAGGGTTAAAAGGAAAATCTGTCATTGTTACTGCGGCAAGTAAAGGTTTGGGAAAAGCTTCAGCACTTGAGTTTGCAAAAGAGGGAGCACACGTATTAATCAGTAGTCGAAGCAAAGATGAATTAAAGTCAACAGTAGAAGAAATAAAACGGGAAACCGGAAATGACCACGTGGCTTATATTGTTTGTGATATGAAAAAGGCAGATGATATTGAGCGCCTAGTGGAAAAGGCCATATCTTGGAATGGTACAGTCGATGTGTTAGTCAATAATGCTGGGGGACCACCAGCTGGGAAGTTTTTAGATATGACAGATGAAGAGTGGTACCATGCGTTTGAATTGAACTTACTTAGTTTTGTTCGCACAATTCGAAAGGTAGTTCCATATATGCAGAAACAAAAACGCGGAGCAATTGTTAGTATAGCTTCTTCATCAATGTTTCATAGTTTAGATAATCTTGTCCTATCCAACACGATGAGACCAGGGGTTGTTGGACTTTCGAAAACATTAGCCCGCGAACTTGCGGAGGACAATATTCTAATTAATACAGTTGGCCCTGGGATCATTCAGACGGATCGAATTAACGATTTATATCAATTTACTGCGGAACAACAAGGTGTGTCCATTGATCAAGTTATAGAAGAAGAAGTAAAAACAATTCCAATGGGGCGTTTGGGAAAACCGGAAGAATTTGCAAAAGCGATTATATTTTTAGGATCAGGAGCAAATACGTATATAACTGGGCAAACTTTAGTTGTGGATGGTGGATCGGTAAGGGCGTTATAATATAAGACAGGTTTCTTATTCGGGAAGAAATAGGAAACCTGTCTTTACCTTTATCTTAAATTAGGTTTAGTACACCTAATCCAATCAATATAGCCGGAGCAAGAAAAGAAAGTTTTTGTAACTTCTCATGTTTAGCTAAAAATATCCCAATTTTCATACCAGAAAATAAGAAAATTCCACTCATCGTTGCGATTAATAAGGCAGTTACCCAAGGAATATAACCTAATAAAGATGCGCCAATCCCTGCGCCAAAAGCATCTAGAGCAAGTGCAAAACCAAGTATGAGAGCTTCTCCAATAGAGATATTTCCGGATTTATCCAAATCGGCCTTATGAGGAGTTGCAAATACAGTTGTTATATCCTTCAATTTACTACTTGAATGATTCACTTCCATTTTTTTCCCTTTGTTTAAATTTGACCGGATGATATTAATCAAAGAAAACAATCCTAAAGAGATTAATATAACTCCACCAATCGATTGTGCGATATCAACGGAAATAAATTTTTCGAGAAAATTACCGATTGTCATGGAGGCCAACAATACAGTACCAGAACACAACATAATGATGAGTATAGCCCATATTGGTACTTTAATTTTTTGCATTCCATAAGTTATTCCCACACCGAGCCCATCGATGCTTACTGCTATAACTAATAAGAACAATCCTGTATAATATAGCATTCATAACTCATTCCTTTACAACATTACTAACATATTGTATGGATGGAAAAGATCAGGTGTGCTTCATTAATTGGGCAAATATAACATTTTTCGATGTCAGACAAGTTCTGCAAGTTTTTCATGAATGTGATAAAGTAAAATATAATGTTTTTTGGAGAAAGGAAAAATAAATTTATGAGTAAAACAGTTGTACTAGCAGAAAAACCATCTGTTGGTCGAGATATAGCGAGAGTATTAAATTGTCATAAAAAAGGGAACGGATTTATAGAAGGATCTAAATATATTGTGACGTGGGCATTAGGACATTTGGTGACATTAGCGGATCCGGAAGCCTATGATGATAAATATAAATCGTGGAAACTGGATGACTTACCAATGCTTCCGAATCATCTGAAGCTAGTAGTCATGAAAAAAACTGGTAAACAATTCAATGCGGTAAAAACACAATTAAATAGAAAAGATGTTTCAGAAATTGTTATTGCTACAGATGCAGGGAGAGAAGGAGAACTTGTTGCACGCTGGATTTTGGAAAAAGCACGTGTCAATAAACCAGTGAAGCGCTTATGGATTTCATCAGTAACAGATAAGGCGATACGAAATGGATTTAAACACTTAAAACCAGGTAAACAATACGAAAATTTATATGCTTCAGCTGTAGCTCGGTCAGAAGCGGATTGGTATGTAGGGTTAAATGCTACAAGAGCATTAACAACTAAGTTTAATGCTCAGCTTTCTAGTGGCCGAGTTCAAACACCAACATTAGAAATGGTTGCCCAACGTGAGAAAGAGATTAAAGAATTCCAGCCTCGGAAATTTTATGGAATTGAAGCGAAAACGAATAAAGGTTTCAAATTTATTTGGCAAGATGATAAAAAGAATCAACGCATGTTTTCTAAAGAAAAAGCCGACAGACTACTAGAAAAATTGAAAAGCCAGTCCGCAAAAGTGGTTCAAATTAATCAAACTTCTAAGAAAAAATTTGCACCCCAATTATATGATTTAACAGAATTACAACGAGATGCAAACCGTATCTTTAACTTTTCAGGGAAACAAACGTTATCCATCATGCAAAAACTGTATGAACAACACAAAGTTTTAACATATCCACGAACAGATTCTCGTGTTATTTCAACGGATATTGTTCCAACCTTGAAGGATCGCTTAAAAGCTTGTGGAGTGGATCAATACGCCAAAATGGCAGGAAAACTATTGCAAAAGGATTTTAAACTTCCGAAATCTGTAGTAGATAATGCAAAGGTATCTGATCACCATGCTAGTGCGACACGTTAACCTGAAATTCTGATAGAAATATCAGTTGGGATGGTTTAGTAGAAAACTGAAGAATCCTTGAGGGGAATGAAAGCCGTCATGCTGTGCTGAAACCCTCACACTAATACTCCCCTAAGCAGGGAAGCAGACTATGGTGGAACTGTTTAAAGCGGGGTGAAGTCGGCGAAAGTGAACAGGAATTAAGAACTGTCACTTAGAGTAGTCGGGTGGTTGTAATATATGGTGAGAATGTGTTTATACACTGACGAACCTCTGAATGTACGAGTCTATAGGTGGTTACGGTATCTGTGATGATAACGTAGTACCAATTTGGTACGTTAGCGGAGTTGAGTAAGAATTGGCGTTATGAAAGACTCTATACCGAGCGAATGACGGTATTAAGCTAACAGGCTCAAAGGAGGCACCTAAGTATTGCGTTAACGGGAATCTTTGGAACGTGGGAAGCCAAGAACTGTATCTGTCATGACAGAAACTCATAGTCGAGGACAGTTGTAGACGAAAAGCCAGATGGTATAATAAGCTACTTAATCTTGGTGAAAGTAGTGCCACAGTACCGATGAAGCAGTGATAATAAGCTGTAGAGGGATAGGCACAAGTCAAGTAAGGACAAGTTGATTGATTCAAACTATGACTCTGTTTTTCGGGTAAGACAGGGAAAGCAACATCCTTGAAAGGAGTTGTCCCAACAGAGTGGCGAACAAATACAGGTATAATGATTACTATGAGATGACACAAGTCTTTGACGACTTGTATCAAAAATCGAAAAACAACTTTTCGTTTCGTAATCTGATGAACACCATCACCAGTGAAAATAATATTCGATTGGCATTTAGAATGATAAAAACTAACACTGGAAGTCAAACAGCGGGTGTTGACAACATTACAATTAAAGACATTAAAGACAAGGATTTGGACTCTTATATTAAAATGGTTCAAGCAAATCTAAGTAACTACAAGCCTGATACTGTTAAAAGAGTCTATATTCCAAAAGCAGATGGTAAGAAAAGACCATTAGGGATACCGACAATGGTGGACAGATTGGTACAACAGAGTATTCGACAAGTCCTTGAGCCAATATGTGAGGCAAAATTTCATCCGCATAGCTATGGTTTCCGACCAAATAGGAGTACCAAACATGCAATATCTCGTATGATGTCCTTAATCAATATCGGAAAAATGTACTATACAGTGGATATTGATATAAAAGGATTCTTCGATAATGTAAATCATACAAAGTTGGTTAAACAAATGTATGCATTAGGTATTCGAGATAGGAAACTAATTAGCATAATCAAAGCGATGCTAAAAGCCCCCATACAAGGAGAAGGAATACCAAATAAAGGAACTCCACAGGGAGGCATTTTATCCCCTCTACTATCAAACATTGTCCTTAATGAACTTGATTGGTGGATTTCATCCCAATGGGACCGCTGTAAAAGAGTGGTTGAATATCAGATTAAAGTTAGAAATAAGTGAAGAGAAATCAAAAATTATTAATCTGCGTAAAAATTACTCAGATTTCTTAGGAGTCAAAATAAAAGCCGTCAAAAAGGGAAAAACCTTCGGAGGATATGTAGCACAATCTCACATTTCAGACAAAGCAATTAAACGAATGAGCGATGAAATCCGAAGTCAGGTTGAGCTAATTGCTAAACAACCTGAATCCTCACATGTGACTAAGCTGAATAGCATGATTTTAGGTTGGCATGAGTATTATAGCTGTGCTACCTATGCTAATATTGACTTCTCTAAATTAGCTTTCTCTTTGGATAAGTTTATGCTCCACAAACTAAGAAATGTAGCGAACTATGGAACACCTAAACGTAGCGAATTATCACCTTTGTATAAAAAGTTCTATGGAAATTCTAAAGCGAAAACGTGGAAGATTCACAAGGTTTTCATCTATCCAATCGACCATGTTCAACACAAACCAGTTATGAATTTCAGCCAAGACATATGTGATTACACCCAAGAGGGGCGAAACAAATCCTCTAAGAAATTGGAAAACAGCACTAATAATAACATCATTCAACTCATGAAAAATTATAATCCATATGAAACGGCTGAATACAACGACAATAGAATTTCAAGAGCTTCCATGACAAAATGAAATGTGAAGTAACAAAAATAGATCTTGCTATAGACACGCTACATTGTCATCACGTCATACCAAGAGAACTTGGGGGAACAGATGGCTACCAAAATCTTAGAATTGTTCATAAAGATGTCCATAAACTTATTCATGCTACTAAACCCGAAACAATAGAAAAGTACAGCAATCTCATTGAAGATAAAAAAGCTCTTAACAAGCTAAATAAACTTCGAACTTAATGTAATCTTGAACCAATCAATCTTGTAACTACTTGATGGAACGCCGTATGAGAGGAAACTTTCACGTACGGTGTGGAGGAGGGGAAAATGAGTACACTTAACGGATAATGCCGAAGTAGAAAGTTACCTATTCCTATTTATTCCAACAGAAGAGCAAGTGGTATTAGAAGATCTTAATGACAAAGAAAGAAAAATTTATGATTTAGTTGTAAAACGCTTCTTAGCTGTTTTATCGGATCCACATGAATATGAACAGACTACTGTTTTTGCAGAAATAAATGGAGAAACATTTGTTGCAAAAGGGAAAGTAGTTAAAAAGCAAGGTTGGAAAGAAGTGTATGACAATCGTTTTGATGATGAAGAATTTTCGGATGATCAGAGATTACCGGTGATTCAAAAAGGAGAAGTTTTTACTACTGTCGTTCTTAAACAAACAGAGGGGGAAACAAAACCTCCAGAGCGTTTTACAGAAGGTGCCTTATTACAAGCAATGGAAAATCCAGCTAAATACATGAATACAAAAGAAAAAGATTTAGTAAAAACAATCAATCAAGCTGGTGGGATTGGAACGGTTGCAACACGTGCAGATATTATTGAAAAGCTTTTTAATAGTATGTATATGGAATTAAAAGGAAAACATATTTTCATTACATCGAAAGGTCGTCAGCTATTGGATCTTGTACCAGATGATTTACGGTCTCCAGTACTTACCGCAGAGTGGGAGCAAAAACTTCAAGCCATTGCGGAAGGTAAGTTAAAAAAGGAGAAGTTTATCTCTGAGATAAAAGGGTATACGAAACAAATTGTTACAGAAATAAAAAGCAGTGACGAGACTTTCAAGCATGATAACATGACAGGAACGAAATGTCCGGAATGCGGAAAGCTTATGCTTGAGGTGAAAAATAAACATGGAAGAATGTTAGTTTGTCAAGATCGTTCTTGTGGCCATAAGAAAAATATTGCGAAACAAACCAATGCAAGATGCCCGAACTGTCATAAACGAATGGAACTTCGTGGGGAAGGCGATGGTCAATTATTCGTTTGTAAATGTGGTCATCGAGAAAAGGTATCAACATTTAATAAACGAAGAAGTCAAGAGAAGCAGCATAAAGTGTCTAAAAAAGATATTAATAAATACATGAAAGATCAAGATGATGGATTTAAAAATAATGCACTTGCTGAAGCCTTAGCAGCGAAATTTAAAAAATAGTATTACTCTAGTCCTCTATTTAGTATAATAGGGGACTTTTTGCATCTAAATCTAAGTTTATGATAAATGTATAAGACGTAAGCCAAATAGTTTACATCTAATCTAGAAAGCATTATCATTTAGTATAATATAAGTTTTGACATGAAGGAGGTAGACATAAATGGCATTTGTTATATTAGATCCTTGTAGGGGAGAAAAGGCTGGCGAATGTGTTAGTGTATGCCCTGTTGATTGTATAGAGGAAGGTCCAGACCAATTTTACATAGATCCAGATATTTGTATTGACTGTGGTGCTTGCAAGGCGGTTTGTCCTGTTTCAGCAATAGAAGAAGAATACGATTTAACACCGGATCAAGAAACGTTTTTAGAAAAGGCAGAAGAATTTTTTGCCAATAGATAAAAAATATATATCCCCGTTACATTTCTAATAGGAGTGTAACGGGGATTTTTATATGGGGGCCGATTTATCTTTTTGACGATTGGATTTCGCTTTTATGTAAAAAAGTAACGCTATTGAAAACGTTACTTTTTCTTAATTGCTTTTAACGCATTTTCTATATTGGTAGTTGGTTGTCTACAAGCGAAGTTCTCGCAAATATAAACGGTTGTTTCATCATCTATTTGCTTGTACGCTGTAGCAAATGGTGCAACTTCCGAAAAATTCTCAGGTGCTTCACCGAAAAGGAAGACAACATTTGGTAAAAATTCTGTTTGAACTTCTTTTAGTAAATGAATTCCTTTATCGTTGTCCTTTTTACCTAGTATGACAACTTCTTTTGTTTTGTATTCCATCAGTTGTAGGCTTTGGAGAAAGAAAGGACTTGCGGAAGCCATTCTATTTACATCATTGAAAAAGGTAAAATACATTTCCTCTACTTTATCAAGATATGAAGTGTTCCCAGATAAATAACCTAGTCGTGTAAGCATTACTGCTGCAACACTATTTCCCGATGGAATCGCACCATCGTAAATTTCCTTATCTTTTGCAATTAGTTGCTCACTATCTTTTCCGCTAAAATAAAAGCCGCCATGTTCTTCATCCCAAAATAATTCTAGCATTTGTTCCGAAAGAAAATGTGCATGTTTTAAATGTTTTTTAGAAAAGGTTGTTTCATATAGCTCGATATATGCCCATAAAAGAAAGGCATAATCATCGATATACGCATTATATTTTGCTTCGCCTTCTCTATACCTTGCCATTAAGCGATTCTTAACAAATAGATTTTCCTCAACAAATTCCATCGCATTTTCTGCCATTTTCTTATATTCTTGATTGGAAAAAACCCGACTGGCTTTTGCTAATGCAGCAATCATCAAACCATTCCATGCAGTCAGAATCTTATCATCAACATGTGGATAGACACGTTGCTCCCGTTTTTCCAATAGTTTTGTTCTAGCTTTTTCCAATTGCTTCAATAAAGCATCTAATGGTAAGTTAATTTCCCTTGCAACGTATTCCAAATCTTGATCAATGAGATTCGGGATATTTTTTCCTTCAAAATTCCCTTCTGGTGTTAAATCATACACATCTACATAAAGCCCACCTAAATCATGACCCAGAATATCAAAAATCTCTTCATAATCCCAGACATAATATTTACCTTCGACACCTTCCGAATCCGCATCAATTGCTGAATAAAAAGCACCTTCATTACTCGTCATTTCTCGCTTAATAAAAGTAATAATTTGTTCTGAGATTTGTCGGTAGAATGGGTTCTTCGTTATTTGGTAACATTCAGTGAAAACCATTAATAACAATGCATTATCATAAAGCATTTTCTCAAAATGTGGAACGAGCCATTCTTCATCTGTCGAATATCGGGCAAACCCATATCCAATATGATCCCATATTCCTCCTGCAGCCATATCCTTTAAGGTTTTTTCCACCATCTTAAGGGCAGCAGTATTTCCAGTGAAATAGTAATGACGTAATAGAAAAAGAAGATTTTGAGGCATCGGAAACTTTGGTGCCTCCCCAAATCCTCCATAGGTAAAATCATAACCTTTGGCCAGTTGTTCATAGGCTTTATCTAATGTTTCCTTTGTAAGTCGATTATTACTTTTAGGAGTGATGGAGCGTGTTAAGGCATCGGTAACACTTTGAGTAACACTTGTTATATGGTTCGTATCCTCCACGTATTTTTGATATAATTGTGTTAATGCCTCTATCAAACCCGGACGCCCGTATTTGCTTGTTTTTGGAAAATATGTCCCAGCATAAAAAGGAACTTTATCTGGGGTCATAAAAATGGTTAAGGGCCAACCACCTTGTCCAGTCATCATTTGGCAAACCTTCATATAGATAGAATCGATATCAGGGCGTTCTTCACGGTCCACTTTAATGGATACGTAATTTTCTTTTAAGATTTTTGCTACTTCTTCATCTTCAAATGATTCGTGGGCCATTACGTGGCACCAATGGCAACTACTATACCCAATAGATAAGAAGATAGGTTTACCTTCTCGTTTCGCTTTATCAAATGCTTCATCTTCCCATGCATACCAATTTACTGGATTATATGCATGTTGAAGCAAATAGGGTGATTTTTCATCGATTAATCTATTGGGTTGTCTGTTAGTTGTCATAGGGCATCACCTGCCTTTCTTTATGTATTTAATGTTACTTTACCACGATATACCGATTTAATTCTAAATTAAGGGTGGAAGTAAATATTAAACCTTTACAATTGTTTCAAAAGTAGATTAGTACCTTTTTTTTACTGAATATTAAGATTTAATGTGATATGATTTTTACAGATAATTACAAACAACAAGATGAAGAGGTGGCTTTGGATGTTGAATTAAAACAGAATATAGAAAAACCAATGGAAGAGTATTCAAAAGGAGAATACCTACTTTTGATGAAGTATTCGAGGCCGGTGAAGATAATGTTTGAAATCCGTTTCTCCGAAAGTGCTGGAAAGTATTTGAAAAGATTGGAGGCTCATTATTTGGCTATTTTAACATAAAGACCACCACCTTTATTAAATTATATCAGATAGCTGATTTAACATACAAATGCGTGGTCTAACTCCAATACCCCAATAAGGTTAATGAACATGGATAGTAAGCATAAACAAATATCACGGTTTAAGGATATTAAAATTGTACTTAAATTATAAATAGCAGGTTAATTAACAGTTTCCGAAAAAAATCCCCTTTACTCTAAAGAATGTGAAGGATGTTAGTCCAATGAGTAGGGAGGGAATGATTTTACGTTAGAGCTAGACGCTTTGGAAGAACGTAGGGACAAACAATAACGAAAAGCACCTAAGTTTAGTAACAAAGCAAAATTGAAGTCTACGAAATTGCGTTCAACCAATCAGCCTGTTGTGAATGCAGTCAATGTAGTTCGAAATAACCCATGTCTATGTGGAAATGGGAAAGTATAAAAAATGCTGTGGTAAGTAAATATGCTTTTCTAATATAATCAAATTTAAAATTGGCTTGCATCTACATATAACTTTCATGATTTAATTAACCATCCGCCTCCTATTTCATATAGTAAAGCGGAGGGGATAATTATGGAGTCTCTAAGCGCATTTATGCAAGAAATGCTAGTACTTTATGGAGTTGCTATCCTAGGGTTTATCGTAAGGAAAATCGGAGTCTTAAATGAGAATGCAAATGATGTTCTAACACAACTTATTTTATATATTACTTTGCCCGCCCTTATTTTGTACTCTTTAGATATTTCCTTTTCTGCAACCTTACTAAAAGAATTTATGTGGTTTATTATGATGTCCGCATATATTCTTGCCATTTCTTGTTTTTTAGCATATTGGATGAGAAAAAGCTCTCAACTTCCCGAAAAACAAAAGAGTGTTTATGAAGGTCTGATTATTTTTGGGAATCAAGGGTTTATTGGTTACGCGGTCAGTTATATTCTCTTAGGAGAGCAGGGAGTCGTTTATTTAACCATTTTTAATATCTGTTATTTAGTCCTTATATGGACATATGGAATATATCTATTTAGTAGAAGTAAGGAATCGATCGATTGGAAAAAAATATTTTTAAATCCGGGGATCCTGTCCACTTTAACAGGATTGGTAATTTTTTTGTTACCAATAAGGTGGCCTACAGTTGTATCAGTTGGGTTAGAGAGTGTTGGGAAAATGACCATTCCTCTTTCCATGATGCTTATTGGTATATTAATTGCAAATGTAAAAAATAGTACTTTTATTTTATTAATTAAAAATACTTATATATGGAAATCGTCACTAACCAGGCTTATTATAATCCCATTACTCTTACTACCCTTCGCAGCTTTACCTGTGCCATTTCAAGTATTTTTAATTGCTGTTTTAGTTTCGGGTATGCCTTCTGCCCCGACGATTTCACTTTATTCGCAAAGATATGGGGGAGATACATACTTTGCGTCTATGGGAGTACTTTTAACAACTGCTTTATGTATTATTACCATCCCTTTACTTTATATAATTGTATATATTTTAGGGAATTAAGATAAATTATATCGTGAAGATTATGATAGGTATAGGGAAAGAATAGACCCCTTTCCCTATACCTTGATATTTTCTGTTCTAGTTACGTAGTTTCTATTGTTATTGTATGAGGTCGTTTAATTGGTTAATATGTTCTCTGTCCTCATTTAAGTTTTCTTCTACAATTTGCCTACTTTCTAAATCGATGTCGCCCCGCACAATTTCTTCAGCCATTTTCAATCCTTTTTCTTGTCCATCAATAGCTTCCTTTAAGATTTCTTCTACTGTATCAGGAAAACCTTTTAGGTTCATCATTCCCTCTCTTATGGAAAGCATGATCCCATTATCCTCGACGGCCTTTCCGCCAAGGTTTTGTATTCTTTCTGCTATTTTTGTAGCGTGGTTCTTATGCTCCTGTTGAATGCGCTGTAGTTCCTTTTTGATTTCTGGATCAGACACTTGCTGGATGTAATGTTCATATGAGTGAATTCCCATAAACTCTCCCTTTAAGTATGCGTTTAATTCCTTAATTATAACGTCTTCATTGTTCAATATTTTATCCTCCCATTGTGATGTCAAACAAATAACTAAAACGAATCTTCATGAATGCCTACCCTTGATTTAATACACATAGTAAAAAATAAGTCGTAAACATACATCACTATTATGATTTGTAAAATACGTTTCCTTATGCAGAATTATGGGACGTGCTATTTAACCATCCTTCTAGTCTTTATCATATTCTGACTAAATCTAAAAAATAAAATGCAGCATTATTGCGATGTACCGTTTAATTTCCTCTTTTTTTCAAATATTAAATAGTAATTTGATATAAGAGGGTGAATGTTTTGGTTAGAAATGATTCAGAATCCTTTAAAAGCTTAATCAAAAAAGGAAATAAGTCATCGTTAATTGCAGCAATAGGTAATGCGGTCTTAGCTATAGCTAAATTCTTTGCTGGGACCATAAGCGGTAGTGGTGCCTTATTTGCCTCCGCAATGCACTCTACAGCAGATGCAGTTAACCAAGGTTTTGTTTATATTGGAAGTATTCTATCTGAAAAGAAACCGACACCAAGGTTTCCAACTGGCTTTGGAAGAGTTATCAATATTTTCTGTATGGTTGCCGTCATAGTAGTTACGATTATGGCCTACGAAACTATTCGTGAAGGTTGGCATTTAATACAACATCCTGCTGAAGCGGGAGGTGGCTTTTGGATTAATGTTGGTGTATTAGTACTAAATCTTATCATTGATGGATCCATTTTAGTGAAGGCAATGAAAGAAATTAATGTAGAATCGCGTGCAGATGCTAAAGGGTTAGGCATTGTAACAGGTGCTTTTAAAAATGTTGGCAGGGCTGCTCCGCCAACAAGATTAGTGTTTTATGAGGACTTAGTTGCGGTTTCTGGTGCAGCCCTAGCGCTTATCGCAGTTGTCGTAATATCTTTAACAAATTTTGTACTCATTGATGGAATTATTACCATATTAATCGGATTATTAATGATCGGTGTCGCTTTTAGAGTGGGTTACGATAACATGGTTGGATTAATTGGGATAGCCGCTCCAAAGGATATTGAGGAAAGAATTACAGGAATAATACTGGATGATAAAGATGTCACAGATATTAATAAGATGCGAATCCTTCAAGAGGGTAGATATTATCATGTAGAGGCAAGAATTGAGTTACGACAAGGATTTTCTTTAGCTGAAGCAGATGATATAAAAATGAGAGTAACAGAAGATGTTTTAAAAGATCCAGATATCGCTGATGTAGGTATCGGCATTATTGAAGATGATGGGGATCTAGATTGGAAGCCAAGGAATCAACAAAGCTGAAATTCACGTTGACATATAGAAGATAGTCTAAGCCAATATCACACCAAAAAGGTTTTAGTAATTGGCTTAGATTATCATATTAGCAGACTGTATAACGATAAGATTCGGTTCAACCATAATATTATTATAGATAGCTTAATTCAATTTTCGACAAAATCCTGAATTCTATTGAAAAAATTGAAATTTTCCCCCTACACTTATTACGTCAAAAGTGTTAAAATAGGAAAAAGTTTAAAAACTTTAATTAATAGAAGTTTTAGAAAGAGGGATTATAGTGGCAGAATTACGCAGTGACATGATTAAAAAGGGTGTCGATCGATCACCTCATCGAAGCCTGCTTCATGCTGCAGGGGTAAAAGAGGAAGACTTCGGTAAACCATTTATTTTAGTTGTTAATTCCTATATAGATATTGTTCCGGGACATGTACACTTACAAGAATTTGGGAAAATTGTAAAAGAAGCAATTCGAGAAGCTGGTGGAGTCCCATTTGAAATGAATACCATTGGTGTTGATGATGGGATTGCAATGGGCCATATTGGGATGAGATATTCCCTACCAAGTCGTGAAATCATTGCCGATTCAGTTGAAACTGTAGCAAATGCACACTGGTTTGATGGAATGGTATGTATTCCGAACTGTGACAAAATTACTCCGGGAATGTTAATGGCTTCCTTACGTGTTAATATCCCTTCAATCTTTGTTAGTGGAGGACCGATGAAAGCTGGAACGGATAGCGCAGGAAATCCTCTATCCTTAACCTCTGTTTTTGAAGGGGTTGGAGCCTATCAATCTGGTAAAATTGATGCAGCTAAATTATTAGAAATAGAACAAAATGCTTGTCCTACTTGTGGTTCTTGCTCAGGAATGTTTACTGCAAACTCTATGAACTGTTTAGCAGAAGGAATAGGACTAGCTCTTCCAGGAAATGGTACTATCTTAGCTGTTTCTGAAGAACGTAAAGAGTTTGTTAAGAAATCGGCGAAACAATTAATGGAATTAATTAAAAAAGATATTAAACCACGTGACATCGTTACAAAAGATGCTATTGATAATGCGTTTGCATTAGATATGGCGATGGGTGGTTCAACCAATACAGTATTACATACGCTGGCTCTAGCACATGAGGCAGATGTTGATTATCCACTTGAGAGAATTAATGAAGTTGCTAACCGTGTTCCACATCTTGCTAAACTTGCTCCAGCATCTGACCATCATATTGAAGATCTGCATCGGGCGGGTGGTATTAGTGCAATTATTAATGAACTACTTAAAAAGCCAGGTGCATTTAATGGGGACTGTCTAAGTGTTTCAACTAAGACCATTCGTGAAACAGTACAAGGCGCAGAAATTATGGATACAGATGTTATTCATACACTGGAAAATCCGTATTCAGAGCGTGGCGGACTTGCGGTATTATTTGGGAACCTAGCCCCAAATGGATCTATTATCAAAGTTGGTGCGGTAGATCCTAAGGTTGGCGGCTACCATAGAGGTCCAGCTATTTGCTTCGATTCACAGGAAGAAGCGATGGAAAAAATTGAGTCCGGGGAAGTGAAAGAAGGACATGTTGTCGTTATTCGCTACGAAGGACCTAAAGGTGGACCGGGAATGCCTGAAATGCTTGCTCCTACATCACAAATCGTAGGTCGTGGTCTAGGTGCTAAGGTTGGTCTAATTACAGACGGGCGATTCTCAGGTGCATCACGGGGTATTTCTATCGGTCATATCTCTCCAGAAGCGGCTGAAGGGGGACCAATTGCCTTTGTTGAAGATGGCGATATGATCGAACTTGATCTAAATAAACGCACAATTACATTAGAAATTTCCGATGAACAATTTGAAGAACGTAAGGCGAACTGGAAAGGGTTCGAACCTAAAGTGAAAAAAGGCTGGCTTGGTCGCTATTCCGCTCTGGTAACTTCAGCTAATACGGGTGGAGTTATGAAAATATAATAAATATACAATCAAAGCATTGCCTAGAGTGATTAAACTCTGGACAATGCTTTTTTACGTTAATTAAAGAAAGTTAGGTGAAGTTTATGGGCGTAGAATGTAGACAATTACACCTCAAATAAATATAATATAACTAATAAGGTAGGTGATTCATATGGGAAGGTAAATCAGTTTAATTGTTTCAACTGTGATTCATTAACATTTGTTTTACCTTATGTTTTGAATCACAATCGATTATGCCAGATATTAAAAATGGAATATCACGGAGGTGAAAATCCTTGTATCTTGTGATGCAAGGATACTAATTGGACGATATTGTTAACTTGTTTTTGGTTGCTATATTGATATTGCTAACAGCATTCTTTGTAGCAACCGAATTCGCTATTGTGAAAGTACGAACGACTAGAATTAATCAGTTGGTAGCTAAGGGAAATAAAAGTGCGGTTTATGCAAAGAAATTAATTGATAATCTGGACGATTATTTATCAGCCTGTCAGTTAGGTATTACGGTAACAGCACTTGGGTTAGGTTGGCTAGGTGAACCAACCGTTACACGCTTATTAAAACCGGTATTTAATGGGCTAAGTATTAATGGAACAGTCGCTACTTTCATATCTTTTCTAATTTCTTTTCTTCTTGTTACATTTTTACACGTCGTTATCGGGGAATTAGCTCCAAAGACTATCGCCATACAAAAGGCGGAATCTGTAACATTGTTATTTGCAAGACCTCTTATTCTTTTTCATAAAATAATGTATCCGTTTATTTGGTTATTAAACGGATCGGCAAGGTTGCTTGTTCAACTTTTAGGGTTTAAACCGGTAAAAGAACACGATGTAGCACATTCGGAAGAAGAGGTTCGAATGATTGTGACGGATAGTTATAAAAATGGGGAAATCAATTTATCTGAAATGACCTATGTAAATAATATATTTGACTTCGATGAAACGCTTGTAAGAGAGATTATGGTACCACGAAATGAAGTGGTTTGCTTTTACAAGGAAGACAATTTAACAGATAACATTGATATTATTCTAGAATCCCAATACACTAGATATCCAGTGGCAGACGGAGAAAAGGATAGTATCATTGGTCTTGTTAATATAAAAGAAGTTTTTACAAGTCATTTAGAAGGTAATCGATCCGTATCAATAGAGAATTTAATTCGCCCCATCATTCATGTACCTGAGGTAACTCCTATTAGACAACTTCTTTCAAAAATGCAAAAAGAACGGATTCATATGGCTATTGTACATGATGAATACGGAGGTACGTCGGGAATTGTAACGGTAGAAGATATATTAGAAGAAATCGTAGGAGATATCCGTGACGAGTTTGATAAGGATGAATTACCAGAGATTGAAGAAGTAAATGAAAAAATAAAAGTAGTTTCTGGTAAATTAAAATTGGTAGATTTGAACAAACTACTGGGCATCAATCTTCCAAATGAAGAAGTAGAAACAATTGGAGGATGGGTGTTTTCAAAAAATATGGAAGCTACAGTAGGTAGTTCTATCGTACACGATGGATATAAATTTATCATTGATGAAATGGATAAATATAAGGTTAAAAGGATAAAAATCGTAACAAGTTAGTTGAAAAAGCAAACTCTTTTGTGAGTTTGCTTTTTTTGGGTATAAAGTCAATGAACCTCATTAGAAATAAGGATTCAAATGAAATTTTAATGAGCTTTCCCAATTGACGTAATGGCATAATCTTGTTATCATTTCATCTGTTATATAAAATAATAGTTATCGCCTTGTATAAGTTCAAGAATATGGCTTGAACGTTTCTACCAGCTACCTTTAAATAGCCTGTCTACAAGGAGTGAAAATATGTATATTTTTTCATTTCTAGATAAAACTTTGGCATGCTGTGGTCAAAGTTTTTTTGCTTTTTAATAATGTCATAAAAAGCAATGGCTGTGGAAAGTTAAATGTATGAGCTATTCAAGGTCAATTCACCAGAATAGGAGATCGTCATCATGAAAAACTTCTTTCAGTTTACAGAAAGAAAAACTTCTTATAAACAGGAAACACTAGCAGGAATAACGACCTTTCTCTCAGTCGCTTATATTTTAGTGGTAAATCCGCTCATTTTAAGTCAAGCAGGAATGGATAGGGGAGCTGTATTTACTGCAACTGCTCTAACTGCTATTATTGGAACCTTACTTATCGGATTGCTTGCCAACTATCCGATTGCCATTGCACCGAGTATGGGATTGAATTCCTTTTTTACATTTTCCGTTTGTATTGGGATGGGAATAGAGTGGCCAGTAGCTTTAACTGGTGTATTTATAGCAGGTATTATTTTTATGATTTTAAGTTTATTGAAAATCCGGGAAAAAATTATTAATGCGATTCCTGAAGATTTAAAACATGCCATAGCTGCAGGAATTGGATTTTTCATCGCGTTTATCGGATTGAAAAATTCTGGAATAATTGTAGGAAATCCAGATACCTTTGTTACAATAGGAAATTTAACTACCCCCACGACTGCACTTGCTGTTGCAGGTCTTGTATTAACTATCGTGATGATGGTTCGAAATGTCAATGGGGCGATTTTTTATGGGATGGTTATCACTACAATCATTGGCATCATTTTTGGTTTAGTAAAGATGCCGACTTCCATTATTGGATCCATCCCTAGTCTTGAGCCAACATTCGGTGTAGTGTTTGAAAATTTACATGAAGTTTTTACACCGGACGTGTTAGCAGTTATTTTTACTTTTTTATTTGTGGCATTTTTTGACACAGCAGGAGCATTAATTGCCTTAACTAGCCAAGCGGGGATAATGAAAAATAACGAAATCCCTCGAATCGGGAGTGCATTGTTAGCTGATTCTTCTGCAGGAGCGGTCGGAGCAATTTTAGGAACTTCTACACCGGCAACAAGTGTGGAATCATCGGCCGGGATTGCGGTTGGTGGAAGAACAGGGTTTACATCTGTAATCATTGCACTATGCTTTGCAATTGCTTTATTCTTTTCTCCAATACTGTCTGTCATTACAACAGAGGTAACGGCTCCTGCGCTAATCATTGTCGGGGCATTAATGGCAATGGGAATTAAGAATATTAATTGGAGCAACTTAGAAGTCGTTATCCCATCCTTTATGACGATTATTATGATGCCTCTTACTTCAAGTGTTGCGATGGGACTAGCATTTGGTTTTGTACTTTATCCATTGGCGTTAATTGCTCAAAAACGTTCCAAAGAGATTCACCCGATTATGTACGTACTGAGTTTGTTATTTATTTTATATTTTATTTTTGTTGCTTGACTAAAGACACTCCTAAGGGGTGTCTTTATTAATTGGAATTGCATTTTGTGATAGAATTAAACTTACAATTTAGTATAAGGAGTACTTAGAATGTCTGAATCATTATTTACGAGTAAATATCATATTGATCTACGCGATGTTGATTTTAAAAAAGAGCTGAAATGGAGTGCGTTATTTAGTTATTTTCAAGAAATTGCAAGTCTAGCCGCATCAGACTTAGGACTTGGAATTGATACGTTACAAAAAGGGAATGGTCTTGCTTGGGTTTTAACGAAAATTCGTGTGGACGTAGATCGCTTACCTAGCTGGGGAGAAGAAATAATAATAGAAACGTGGCCATTAGAACCCGGAAAATTAAACTTTGATCGTGATTACATTGTACGGGATCAAGACGGGAAAAGTATTATAAGGGCTATTTCGTCTTGGGTGATAATAGATTTGAAGGAAAGGAAATTAAAAAGGTCAAAATCTATTCCATTCTCATTTCCAACTCCTAAAGTAGATAGGGCAATGAAGGATACTTTTAGCAAATTAAAACATAATGAGCAAGTGGAAACCGTCTATACAAAAACAATAGGTTATAGTGATGTTGATTTTAATGGACATTTGAATAATTCTAAATACATTGATTACATTATGGACTGTTTTGATATAAATGATCATAAAAAATACGATGTAATGTCAATTGAAGTGAATTTTATCCATGAAGCACTGCCTGGTGAAAGTATTTTATTAAAGAAAGATGTTACATTACATGATAATCAGGTTTATGTGGAAGGTATCAACGAGAAAAATAATCGAATTGTGTTTAAAGCGAAGTTAAAAGTTGTTAAACCATAATTTAAGTGATATTAAGGCCGAAATAGGATTTTGGTCTTTTTTTTATCCCATCTAAACGGTCGGTAAGACGCCTACCTCAAGCTTCTGGGGAACAAAGAAGATGGGGGATAAGTGCAACTAACCATCAGTAGTAGATGAGAGAAACTCCCACTGATGGAAGTCTTCTTTATAATGAATGTAAAATTTTTTCTAGCGGAATTTAAGCAGTATAACATAATAAACGTTCGCAATGTAATAGAGATGTTAGTAGAAAATAGGTAGTAATGACATATAAATAAATGAAATACTCTTGCCTAATATAGATATAGTGTGTTAATATAATCATGCAAACGTTTTCCCTATCTTTCGATAACAAGAGTATTTTAACAAATTACTAGAAAAGAAATCTATAAAACTATTTTTTGTTAAAATAATGAAACCGTTATCAAGGATGAGAAAGAAAAAAATAAGGAGTGAGGAAATGGGAGAAAGGAAGTTTTTATCAAAAATCTTTTTAATCGTTACTTTTTTAACAGTAATTGTTATTGCCGGTTGCAGTTCTTCAGATGACAAAACTGCATCAGAAGGTAATGGTGGTTCAGGTAAAGTTACTTTAGATGTCTTCCAGTATAAGGTTGAGTTCAAAGAACAATTTGAAAACCTTATAGCAAAATATCAAGAAGAAAATCCTGATGTAGTAATCAATGTTCAAACGGTTGGCGGAGGAAATAGTTATGCATCAGCAGTAAAATCACAGTTTTCATCCGGAAATGAACCGGATATTTTCAACGTTGGTGGTCCAACAGAAGTAGAAGAATATCATGATTATTTAACAGATTTATCAGATACAGCGGCAGCAAAAGCCGCTTTAGAAGGAACGCTTAATGGTGTAACAGAAGGGGACAAAATTCTAGGTCTTCCTTATGCCCAAGAAGGATATGGACTGATTTACAACAAGGAGATTTTTGAAAAAGCGGGAATTAATCCAGATGAATTAACAACCTTTGACGATCTTGAAAGTGCTATTAAAACATTAGATAGTAAAAAAGATGACTTAGGGATTGATGCAGTATTTGCTTTTCCTGCAAAAGAATTATGGGTAATGGGTAACCACTTAGCAAATACGTATATTGCACCAGAATTTGATAACGATGTCACAAAGGCATATGAAGCAAAAACAGTCGATTTTGAGTATGGTGATCAAATGAAGAGAATGCTTGACTTACAAAGTGAGTACTCTGTTCAACCGGTATTAAGTCTAGACTATTCACAACAAGTGGAACAATTATTTTCTTTAGGGAAGGTTGCAATAATTCAGCAAGGGAATTGGGTATATCCTACAATTGAACAAATGGATAGTGAATTTGCCAAAAACAATATTGGCATGATTCCAATGCCCGTGGAAGGTCTAGAAGGTCATTTGCCTGTTGGTGTACCTCAATACTGGGTTGTAAATAACAATAGTAGTGATGAGGAGATACAAGCTGCAAAGGACTTCTTGGATTGGATGTATACCTCAGATGAAGGTAAAGAAATGGTGCTAAATGAATTTAAGTTTATCCCTGCATATGAAGGTTATGATACAGAGCAAATTGCTGATCCCCTATCAAAAGCAGTATATAGCTATGCGGAACAAGGAAAAACGATTGGTTGGACATTCCTTGGAACCCCTGTTGGTTGGAATGAGGATGTTATAGGAGTTTATTTCCAACGCTATCTTAGTGGCGATATGGATTGGAACGGTGTACTAGAACAAGCCAAAGAAGAATGGGAAAAAGATAGAAAGTAATGTAATATGTGCAACCAACAAAATAAGAATTCCATTATTGTTGGTTGCCATCTTTCAAAGTTTTTGATTTTCGAATGGAGTTGTTATAAATGAAAAATAGAAGTGTATCATTTTGGCTATTTCTTACACCAACGTTACTTTCATTAGCACTCGTTGTTTTTGTACCATTTATTTATGGTTTTTTCTATTCTTTCACTGATTGGAACGGTTTAAAAGCGACAGAATTTATGGGACTTGCAAATTATGCGGAATTATTTCAGGATGAAGCATTCTTAAGTTCAATTTGGTTTACGATTAAATTTGCTGTTGCCTCTATCATTTTAGTAAATATAATTGGATTGGGTTTAGCCTTGCTGGTTACACAAAAGATAAAATCAAGTAATATCTTAAGAACAGTATTTTTCATGCCTAACTTGATAGGAGGGTTAATTTTAGGATTTATTTGGCAATTTATCTTCATTAGTGCATTTGACGCATTTGGTAATGCGTTAGGAATTGAAGCATTAAGTGGTTGGTTATCTACTTCAGAAACAGGTTTCTGGGGAATGGTCATCCTAAATGTTTGGCAATACGCAGGATATATTATGATTATCTATATTGCATATTTGGAAAGTGTTCCAGAGGAGTTATTAGAAGCTGCTGAAATGGATGGAGCAAATAGCTTTAAACGATTCTGGAATGTTAAATTCCCACTAGTAGCACCGGCATTTACAATTAGTTTGTTTTTGACATTATCTAATGCATTTAAACTTTATGATCAAAACCTTGCGCTAACAAATGGTGGACCATTTCGATCAACAGAAATGGTAGCTATGAATATTTATAACTCGGCGTTTAAGGAGTATGATATGGCATATGCACAGGCCAAGGCTGTTATATTCTTTATTCTTGTCGCTGTAGTTGCATTAACACAGGTTTACTATAATAAGAAACGGGAGGTTGATTTATAATGAAGAAGAAAAGGAGAAATAAATTGGTTATTGGAACCATTGGTATTCTTCTTGCTTTATTATGGTTATCCCCGTTCTATTTAATGGTTGTGAATTCTTTTAAAACAAAAAAAGGTATATTTTCTAATGTATTAGGTTTACCTGAGGAATGGACATTTGTAAACTTTAAGCAAGCATTTATTGACTTAGATTTTGTAAATGCATTCATGAATTCCTTATTTATATCTCTGGTCAGTGTTACTATAATCATATTATTTTCGTCTATGGCTGGATATGCGTTGGCTCGAAATAAAAGTAAAATAAGTAATGGCTTATTTATGGTTTTCGTTGCAGCAATGTTAATACCATTCCAATCTGTAATGATTCCGCTTATATCGCTCTTTGGTAAAGTGGATATGCTTAATCCTGGTGGTCTAATTTTTATGTATTTAGGATTTGGATGTAGTCTTTCCATTTTTTTATATCACGGAGCAATGGCAAGTATACCAGCTTCGTTGGATGAGGCAGCAACAATTGATGGCGCAAACAAATGGCAGATATTTTGGAAAATTATTTTTCCAATGTTAAAACCAATTTCTGTAACGGTTATGATTTTGAACATTATCTGGATTTGGAATGACTATTTGCTTCCATCACTTGTACTGAGTGCAGAAAATGCAACAATTCCGCTAAATATGTTCTTTTTCTTTGGGCAATATACGAAACAATGGCATTTAGCGCTTGCAGGATTAACGTTAGCTATTATACCAATAATTATTGTTTACTTCTTCGCTCAAAAGCAAATTATTAAAGGGGTAACTGACGGTGCGGTAAAATAAACTATATTTATGCGATGCAAAGGAAATGTTAGTATATAATGGATAAATAGTAATTAATGAAGGAATGAGATTTTAATGTCAGTTACAATAAAAGATGTAGCAAAACAGGCTAATGTATCTCCATCAACTGTGTCCCGTGTAATATCAGATAGCAATAAAATTAGTGAAAAGACGAAAAAAAGGGTAAGAAAAGTGATGGAGGAAATGGGCTATCATATTAATTTAAATGCAAGAGTATTGGTTCAAAAGTCAACACAAACTATTGGTATTGTAATGAAACACTCGGCAAGTCAAACCTTGGAGAATCCTTTCTTTCCAGAATTGTTAAGAGGAATTAGTGCGGAATGTAATGAAAAAGAATACAGTATCTTACTTACTACAGGTAATTCTGAAGAGGCTATTTTTGATGAAGTAAAAAAGTTGGTAATGGGTAAACGTGTAGATGGAATTATAGTGATATATTCAAAAAAAGATGATCCAGTTGTTCCATATTTACTTGAATCTGGAATTCCATTTGTTGTTATAGGAAAGCCAACAAAAGAACAAAATCGAATTATGTATGTGGATAATGATAATGTTCAAGCAGGAACGGATGCAACCGAGTATTTAATTAATTGTGGACATAAGAGAATTTGTTTTATCGGTGATGATCCAGAGTATCAGGTTGTGCAAGATAGAATGAGCGGATTTGATATTGCGGCAAGAAAGCATGAATTAAAAATTCCTGATAAACATTATTTGACATTCCCTATGAAAGTGGATGAGATTGCCGAGAAAAAGATAAGCGCTTTATTAGAAACGAAAGATAGACCAACAGCAATCATCTCTTCGTCTGATGTCCATACTTTAATGGTTATTACTGCATTACGTAAGAAAGAAATAAAAATACCAAATGAAATGAGTATCATTACATTTAATAATACTATTATTTCCAAATTATCTACTCCACCTTTAACATCGATAGATATTCAAACCTATCAATTGGGATTCGAGGCGGCAAAAAGTGTGATTGAACTAATAAAAAATCCAGAAATGTTTAGAAAAAGTGTGATCATACCGGCTATTATCGTAGAAAGAGAATCTGTATCAAAGTTATAGAATATATATTTTTTAGATATAAATGCAAACGTTTGCCTTTATTTAGGAGAGGAGACTTAAAAATGAATGTAGTAGTTTGGAATGAATATAGACATGAGAAAGAAAACCCTGCTGTAAAAGAAGTATATCCAGAAGGAATCCATGAAACATTAGCCACATTTTTACGGGAGGATGGGATGAATGTAAAAACCGTAACACTTGATGAACCGGAACATGGTTTAACAGATGAATTGCTACAAGAAACTGATGTTCTTGTATGGTGGGGGCACAAAGCGCATGAAGAAGTAAAAGATGATATAGCTGAAAAAGTGAAGCAACGTGTTTTAGATGGAATGGGCTTAGTTGTATTACACTCTGGGCACTTCTCTAAAGTATTTAAGAAGTTAATGGGCACAGGCTGCGACTTAAAGTGGCGTGAAGCGGATGAAAGAGAACGTCTATGGGTTGTTGATCCGACTCATCCGATTACAGAAGGTATTGGGGAATATATAGAACTTGAAAAAGAAGAAATGTATGGAGAGCATTTTGATATTCCTACACCGGATGAATTAATTTTTATAAGTTGGTTCGAGGGTGGGGAAGTATTTCGAAGTGGTGCAACCTTTAAACGTGGAAGAGGAAAGATATTTTATTTTAGGCCTGGACATGAGACTTATCCAACCTATCATAACGAAGATATTAAACAAGTTATAAAAAATGGTGTGAGATGGGCTAAAAATAAAAATACACCGACACATGTTTATGGAAATCATAAACCAATAGAAAACTTAGATAAATAGGGGATGAGATAATGGGAAAAGTACGTATTGCTGTTATAGGAACTGGAAGCATTGCACAGAATCGTCATCTACCAGAGTATGATGAAAATCCTAATGTAGAAATTGTAGCTGTTTGTGACATTGTAGAAGAAAGGGTTAAGGAAGCTGCGAAAAAGTATAATGCTAAGCCGTATACAAATTATGAACAATTACTTGAATTAGAAGAGGTAGATGCGGTAAGTGTATGCTTACCAAACTATTTACATGCTCCTGTATCGATAAAGGCACTAGACTCGGGGTGTCATGTCTTATGCGAGAAGCCAATGGCAACCTCTAGATCTGAAGCAGAAGACATGATTGATGCGGCGCAACGAAATAATAAAAAACTAATGATTGGACATAATCAACGATTCGTATCCTCTCATCAAAAAGCAAAGGCAATTATTGAAAGTGGTGAAATTGGGAAAATTTATAGTTTCCGTACCGCTTTTGGACACGCTGGACCTGAAAGTTGGAGCGCTGAAGGAAAGGGAAGTTGGTTCTTCAAGAAAGACCAAGCATTTATCGGTGCTATGGGTGATTTGGGTGTACATAAGGCAGATCTAATTCGTTATTTATTAAGCGATGAGATTAGAGAAGTCGGTGCGTTTGTTGAAACTAGTGCAAAAGAAAATGCGGATGTTGATGATAATGCTGTATTTATTTTAAAAACAGATACCGGTATTATTGGAACCCTTGCCGCAAGTTGGGCTTATACGGCTGCAGAAGATAATTCAACAGTGATCTATGCAGAAAAGGCTATTTTACGTTTAGAAGATGATCCGAGATATTCGTTAATCGTGCAATATAAGAATGGGGATACGGTTAGATATGAACTTGATGGAATACAATCAAATGAAGACGGTGGGCAATCAAAGTCCCATGTGATTGATCATTTTATTGATTCCATTGTAAAAGATAAGGAACCATTAATTGATGGGGTAGAAGGAATGAAATCATTAGACATTATTCTAGCAGCAATAGAATCAGTGAATACAAAAACTATTTACAAATTAGAGAAGTGAATGAAATGAATAAATTAAAGATGGGAATTATTGGAGCGGGAGGAATTGCTGTCTCACGGCATATTCCCGCCTACCTTTCATTAAAAGATAAAGTAACTATATTTGCTGTTCAAGATGTGAATATAGAGCGTGCTAATGAGATAGCAAGAAAATATGATATCCCTAATGTCTATCAGGATTATCATGATCTATTCAAAGTAGTTGATGCTGTTACGATCTGTACCCCAAATAAATTTCATGCGGAAATAACAATCGCAGCTTTAGAAGCTGGTTGCCATGTTTTATGTGAAAAGCCGATGGGGATGAATACTTTTGAATGCGAAAAAATGATTGAAGCCGCAAAGAGAACTAGAAGACAATTAGCAGTTGGATATCATTACCGATTTATGCCGGAAGGACAACTTGCTAAACAAGCTATTCATGAAATTGGTGATCCACTTGTAACAAGAGTACAAGCATTAAGAAGAAGAAAAGTACCGGGATGGGGGGTTTTTACTAACAAGGAACTACAAGGTGGAGGTAGTTTAATTGACTACGGTTGTCATTTACTCGATTTGTCCCTATGGCTGTTAGGGGAAATAGAGCCAGTAGAAGTAATTGGTAAAATGTATAATCGCCTTAGTAAAACACCAAATCAAATCAATGATTGGGGTACTTTTGACTATGAATCTTTTGATGTGGATGATCACGTATCCGCATACATAACCTTTACAAATGGAAGTACTATGTTGTTTGAATGTTCTTGGGCGGCAAATATTAAAGAAGATACTACGCATTTAAGTATTTCGGGATCAGAAGCGGGAATAAATGTATTTCCTTATGAATTCTATACACCTAAATATGGAACATACATGACAACAACTGCAAATATAGAAAAGGAAAAATCAGGTCTTTTACAGGCTGCAAATTTTATAGAAAGCTGTCTTGGTGAATCGGACTTAATTGTAAAACCAGAAGAATCTTTAAAAGTAACAAAGATTATTGACGCAATCTATGAGAGTAGTCAATCAGGAAAGAGCGTACGATTTTAATAAAAAAGAAAATTAATGGAGGGAATAGGTATGAAATTAGGTGTATTTTCGGTTCTATTTGCTGGTAAGACTTTCGAGGAAATGCTCGATTATGTGAAAAATGCAGGACTAAATGCGGTAGAAATAGGAACGGGTGGAAATCCGGGTAATAATTTTTGTGACCTTGATGCACTACTAGCTAGTGAAGATAAACGAAAGGAATACCTAGAAAAAATTCAATCACGAGGACTTACGATTAGTGCATTCAGCTGTCACGATAATCCTATCTCGCCTAATAGGCAACATGCGGAAGAATCACATGAAACGTTCGTTAAAACAATAAGATTAGCTGAACTAATGGGTGTTCCTGTTGTGAATACATTCTCTGGTGTCCCAGGTTCAAATGAAAATTCAAAATACCCGAATTGGCCTGTAACTCCATGGCCTACAGAATACTCCGATATTCTAAATTGGCAGTGGGAAAAAAGATTAATACCATACTGGAAAGAACAAGCGCAATTAGCGAGGGATCATGGTGTTAAAATAGGACTTGAATTACATGCAGGTTTTCTTGTACATACACCATATACTTTACTTAAACTAAGGGAAGCAACCAATGATGCTATTGGTGCCAATCTTGACCCAAGTCATTTATGGTGGCAAGGCATTGATCCCGTTGGAGCGATTAAAATATTAGGAAAAGAAAATGCCATTCATCATTTCCACGCTAAGGATACGTATATCGATCAAGACAATGTAAACATGTATGGCTTAACGGATATGCAACCTTATTCTGACGTACAGTCAAGGGCATGGACTTTTCGTTCTGTTGGGTATGGTCATAGTTTGCAAGAATGGACCAACATTGTGAGCGCATTAAGAACCTATGGATATGATTATGTAATTAGTATTGAACATGAGGATCCTATTATGTCAATAAACGAAGGGTTCAAACAAGCAGTAAAAAATTTAAAATCTATAAATATCGAAGAACCTCCTGTAGAAATGTGGTGGGCATGAAACATTAATTAGGTATCTATACGTATTTATTAAAAATAATTGGGAGGAAAGGAGGAGTTACATTTGAAATATTCAGGGGTTATGAGAGGAGTTTACGCTATAAGTATGTGGGTGATGCGTTTTTCCATTATAAATTTACTGTGGCTTCTCTTTCAATTACCAATTATTTATATTGTTGTGAGTATACTTTATGCAAATAGCAAAGAAGATATCATTATCCTACTCCCAATTCTTATTATCTTGATACCCTTTTTACTTTTTCCAGCAACTCAAAGTATGTTTTCAACAGTTCGTGACTGGTTGATAAAGGACGATGATAAAGGACTCATTCAATCATATATTAAGTATTATAAAGAAAATTATAAAAAGAGTATGAAGACAGGAATAATCTTAACAGTTGTATGGGGTATCTGGGGTTTCGATTTTTATTATTTTAGTAAGGAAAGTGTTGTATTAATGTTTATGGTTGGGTTTTTAGGATTACTTCTATACGTCTATACAATTAATATATTTTCCTTGAATGCCCATTTCCACTTAAGTTTAGCTGGACTTTTAAAAAAGTCATTGATTATTACGATTGGTAGTCCAATTTTGACCATTATCATATTGTTGAGTAATTCTCTTCTCTTAGTAATAAGTATCTATAAACTAACATTTTTAATTCCTTTCTTTACAGGTGCTTTGATAACCTTTTTATCATTCTCAGCTTTTTATCGACAGTATGTAAATTTATCCCACCTAAACGGGCAGTAAGACTCCCATTCCAAGCTTCTAGGGAAACAAAGAAGGTAGGTGGAGATCAAACTGCCCGTAAAGGTCCGATAAGTGCGACTAACCATCAGTGGGGGATGAAGGTAAACCCTACTAGTGGATGTCTTCTTTATCTAGTTCGAATCTAAAACAAGAATGACTTGTTAATAAGGAGGATTGTTATGAACAGGAAATGGTGGAAAGAGGCAGTAGCTTATCAAATCTACCCACGAAGCTTCATGGATTCTAATGGCGATGGAATTGGTGATATACAAGGAATCATTTCTAAACTAGATTATGTGAAAAATCTTGGTATCGACGTCATTTGGGTAAGTCCCATTTACAAATCGCCAAATGCTGATAATGGATATGATATAAGTGATTACCAAGAGATTATGGATGAATTCGGTACAATGGAAGACTTCGATGAATTATTGAAAGAAACCCATAAACGCGATATGAAACTAATTATGGATTTAGTTATTAATCATACCTCCGATGAACATCCGTGGTTTGTGGAATCTAGAAAATCAAAGGAAAATTCGTTTCGTGATTATTATATTTGGAGACCGGGAAAAGAAGGAAAGGAACCAAATAATTGGGAGTCGATTTTTGGAGGATCCGCTTGGAAATATGATGAAAAGACGAATGAATATTTCTTGCATCTATTTTCAAGTAAGCAACCAGATCTTAATTGGGAAAACGAAAGGGTAAGAAAAGACTTATATAACATGGTCAATTGGTGGTTTGAAAAAGGAATTGATGGATTCCGAGTAGATGCCATCACCCATATTAAGAAAAAACCAGGATTACCTGACCTACCAAATCCGAAAAGGTTAAAATATGTACCTTCCTATTCTGCGCATATGAATCAAGATGGGATTTTGGATTTTCTACAGGAATTGAAGAAAAATACGTTTGATAAATATGACATTATGACGGTTGGAGAAGCAAACGGAGTTCAAGCGGAGGAAGCAGAGGAATGGGTCGGAGAGAAAAAAGGGATTTTTAATATGATCTTTCAGTTTGAACATTTGGATCTTTGGGGTAAAGATACGAATACCGGCATTGAAATTCATAAATTAAAAAAGATATTAAGTAAATGGCAAGAAGGACTTGATGGTATTGGTTGGAATGCATTATTCTTAGAAAATCATGATCAGCCACGAGCTGTATCGACATGGGGAAATGACGGGATATACCGCGAGATGTCCGCTAAGAGTCTTGCCACGATGTATTTTCTTATGCAGGGTACCCCATTTATATATCAAGGGCAAGAAATAGGGATGACGAACGTTCAATTCCCTTCTATTGATGATTATAATGACGTGGAAGCAAAGAACTTATATCGAAATAAACGTAAAGAAGGTATGTCTGACCAAGAAATTATGGAAATTATATGGAAAACTGGCCGTGATAATTCTAGAACTCCAATGCAATGGAATGCGGAGAAGAATGCAGGTTTTACAACTGGAAGGCCATGGTTAAAAGTGAATCCGAATTATAAGGAAATTAATGTAGAATTGGCATTGAGGGATGAGAACTCTATTTATCATTATTACAAAAAGTTAATTGAGATTAGAAAGAAATATCAAGCGCTTATTTATGGTAGCTATGATTTAATTTTAGAAAATCATAACGAAATATTTGCCTACACTAGAAAATTGGAAGACGAACAAGTTTTGGTGTTGACTAATCTTTTTGCAAATAATGCAACGTTTAACTTACCGGCTTCTTTAAAATCAAAAAAGAAGAAATTACTCTTAAGTAATTATCATCATGATTTGAAGCCATTGGAATTAAGACCATATGAAGCGCGTGTATACTTAGTTTAAGGAGGCCTATTGAGCTTCCTTTTTTTATCCCACCTAAACGGACAGTAAGATAAGTACAACTAACCATCAGCGGGGGATGAAGGAAATCTCCCATTGTTGGAAGTCTTCCTTATTATTAAAAGAGTCATCAATTTGTTAAAAATTATTTACGTTATATCTTGATATTGATAATCATTATCAATTAAACTAAATCTAAGGAGGAGACACTAATGAGTAATATTTTAGTTCTTTACGCTAGCGTAAGTGGAAATACGGAAATGATAGCTAGAATTATTATCGATTCCTTTAAGGAAAAGAATATAGAATTCGATGTAAAAGTATTTGATGAAGATCCAATAAAAGCAAAAGATATCTTAGAATATGACGCCATTTTAATGGGGGTATATACATGGACGGATGGTGAATTACCATTTGAAGTTGAGGATTTCTATGATGGTGTATCCGATCTAGATTTAACTGGAAAAGTTTGTGGGGTGTTCGGCTCAGGGGATCAGTTCTATGATCATTTTTGTGGAGCTGTGGACATCATGTATGAACAATTTGAAGAGGTTGGAGCAACGATGATTGCTCATAAGGTGAAAGTAGATATGGATCCTGAGGGGGAAGAAATTATGGAATGTCAACGCTTAGTGGAAGAATTTTGTAAATTGGTCGGTGAAATAGTATAAAGGATCCCGAGCCGAATTTGGCTCGAGAATCTCTTATTCTTTTTTTAAAATATCAACAATCCCAATGCGATAGGAATAAAGCTAAATAATAGAATCATGACACAAAATCCCATAATATCACGAACTTTCAAACCGGCAATGGCAAGTACAGGTAATGCCCAGAACGGCTGTATCATATTGGTCCACGCATCTCCCCAAGCCACAGCCATCGCTGTCTTCGCAATATCAGCATTAAGCAGAATCGCTGCATCTATCATAATTGGACCTTGTACTGCCCACTGTCCACCACCAGAGGGAATAAAGAAGTTGACAATACCGGCACTAATAAAGGTAAAGAATGGTAAAGTATAGTCTGATGAAAAGCTAACAAACCAGTTAGAAATCATATGAGAGAGTCCGGAACCAACCATCATTCCCATAATCCCCGCATAAAACGGAAATTGAATAATGATTCCACCAGCATTTTTAATACCTTCTGTAACAGTATCAAGGAATCTTTTCGGAGTACGGTGGAAAAGAATTCCTAAAAATAAGAATGTAAAATTCACAATATTAATGTTTAGATTAAGCTCATTCCATACAAAATGATAAAAAATAAATACCAATCCCATCATTCCGATAACGAGGGATACGAGTTGGCTATTTTCTAATTTTTCGGCTGGTGTATCGGGAACGAAGTCATCTTCTTTTTCATCTTCCTCAGGTATGTTTAAATTAGAAAACTTTGTTTGAGCACCTATGTTAGAACTTTTTAATAGAAATCGATTAAAAATAGGTAAGGTAATTAACATTGTGATCACAACGAAAATATTGAAGGGACTAAATATGGTTTCTGCAACGGGGATTAATTGTATTTTATCTTCTAAAAAGTGGCCGGGAGTTGCTATTGTAAGTGGAATGGATCCAGAAAAACCGCCATGCCATACTAACATCCCGCTGTAAGCACTTGCGATTAGAATGCGGTAATCAACAGCAGGAACACGTCTCGCAACGTGAATGGCAAAAAGTGCTCCAACAACAAGTCCAAATCCATAGTTGATTAAACAAGCAATAATGGCAACAAACGTAACTAAAAAGACTGCTTGTGGAGGTGTTTTTGCTAGAGAACTAAGTTTCGTTAATAGTTTCTTCACAATGGGTGTACTAGCTAAAATATAACCAGTTACAACAACTAAAGACATCTGCATTGCAAAAGCAAGCAAATCCCAAAAACCTGTTCCCCAGTGTTCTACCATTTGGACCGGTCCACTATCCGTAAAGATAATACCTAGAATAAACACGACAAAAGTTAAAATGATAGCAAAAAGAAAGGCATCTGGTAAATAACGCTGAACCATTCGATCAAAGAACGATGTTAAAGCTTTCATCGTTATACACTCCTCCTTTTTGGACTGATAGCGATTTCATAAAAGAGTATATGCAAAATAAAAAATAAATAGCCCATTTTATTTGGACAATATTAACTTACATAAGAAATAATATGAAAATGGCTTCATATATGAAGAAAATTTTCCGATATAGTAAGATAGAACTAGAAAATTATATTCTTCTTGATTTGTACGTAAATCATGTCGATATTAGAATAAAGAACGTTAACAATGTTAGGTGAAAAAACGATATACATATAGCAGAAAGAAGGAAACGGAATGGAGACAGATCAGTATTTAGATATGTTTTTGGACGAAAGTCGTGAACATTTGCAAGCAGTTAATGATCATATTTTAGAATTAGAAAAGCAGCCAGACAACATAGATTTAGTAAATGAAATTTTCCGCTCCGCTCATACATTAAAAGGAATGGCAGCGACTATGGGGTTTGAAGATATTGCTTCTTTAACGCATAAGATGGAAAACGTATTAGACGGAATAAGAAACTATAAATTAAATGTTACAACAGAAGTTATCGATGTTATTTTCGTTGCCATTGAATATTTGGAAAATATGGTGGATTCCATTGCCGCTGGAAATGATGGAAAAAAGGACGTTACAGATCTAGTGGCTCGTTTGGATATGATTGAAAAAGGAAAGTCTATAAAAAATGAGGGTGTCCAAGAGGTTGCTGCTACATTAGAAGCGGGGACGCCCACCGAATTACAATTAGATCAGTTTCAATTAGAGATTGTTCAACAAGCAAAGGAACTAGGAATCAATGCTTATCAACTAACAGTCTCTTTAGAAGACGAATGCATTTTAAAAGGTGCACGTGCTTATATGGTTTTCGATGTTATGGAAAAGAACGGTGACATCATTAAGACAAACCCTGCCGTTGAAGATATAGAAGAAGGAAACTTTGACGATTCATTTTCCTTCGTCTATGTATCTAGTGAACCTCCCGAAAATATACAGGAACAGGTTTCAAAAGTTTCTGAGGTTAAAAATGTTGAGATTGTTCGTTTTGTAGTGGATAATAACTCTTCTCAACAGCAAAAACAAACAGAAGAAAAGGTAGAAAAAAAAGGTAAAAAAGTAGCTGATGAAAAGTCAGAAGTTACTCACCATACATCTAAAACTATCCGTGTGAATCTTGAACGAATTGATGATTTATTAAATATTTTTGAAGAAGTAATTATTGATCGTGGACGTTTAGAAGTTATTTCAGAGGTATTTGATAATCAAGAGTTGACAGATACAGTTGAACACCTGGGGCGAGTGACTTCAGAAATGCAAAATTTAATTTTGTCCATGCGTATGGTTCCGATTGAACAAGTATTTAATCGATTCCCAAGAATGATTCGTGGGCTTGCTAAAGAACTGAATAAGAAAATAAATTTGGAAATAATCGGATCAGAAACGGAATTAGACCGAACTGTTATTGATGAAATTGGTGATCCGTTAGTTCATTTAATCCGTAATTCGATAGATCATGGAATTGAACTACCGGAAGTAAGAGCGCAAGCGGGAAAATCAGAAGAAGGCCATTTAATATTAAGAGCGTATCATAGTGGGAACCATGTCTTTATCGAAATAGAAGACGATGGCGCGGGAATTAATCGTGAAAAAGTACAAATGAAAGCAATTGAAAAAGGATTAATATTAGCAGAAGAGGCTGAATTATTATCCGATGATGAAATTGCAAACTTTATCCTTTCATCAGGATTTAGTACGGCCGACCAAATATCGGATATTTCTGGTCGTGGTGTCGGTTTAGATGTTGTAAAAAGCAAGATGGAAGCATTAGGTGGGGAAATAAGTATTAAAACGGAAAAAGGGAAAGGAAGTATTTTCTCTATTCAATTACCGTTAACCCTTTCTATTATTGCTACTTTACTTGTAAAGGTGAAACATGAAACATATGCAATCCCTCTATCTTCTATTATTGAAACAGTCTTATTACAAGATGAACAAATTTTAAGTGCACACGGCAGAAAAGTGATGGACTTTCGAGGACAAGTGGTTCCACTTGTTTCTTTATCTGAAGTTTTCGAGGTTCCAATACGAGAGGAAAAGAATGAAAAATACCATGCTGTAGTTGTCGTGAAGAAAGGTGAGAAATTAACTGGGCTAATTGTCGATTCTTTTATAGGTCAAAAAGAAGTCGTATTAAAATCACTCGGCTCCTACTTAAAAGATGTATTTGCCATTTCAGGCGCAACCATTTTAGGTGATGGCGAAGTAGCATTAATTATTGATCCAAATGCTTTGATTAAATGATGAAAAATGAGGTGATTAAATGGATGAGATGACAAAATATATTATATTTAAACTTCAAAATCAATCATTCGGAGTGGATGTTCAACAAATTATTTCCATTGAGCGGATTCAAGAAATAACCGAAGTACCAAGGACATCCGAGTTTATTAAAGGTGTTACGCATATAAGGGGAGAGACTACCCCAGTAGTTGACCTGCGGGAAAGACTACTAATGGAGCAAAAGGATTATACAGACAGTAGTAGAATCTTAGTCGTACAAATAAAAGACATGCAAATCGGCCTAATCGTTGATGCGGCAACAGAAGTAAAAGATATTAACCAAGAATTAATTAAACCCGCACCTTCCTATGTAGGTGGTGTAAAAGATACATTTGTCAGTGGTGTAGCAAATTTAGAAGACGGTCTGTTAATTATTCTAGATTTAGAAACGATAATCAACCTTGAGGAAACAAATGAGCTTCAAGAAGTAATCGATTAAAGCATGAATAAAAGGTAGTTTGATAAAGGTTAGGAACCTATATCAAATTACTCTTTTTGTTATTGGGAAAGTATAGAAGTTCTACCAAAATACGTGCATCTAAGGCATTCGCGAAAGCTTTTGGGGCATTACCTAGTTTTTTAGCAGAGAAGAAAGTATAAAAATTTAGCTTATTAAATCTTTTCATAGGGAAGGCCGCGTCCAGCTCCAGCGCCCAGCGACTAGCGAGACTTCCTTCACCTCCGTACGATAAGTCAACATCGACTCACTCCGTTCGTCGTGTTTCCTTTATCTCCTGCGGCTCAGTCCAGTCCGTACGTCGCTAAACGGGCGCTTGCGCTTTTGTTTAATGGTATTTCATCAACAATATGACATTAAAAATATTAATCGATATTAATAGACAAAATTCAACAGTAAAAAGATTCATATTTCCCAGGAAATGCTTATGTTAGGCCAACATGATTATAAAGGATATAAAGGATCGTCGTATGTATCATATCTAACATGGATAAAAGTAGTAAACAACTCATAGAAGATGAACTACCCAACCATCGTTAATGTTTTTGGTGATAAATGGTTTTCTTATCTTTTTAGCACAACCTTTGATAAAATGGAAAACAGAAACAAATTCGCAAGAGCATCGGGAGGAATGTTGTTATGGATAGTAATATAAAATTAATTGCATTAGATATGGACGGGACATTATTGACATCCAATCAAGAGGTTTCCGATAGAACGAAAAAGGCAATTTCTGAAGCATTAGCAAAAGATGTACATGTTGTTTTAAGTACAGGACGTGCATTAAAAACAGCCTATCGATATGCGGAAGAATTAAAATTACAGTCTTATCTTATAACTGCAAATGGTGGACAAATTTATACGGTAGATAAAGAGTTACTCGATCAACATACATTGGAAACAGAGATGGTAGATAGAATGTGGAACATTGGGAAGGAAATCGGGGTCCACATGTGGCTTATATCTACTGATGACGTGTTCTATGGGGAAGCTCCTGATAATTTACATGATCATGAATGGTTAAAATTTGGCTGTCAATCGGACGATAAAGAGAAGCTAGATAAAATGGTGAAGGAATTATCCTATTACAATAACTTAGAACTCACGAACTCACTACCAACTAATATAGAAGTAAATCCAAAAGGGGTAAGTAAAGCAAATGCTCTTCGTTTTTTATGTGAAAGAATTGGAATTACGATGGACGAAGTAATGGCATGTGGGGACAGTTTAAATGACATTAAAATGATTCAAGAAGCTAAAATTGGTGTAGCAATGGGGAATGCTCAAGAAGCAATTAAAAAGGTAGCAAATCATATTACCGATACGAATGATCATGATGGAGTTGCTAAAGCAATCGAAAAGTTTGTATTGTAATAAGAACAAAGGCGCTGGAGCCGGACGTGGCCTATTCTGAATAATTTTCGACATGCAACAAATTTTATAACTTTCTAAACCATGAAAAAGGCTTGCGTAAGTGCAAGTCTTTTTCTCAATATTAAATTCCTGCAACCCAATACATCAAAATGGAAACAAGAACCGAGGTTATTAACATAGCATAAAAAGGTTTTAATGCTTTTGCTTTCAAATCTTTTAAACTTACATTTAATCCTAGCCCTACCATCGCTGAAGTCAAAATAAACGTAGTAGCGATACTTATAAAACTCATTACCGATTGCGTTACTGGGATATATACTCCTAATACATAACTACCTAATAAACTCATAGCAATAAATCCTAGTAAGAACCATGGAAATGGCACTTTTGTCGGTTCGTTTACGGAACGATTTTGCCGTCTTTTCCAAAAAATGATGACAAAGCATAATGGAACGAGTAAAAATACACGACCTAGTTTTGCCAATAAAGCGATAGCTAAGGCATCTTCCCCGGCTGGTTCTACCGCTAAAGCGACATTAGCAAGTTCGTGCAAGCTAAGTCCTGACCAAATTCCGTATTGAACATCTGAAATAGGCAGAAATGGCAAAAGCAAGGCATAAACAATGGAAAAAACAGTTCCTACTAATGCAATGATTCCCACACTAATTGCGGTATCTTCATCTTTTGGTTTAAGGATTGGAGCTACAGCTGCGATGGCCGCTGCACCGCAAACCCCCGTACCGATACCTAAAAGAAGAGAGATTTTGAGTCAGCTTTTAATAATTTCGCCAATAATACAGTGACAAGAATAGCAAAGATTATTGTGAGTGCTCCCTTTAATACTAATCCAAGACCATCATGAAAAATTACATCCATATTTAGTTTAAGACCATATAAAATAATCGCAAAACGTAATAAATATTTAGATGAAAATTGTATTCCCGGACGAAAAAACTCTGGGTATCCCCAAATTTGCCTATAAACAATGGCAAGAATGATGGAAACAGCAAGGGGACCAACACGATTAAATATAGGTAGAAGAGCAAGTAAATAACCGATGAAAGCAAATAAAAATGTAAATCCAATTCCTAAGATAAATTTCTTCTTACCTGAAGCTTCATTCATCATTTTTATCTATCCTTTCAACTCCGCTTGCTTTTATTGTAAATTATATTTTATTATAAGGAAAATAAATTATAATGATGGTGATAATAAGTCTTCTTTATTGTATCCATAGGAGGAGTAAAATGGACCAACATCTCATCGTATTCATAGAAGTAGCGGAACGAAAGAATTTCACTCGAGCTGCGGAAGCACTTCACATGACCCAACCTGCTATCAGTCAGTATATAGCCGCATTTGAAAAGGAGATAGGAGTAAAGTTAATTGAAAGAACGAATAAATCAGTAGAATTAAATAAAGCCGGGGAAATGGTTTATCTTTATGCGAAATCCATTGTGAAAGAATATGAGCATATGAAATCACTTATCTCTGATATGAAAAGCGAGCCAGGCGGGGAATTACAAATAGGTGCTAGTTATACGATAGGGGAATATCTTTTACCCAAATTATTAGCAAAACTTCAAGAACAGTATCCTTCTATTATCCCTTATATAACAATAGGGAATACAGAAGATATTGGGTCAAAACTACTACAACGTGACATTGATATTGGTTTAATCGAGGGGGATTTTTTTCATAAACAGATTCATATTGAATCTTTTGCTACAGACGTGATGTACCTTATTGGAAGTAGCGAAGAATTTATTTCTGAACAAAAGATCACACATAAAGAACTTGAAAATCAAACGTGGATCATTCGTGAAGAGGGTTCTGGTACTCGTAGAATGCTTGAGGAGTTTTTGAAATTTAATAAAATAAATCCCAAACGGGTAATAACACTAGGAAGTACACAAACGATTAAGGAAGGAGTAGAATCTGGTTTAGGTATTAGTTTACTTTCTCAACTTACATTTCAAAAGGAATTAGAGTTACATCGGATTGTAAAACTTTCTACCTCAGGAACACCAATAAAGCGGAATTTTTCTATCATTAAATATGATCAAGTTTTTCAACCAAAGACATTACAAGTATTTCAGGAGATAGTTAAGGAATTCGCTTAAACACGTGCTTTATATCACATTTTTAGTGCCCTTTATTTGTCAGATAATAAAGTGTATAATGAAAGTAGGAACAAGAAAGGGGATGCTTTCATGGCTTTTTCACGTGGACCGAAAGAACCGGTTCCAGAGGTGGAAACAAATGTATGGTCATGCACTAGTGAGGAATGTCAAGGATGGATGCGAGAGTCATTTAGCTTTCAAACCGAGCCAGAATGTCCACTATGTCATTCCAATATGGAGCTAGAAGTACGTGTACTTCCCGAAATAAAGTAAGTATCTCCATCATTAAATATAGAAACAGAATAAAAGTTTTATCCAACCTAAATGAGCAGTAAGACTCTTACCTCAAGCTTCTGAAGAAACAAAGAAGGTAGGTATCAACTGTTTGTAAAGGTCCGATAAGTAAGACTAACCATCAGTGGGAGATGAAGGAAACCCCCACTGACGGAAGTCTTCTTTATTATGTTTTTCTTAGAAACCTTGGTTAAGGATACCGGGGTTTTTCTTTTTTAGCAGGTAGGAAAGCATAAAAATCTTTTCCGTCTGGGGCTCCGATTACTCGCCCCACCGTAAAGATTTGCATAAGTGCAACTAAGGCATTCGCTAAAGCCTAGCGAATGCCAAGTTTTCTAATGGGCTAAATTCACATATAGCCCATAAATATCATATTTTATTATAAACATAAATAAAGGATGTGTCTTTTTGAAGAAATATTACGTGACTGGAAATACTGCAAAAGGTTTAGTCAATTACATCTCTTCGAATCTTCAAAACATAAAACAAACCATTATTCTTAAGCATCCATCTGATTCTTTGAAAACAAGTTTAATTCAACAAGTTATAGATTCTTATCAGTCTAACTACGAAATCGAAGTGTTATTAAGTGCACTTAGTTCTAAGTATTTAGATGGTGTTATCATTAGAGAAAAATCACTTGCTGTTATTTGTGACCGAGTGGCAAAAAACAATAAAATACCTAATGCAGTCGAAATTGATTGTAGCTTATTTACAAAAGATAAACCAGCCATTAATACAGAATTAAAGGAAAAAATCATTCATCATACAGAAAAGGCATACAAAAATTTTAGAACAGGATTATCCATACATGATGATTTAGAAGCAATTTATATTAATGAGATGGATTTTGACCGTGCGAATGAACTTGCACAAGAATTTATTCAACGGATTATGAAGAATCAGGAGAAACAAAACCGTAAATCAACAACATATCACCGATTATTTGGAACGAACACTGCCGATGGCGTCGTGAATGAAGTACCACATATTACCGAACGAATGAAAAAGGTTTATTATATTAAAGGTCGGGCGGGAACAGGTAAGTCTACTTTTATGCGTAAAGTTGTAAAATCATGTAAAGAATATGGATTCGATATAGAGGTATATCATTGTAGTTTCGATCCAGGAAGTATGGATATGGTTTTAGTTCCGGAACTTGAATTTTGTATGTTTGACAGTACCGATCCACATGAATTTTTCCCTACACGAGAGGGGGAAGAAATCATTGACCTTTATGAAGAAGCAGTAAAGCCCGGAACTGATGAAAAATATGAAGAACAAATAACTAAAGTTCATAATCATTATAAATCTTTTATGAAACAAGGTGTTAAAGAATTAAAGAAAGCTGGAGAATATCGTGAGAAATATGAAAGCCAGTTTATTTTTACGGAAGAAGATAAGAATGCGATAGTTGAATGTATAAATCAACAAGTGATCCAATAAGAAAAGGGAGGCAGCACTCAATAGAGTACTGTCTTTTTTTCATAAGTAAACCAATCGACAAAATTTTCTAAAAAATTTCACTTGATATATTTGAAAATCTGATGTAAAATGAGTTAACAGAAAATTTAGATAGGGTCTATCGAAAAATTTGGGAGGTTGGTGAGTTGGATGGTTAGTGTAAAAATGCTTAAGCCTTATTATATTAAAACGGATAAAGAGTATGTACGTATCGTTTTAGCATATCAATATTTTTCAGTAGTAATTAATGAAAAAGATTATCAATTTATCCCTATCGAAGCAAATGAGTTCCGTATTAACCGACGAACTCAGAAGGTGGAAAATGTGGATGCTAAATTCGCATTTCAAAATGGGAAAGAGGTAGTATACTTAACTCTCGCAAAATTAATTACTCTCCCAGATTTCTTACAGCAACTTCATTCTATAGCAAGTTCTTATTATATAAAAGATGATGAGGAAAATAACGAAGGCGATATTCAGGAAGATGGTTTTGAAAGCGTAATCATTATTGAAGAACTAGAGAAAATGAATGTAAGAAGGTTAATTGACAAAGCCTTAGACGAAAGAAATGAACAAGCATTTAACGAACTTATAAAGTATCTTTAATAATATTTAAAAAAGCTACTCAAGAGAGTAGCTTTTAACGTTTCATGTTTATAAGAAGATTACTTACTTTTTTTACAGGACTTTCTGTTTTAGATTCATGGCTATTTTCCACCATCATGGCAATTAAAATATCTTGAGAGTCTGTAGGGTATGCGACGAACCATTGATTTTCCGCACCTTTTTCCTCTTGTGTATGTTTTAACTCTGCTGTTCCAGTTTTACCTGAAATCGTAACTTTATCGTTGTTTGCATCTTTAGCAGTTCCATCTGTTACAACAGCTCTAAGAGCATCTTGGATAGTACTTACTTGTTCCTTCGTAATGAGACCTTTCTTCCAGAACTTCCCTGTCTCTTCGTCAGAGAAAAATGTAGGTTTTAGCATATTTCCATCATTCAAGAAAGTTGTATAAGCTGTAGCAAGGTGAATAGCTGTCATTTGAATTTGCCCTTGACCGTAACTTGAGTCAGCGAGCATTACTTCATTATCGATTTCCCCACTTTTTGAAATAGTCGAAGCAGTTACTGGATAAGTTAATGGAAAATCTTCGCCAATCCCAAAGTTATGAAGGCCTTTTGTGAATTTATCTTTACCCATTTCTAATGCCTGCATGGCAAAATAAATATTATCAGAGCGAACTAATGCATCTTTTAAATCAACTGGACCATTGGAAGTGGAAACACGAGTAACTTTATAATCTCCCCAAGATTCCTTGCCCCACTGTAAGCCATTGATTTCAAATCCTTCGTTAGGCTTAATGACTCCGTTTTCTAATCCAATTGCTGCCGTAATAGGCTTGAATGCAGAACCTGGAGCAAACGTAGAAACAATTCGATTGATTAAAGGTAATTGTTCATCTTTATCTAAAGCTTCCATATAGCCTTCAGTTGTGCCATACATCACCTTATTCGGATCGAAACTAGGGCTACTCACAAGTGCCAGTGTTTCACCCGTTTTAGGATCAATAGCCGCAGCTGTACCCGCATCTTCTCCGTATGAATCATATAATTCTTCTTGTAAGTTAATATCTAGAGTGAGAGTAAGATTTTTGCCATTTTCAACTTCTTTTTCAGCTAAAACAACTTTTTCATTGTTTTCTTTTTCAATATAAATAGTAGCACCAGGCTCGCCTTTTAATTGTTCTTCATATAGTCTTTCTAAACCCCTAGCGCCAATCATGTCGTCGGCAGCATATTTACTTTCATCAAATTCCTCAAAATCTTCGGCACGAACTGTTCTTAAATAACCGGTTAGATGAGCAGTGGATTCACCACCTGGATAAACTCGTCCATTTACAGTATTAATTTGAACGCCACTAATTTGTAATAATTGATTTTTTACTTTTTCATTATCTTTTGTGATTTTCGCAATCGGTACTGCCCATTCTGGCTGTACCCAGCTTTGATTTAATTTCCCATCAATACTTTCAACCGATACACCTAGAAGTTTTGCAATGTCTTTTTTCGCTTGGTCAGCCGATTCTCCTAATTTATCAGGAATAACACTGACTTCATAAATATCATCATTCAGAGCTAGAGGCATTTGATTTCTGTCTAAAATTTCTCCCCGTTTTGGTTCAGTTGTCGTATATTTAATTTCTCCACCATTTTTCAAATCTGGAAAAATAAAACCAGGATCCCAGTCCACAAACCAATTTCGATTTTCACCTTCACCTTCAAGCTTTAATGTAGTTTTATAATTAAATTGGATTGGCCCTCCAATCGTATTCATTTCAACACGGAAGGGGATTTTAGCAACTCCTTTGTCCATTGCAGCATCTAAATCATCATCTTTGATTGGACTAAAGGTAACCTTTAAATCGGTTACGTTAAGATCGTTATATAACTTTTCGTTACGTAGCACAGATTCTTCTGCTGAGAAAGTAGATTTTGCTTCCGAAGTAAACATATCATACAACTTTTCATACTTTTGTTCATTCCAGTCACTAACGAACGAATCGAAACGTTCATTCGGAGTGACGCGATCATCGGAACAAGCAACAAGCAAGATAAGAATAAATAACATAAATATTCTTTTTCTCATTATGTGACCCCCCATAAATTTCTTTTAACATTATAACACTAAACCGTTTTCTTCTAAATGAAAAGCCACGCTGTCTCGCAACAGGTGACTTTAAAGATGACTTATTTTGCTTCCATGTGGTTAGTTATTTCAGTATTTATCCGATTAAACTCTGATTCAGGTACAACGTAGTAATATACTCCGTTCATTTTTTGTCCGCTACCTTTGATTTGTAGGGTTTCAATGTTTTTTCTTGTACCTAAATAATCCGAAAATAGGGTTTGAATTTTTTTCATATCTAAATCAGTTTGAACGTTGGAGCCAACTACTTCTAAAATATCCCCAAACTTAGTAATGCTTGAAAAGTCTGCTGCTTCATCAATTGCAGCTGCAATTACCTGTCTTTGACGTTCATTACGTCCGAAGTCCCCACGTGGATCATTTTTTCTCATTCGGGTATATTCAAGTGCCTGTTTCCCGTCCAAGTGTATTTCTCCCTCTGGAAAACTATACTTACCTTGTTTAAAAGCGAATGTATTATTAACGGTTACACCACCTATTGCATCGATACCTTCTATGAAACCTTCCATATTGATACGACCATACACATGAATCGGAATATCAAATGTTTCTTCCACCGTTTGTACGGATAACTCAGGTCCACCGAATGCATAAGCATGATTTATTTTATCCATACCACGACCGGGAATGTTCACATAAGTGTCTCTTGGTATACTTAACATTTCCATTGAGTTCGTATTCGGATTTAATGATAATAGAATCATCGTATCTGAACGCCCTCTGTCACCAGCACGTTCGTCCACACCAAGTAGTAGTGCATTTATACTTTCTTTTTGTTTAAATCGACCTTCTGTTTCTTTGTAACGGTCATCATTTCCTTCTAAAGGATTGTGCATCGTTTCTACTGTATTTCCAAGTTGATTCCACATATAAAATCCAAAACCAACAACTGCGAGTATGAAGGCAAGGAAGATTCCTCCTACCCAATAGAGCCATTTTCTTTTCTTATTATTTTTACGATTATTTTTTCTAGAATCCACTCGAATTCTCCTCTGATTGTTTATTTTTGTGAACTAAGAAATTTCAATAAATCAGCTGATTAAAGCCTGTCCCTGGGAAGGCCACGTCCACAAAATCCTGTATAAATTATAACCGAATTGTCGAAACTCGTCTACGAAATTTTGACTTTCCTTTAGATTATGTGGGAAAGCATTAATTATAAATGAAAAAATAACCAGTAAAAAAAGGAACAACTTACTTGTCCCCATTTCCAACTGGTAACGCAGTGATAATATAACGATCAGGAGCGCTTCCTATAAAGTTAAAAGGATAACATGTAGTAACGGTTAAAATTTCTTTCCCTTGTGGTTTAATAATCGTTCGGTCATCTGCACCCACTATTTTAGTATCTACAATTTCATAGGAAAATTCACCATAAGGAAGTTTTACAGTCAATATATCCCCAAGCTCTAACTCTCCCATTCGTTTAAATACCGTATCGCGATGACCTGATAATACAATTTGTTCTCCTTGTGTCGGATAAGCCGACCCTTTATAATGACCAACACCTTTTTCCAAATCATCCTCATCTGTTCCTTCGACTATAGGAAGATTGGATTCCAGTTTTGGGATATGTAGGATTCCAGCTGTTTCCCCCATTGATGGTGAAAAATGAGAACCATCGATTTTAACTTCGTCTTCCGATTGAATTTCTTCGGTGGAGTCGTTAATTAAATCCTTCGCTTCTGCCAAACTATTTTTCTGTGCAGTTTCTGTAGTATACCATTGATAACCACCAATACCGAGAAAGACAATTCCTGCAGTGATTAATAACATAGAAAAAATGCGCATAAGTTCATACTCCTCATTAGTACTACTTTTCATTATATATAGGATTTGAAAAACATGGAAGATGTGAAGTTAACTACATATTTGTTCTTTATAGTGATATTTTATATTTAAATATATTCAAAATGATAAGAAAGTAAGAGATAAATGATGGAAACTAAAGAAAAGTGTTCTTTATAACGCAAAAACAGGAAATTTTAGAACTTTCCTTTCTAAGCATAATGACCTATACTGCAAATGTGCTGTTCTTAATAACAAACAATTTTGGTTTTTAAAGAGAACGGTATATAAAAATCTATACATAAGTGAAGGGGGAATGACCAGATTTTTCTGAGTTAAATAATTATCTCTACCAATGAACGTTCTAAATCATTTCAGGTCTGTCTGAACCACAAGGTGGTGGGGAAGGAGATCAACTGCCATAAGTGCGACTAACCATCAGCGGCGGATGAAGGAAAACTAAGGGGCTTTTTTATTAAAAATTATATTATTGGGGGAATAGAAAATGAGTCTTAAAAAGAAAATTGGAATGGGTGTAGCAACAGCAGCATTAGGATTATCTTTAGTCGGTGGAGGAGTATTTGCTTATTTTAGTGATACGGCAGAATCCAACAATACATTTGCAGCCGGTACGTTGGATTTAAATTTAAATCCTGAAGTCGTTATTGATGTAAAAAATATTAAACCAGGGGATTGGATGAACCGAACTTTTGAATTAAAGAATGATGGTTCATTAGATATATCAAAGGTTTTATTATCAACAGATTATACCGTAACGGATGCAAAAGGTGATAATGCAGAAGATTTTGGTAAACACATTAGAGTTAACTTTTTACGAAATATAGATAAGAGTGGAGCAATAAAACCGAATGACATTATTTATAGCACAACATTACATGATTTGAAAGGTACGGCCCCTGATGCTGTTCAAAAGAAAATTTGGTCTGTTTTTGGTGAAAATAGTGGGCTAAAGGCTGGTTCTAAAGACACATTAAAAGTGCAATTTGAATTTGTAGATGATGGCGACCAAAATCAATTTCAAGGAGATTCATTGCAACTTAAATGGATATTTGATGCTAAACAAACAGCGGGTGAAAGAAAATAATAATTCCATCTGGAAGACGAGTTTAATCTCGTCTTCCCATATACATATCTAACACTTAGGAGGGGATCCTATGAGTTTTAAGAAAAATATCTTGATGGGGATGGCAATAGGGTTGGTTGGAATGGCATTGCTTAGTGGAGGCACTGTTGCATATTTTAATGATAGTGAAGATACAAAGAATGAAATTATATCTGGAACATTAGATTTAGGTGTGACAAATGTAAGTGACGGTGTTCTGTTTGAGTTCAAAAATAAACAGCCCGGTGATGTCTTTCATTATAAATTTGACCTGTCTAATAACGGAACTTTAGATATCGGAAAGGTGACTTTAATTTCCAATCATACAGTTGACGGTAAGAAAGATTTTGGAAGTCAAATAGAAGTTGTTTCGTTAAAAGTTAATGGAGAAGAGAAAATTACTTCTAATAAAAAGGTAACATTAGATGATTTAAAAGGAGTAGAAAATGCAATAGTTCTATTAAATAATTTTCCAAAAGAGAGCCAGAATGTCGAAGTGTTTGTAGAATTTAAATTTATACAGACGGAGCAAAGTCAAAATGATTATCAAGGAAATACGATGAATCTGGATTGGACTTTTGAGGCAATGCAGGTCATGAACGAAAAATAAAAGTTGTAAATTATAGGGGACTATTTTATTTGTAGCCCTAAGCATGTTATTTCTTTAATATTTTTAGAACTACAAATAAATAGCAAAAGGCACAAAATGGATTTCAATAAAAAGGCGGAGATTGTTAGTGAGAATAAGTCGTTTTCGAAAATTAAAATCAAAAAATCAGGGTTTTTGGTTTATAGCAAAAATTGCTCTGATCTGGTATTTATTTCTTTTCTCTACAACTTATTTCACTTCAACAACTTCAGCTGTTTTTTCTAGTAAGGTTGAGCCAAAAGGAAGTATTGAAGCAGCGGATTGGTTGAGGGGACAATATGAGCTTGAATTTGAGAGAAGTGGAAATCCACATAGATCGTGTATGATTGACACCGTTGTAAGAAATATAGGACCCGGAGATATGACGGAAGATGTTATATATGATGTTTTTTACGTTGAAAACGGAAATCCTGTAAAAGGTGAAAAAGTAGGCGAGGGACGAATTAATGCACTAAAAAATAGCGAATCTGAAAAAGTTAGTTATGAAGCAAATAAGACTGGCAGATATGTCTTTATCGTGAACGAACAAGATAAAAAAGTTGAGAGTAAGAAATTTATTGTTGAATGTAATCCAACGACTAACCCAGAACAGGAAATAGAAGAAAATAATGCTAATAAAGAAGCTGATGAAGAAGTAATTGAAAATAAAGATGAGCAGAATAAGACAGAGAATAAAGCGAAAAGCATTCAAACGGAATCCGCTAAACCTAAACACCATGAAGAACAAGTGAAAGAAGAAAAAACAGAGAAAAGCAGTCAACTCAATCAAACCACAGACAAACCTATTGAACAAAAAACTATAGAAGATCAGGAACCTGCACAAGAACAGCAACAAAAAAAGATAGAAACTAAACCCGAAGTAGAGTCTAGTCAAGAACAGGAAAACAAGGAAGGTGTTGAATAATGAAAAAGAAAACAATATTTAAATGGGTGAATCGAATAATATCTATTGTGCTAATGGTAGTACTCATAGCTGTTGCAGCATTAGTAGTTATAAACAAGGCCTCAGGAGGGGAACCGGAAATTTCAGGGTATCAATTAAAAACGGTTTTGTCTGGTTCCATGGAGCCTGGAATACAAACAGGGTCCATCATTGCAGTAAAACCGATTGAAGGTGAAGAACGTAATAATCTAACAAAAGGTGATGTCATTACATTTATGGAATCAGAGGATAAGCTAGTGACACATAGGATTATTGATATACAGACGAGCGGGGAGAATGTTATGTATACGACAAAAGGGGATAATAACAATGCCCCAGATTCAAATCCAGTATTAGCAGAGAATGTAGTTGCGGTTTATAACGGATTCACTATACCATATCTTGGATATATTTCAACCTTTGCACAGTCACCGAATGGTAGCATTGCCTTCTTGATTATACCTGGATTTCTAATGTTAGGTTATTCTATTTTTATAATTTGGAGAGCATTAAGGGAATTAGATGATCAAAAGAAACCTCAAACTAATGTAACGAATTCCTAATACTTAATGGGGAAGATGTATATGAAAATCCAGGAAAAAGCATTGGCCATCTTTTTAACAAATATACTAATTTTTACCTTTATGGGCCTGGCTACTGTTTCAGCTGAGGAAAATTTGTCCATCGAAGTACTACCACAAAAAGAGTTATTTGATGTAGGTAACATGAAACCAGGGGATTGGGCACCGCGAACGGCTACAATAAAGAATAATGGTGAAATTAGTTTTAAATATACTACTTCAGTAAAACCAGATAGTAAATCATTAAAGCTTTATAACGAATTATTACTAGAGGTTTGGAGTAGTAATGAAGAACTATATAACGGGAAATTATCCGATTTCACGGGATTTTCCCCACGCGCTCTTTCACCGAATGAAGGTGAAAAATTAGAATATGTCCTTCGTTTTCCGGAACACCTTGGAAATGACTTTCAAGGCCTTGATGCTAAGTTCACTATTTATTACACAGCTGAAGGTGAAGCAGATAAAGGAAGTGATTTAGAGACAGTAACAGGGGTAATTGATAGTGGTGATGGAAGCGGTGAGAGTATTTTACCGAATACTGCTACGAATATGTTTACTTTTTTAGTAATCGGTGTGCTACTTATTACTGTTGGTAGCATAACTGGTTTACTAGTCTTATACAATAAAAAAACGTAAAGACTTAGATAAAATATGATTATATCTGTAATACAAAACTAGAAGTTTTTCGACAAAACTAGTCACACCAAAAGGCACTAGGAAATAGTATAATAGTCTCAGATAAAAATGAACGTCAGAAAAAAAGGCAAACTTATTGAAAGGTAAGGGCGCAAAGTCACAGGTCTAACGCTTTTTATGCTATGACGGCTGGATTACCTGATTTAAAATGGGGGAAACAAGATGAGCGAGTTAATAAAAAGTGTGACGCTTGATAGTGGTTGGGTTCAATTGATTAAACAGGCAAAGGATATGGGGATAACGAAAGAAGAAATACGAGCATTCTTACTACAACAAGGACAAATAAAATTCACTAAGTAATAGAACAACTCACCTGTTTTATGGTATAATCCCCAATGAAAGTAGGTGAGAAGACTTGATCGGTGAAAAAATTAAACAATTGCGTAAAGAGAAAAAAATGTCAATTTCCGAATTAGCCGAGCGAGCTGGAGTTGCTAAGTCTTATCTAAGTTCCATTGAGCGGAACCTACAATCCAATCCGTCCATCCAATTTATAGAGAAAATTAGCGAAGTGTTAGGTGTAACCGTAAATGAATTGTTAAATAATGAAACAAAACAAAGCATAGAGTATGATACTTTAGATAATGAATGGTTAGATATTGTTCGTGAAGCAATGGATTCAGGAGTAACCAAAGAGGAATTTAGAGAATACCTTGAATTCAGTAAATGGAGAAAGAATAAAATATGATTAGTGAACCGTTTGGCACTCTGCTTTAACGGTTTTTTAGTTTGGGAAAAATCTATAGAAACAGGGAAGGTGACACATGCGAAAAAAATACTGGTACTGGATTTTGACCCTAGGATGGATGGGAATTATTTTTTATTCTTCTTCTACTCCTTATGAAAAACAAGATATGAGGCCATTTTTAGGAAACTATATAGATTTATCCTTTTTAGAACCCGTCCTTTCCGGAATTTCTTTTATGTATCATCAATCTGTTGTAAGTGTGGAAACATTAGGTATTGCAGGTTTTATTGAATTTTTTATTCGTATGGGGGCACATTTTACTGTTTTCTTCTTGTTAACGTGCCTTTTTTATATTGCTCTTAAAAAGGCCACCCATATTCAAAAAAAACAAGCTATTTTAATTTCATTTTTATTAACTTCTGCATATGCTATGGTAGATGAAATCCACCAGGTTATTACGCCAAATCGCACACCATATATTGGGGATGTATTTATCGATGTATTTGGAGCATTTGTTGCTGTAATTTGTTTTATTATTTTTGGGCAGAAAAGGAAAGCATAATGCTTATCTGCATAGGTCTAACTAAGTTAATTAAAGATTTGTGAATGCCAAATTTCCTGATAGCGGAAACAATTTATTGAAAATAATGAGAAAACTATAGAATAAATTGTAGATATATAGTAAGATACCCTATGTACGTTATTTTTTCTTAAAAAATAATAAATATCGACACAATGTAAAATGAAATATGTCTATTCATCTGGTTTTAGCGATAAATTTGAACAAAAGGCGGGAACCATTCCATGGGGGAACAAGAATTATATAAGCGGATGCTGAAGAAATTAATAGTTGAAACCGAAAATCAACAAATTAAATCAGCCGAAGAGTTGATTCAAAAAATAGTAAAAGAGTTAACAAATAATCAACAATTAAGCGGAAATACACAAATGTAAAAAAGAAAAGCTCGCTAGTGAGCTTTTCTTTTTTTAAAGTGAATAAAAGACCTTCCATGCCTTCATTATCTAAGGCTTATTCCGATGTCGATTCTACTTCAATTTCGATATATTTTGGGTCTAGCTCTACTATTTTAGCTTGGTCGTTTGTTAAATCAACGATCCATTCTGTGAATTTTGTTTCTTGCCCATCTTCCACAAAAACGATAAATTCTACATTTTCTAAGTAATGAATCGTTTCTAGGATATGTTCGGAATTACGAAGAACATTTTCTAGTTTGCCTAGTAAACCATAGTCTACTGTGATAGAAAAACCTTTCATTAATTGTCTTTTTACAATTCCTGTTGTTTTAATGGCTTGTGAAGTTGTACTTCCGTATGCACGAATTAACCCACCAGCCCCAAGTTTAATTCCACCGAAATATCTTGTCACGACAACCGCAGTATCTTTTAATCCTTGTTTTTTTAACACTTCAAGTATCGGTACTCCTGCAGTTCCGCTCGGTTCTCCATCATCATTTGCTTTTTGAATTTCATCATGTTCCCCAATGATATAAGCAGAACAATTATGGGTAGCGTCGTAATGTTTTTTCTTTATTTCCTGAATAAAGGCTTGTGCCTCTTCTTCAGTTTTCACTCGACGCACATATCCAATAAACCGTGATTTTTGTATGATTATTTGGTCATTTCCTTCAGGTTTTACGGTATAATAGGTAGATAACATAGATAATAAATCCTCCTATATGATTAATAATCTTAACATGTAGGGGTAGTAATTCCTAGAATTTTATAGTTAACCCTATCAAAACAGTGGGTATATACGTATAATTATAGTATAGGTTGGTGGGAACGGATGTCAAAGAAATTCGGAGACAATGCATTAGATCATATCATTGATGAGATGATTGATGTTGTCATTTATAGTAAAGATGAAATTTTTGATATTAGTGAATGGGCTCGTTCCGAATACGAACGCCTTCAATTAGAATTGAAAGAGATAAAAAAAAAGGTAATTCAATACATTGAAAATGGCGACCAACTAGAGGTGAAATTTCGTTTTTCCAAACAGCGTTTAGCAGAAGTAAGTAAACTCTTTGACCGATATTCTGAGGATGAAATTCGTAAGGTTTATGAGATTACTCATGGAATGCAGACGAAATTAACGATTATTCGTAAAGAGGAAAAGGATCTTCGGGAAAAGCGTGATGATATTGAAAGAAGACTAGTACAATTAGCTAGTACGATGGAAAGAGCAGAACGTTTAGCTAGTAAAATCACAGTAGTTCTTAATTATTTACAAGAAGATTTTAAACAAGTAAACGAAGTAATTGAAGATGCAAAGGAAAAACAAAAATTCGGCCTAAAAATTATTGAGGCGCAGGAAGAAGAACGTCGGAAAATTTCTCGTGAAATTCATGACGGTCCTGCACAAAGTTTAGCGAATATCTTACTACGTTCGGAGTTAATCGAAAAGATTTATCTCCAAGGTGATGTTTCCAAAGCAATGGATGAAATCAAAAGTATTCGCGGAATGATTCGCTCCTCGCTTGTTGAGGTAAGAAGAATTATTTATGATTTAAGACCAATGGCGTTAGATGATTTAGGACTGGTTCCGACCATTAAAAAATACCTTTCTAACGCAGGTGAATACAACAACATACAAATTGATTTTGTTATGATGGGCACGGAAAAACGCCTAAACCCCAAATATGAAATAGCATTTTTCCGATTGATGCAAGAAGCATTACAAAATGCGATTAAACATGCGGAAGCATCCGTTATCCAAGTAAAATTGGAAATAGGTACAAATTATTTAACTTTAATAGTTAAAGATGATGGTAAAGGTTTTAATACAGAACTAAAAAAAGAACAGTCCTTTGGATTAATTGGAATGAAGGAAAGAGTAGAAAACCTTCAAGGTGAATTATCTATCCAATCAGAGATTGGGAAAGGGACCGTTATTACTATTAGAGTTCCGTATAACGATTCCGTGCTATGATAAGAGACAGAGCAAAAAACGTAATAGATATATATGGAGGAAAATAAGATGAGCGAGGAAAAAATGATTCGAATTGTACTTATAGATGATCATAAATTATTTCGTGAAGGCGTTAAACGTATTTTAGACTTTGAACCTAGTTTTGAAGTAGTTGCAGAAGGTAGTGATGGTTCAGAGGCAGCAAAATTAGTGAAAGAAACTAATCCTGATATTGTTTTAATGGATATTAACATGCCAAATATAAATGGTGTAGAAGCTACAGCTGATTTAGTTCGTTATTTTCCAAATTCCAAAGTAATTATTTTATCCATTCACGATGATGAAAATTATGTTACGCATGCTTTGAAAACAGGTGCCCAAGGTTATCTATTAAAAGAAATGGATGCAGATACCTTAATCGAAGCGATCAAAGTCGTTAGTGAGGGTGGTTCTTACTTACATCCGAAAGTAACTCATAATCTAGTGAAAGAGTATCGTAGACTTGCAAAAGAAAACAATCCTTCTGTGAGTGATAGAGGTATTGAATATCGTAAACCGCTTCATCTATTAACAAAACGTGAGTGCCAAGTATTACAATTACTAGCTGATGGAAAAAGTAATCGAGCGGTTGCGGAAACACTATATATAAGTGAAAAAACAGTTAAAAACCATGTAAGTAATATTTTACAAAAAATGAATTGTAATGACCGTACACAGGCAGTAGTCTCAGCTATCCGAAAGGGTTGGGTAGAGGTTATCTAATAAAAGGATACCCTAGTACATTGTATTAGGGTATTTTTTATTGTGAAAACCTAGTATATGAATGCTTTTTTTCATGGATTCATGTAAAATATTGCTCAAGAATCTTAATTCTAAATAAGGAGAAGATTATTATGAAGGTAGCTGTCATGACTGATAGTACAGCATACATACCAACTGACCTCCGCAAACAAGAGAATATACATATGGTACCACTCAGCGTTGTTTTCGGAGAAGAAACATATCAAGAGGAAATCGATATTTCAACAGATGAATTTTATAAAAAACTAAAAGAAGTAGACGATTTACCAACTACATCGCAACCATCAATCGGATATGTGACTGCTAAGTTGGAAGAATTGGCAAAAGATTATGATGCAGTTGTTTCTATACATCTTTCTAGCGGAATAAGTGGTACATACCAATCGGTAATTAGTGCAGGAGAAATGGTAAAGGGAATCGATGTTTATGCATACGATTCGGAAATCAGTGCGATTGCACAAGGTTTCTATGTACTAGAGGCTGCTGAGATGGCAAAAGCCGGTAAAACCGCTGAAGAAATCATCACTCGTTTAGATGTAATGAAACAAACGTTACGTGCTTATTTTATGGTGGATGATTTAACGAACTTACAACGAGGTGGACGATTAAGCAGTGCTCAAGCTGTAGTAGGTGGCCTTTTACAAATCAAACCAATTCTACACTTTGAAAATAAGGTCATCGTCCCATTTGAAAAAATCCGGACTCGTAAAAGGGCAATTAATCGAATCATGGGTTTACTTGAAGAAGATGCGGCAAAAGGAAAAGAATTAAAAGTTGCCTTTATTCACGGAAACGATGAACAGTCAGCTAAAAACCTTAGGGACTCTTTTTTAGAAAAATACCCAAACATGGATACCATCATTAGTTATTTTGGACCTGTTATAGGAACTCATTTAGGAGAAGGTGCAATTGGTATTGGGTGGTATGTGAAATAAATCCATTGGGTTAGCTGATTTTAGTGTTACCTTTTTTGACAGGAAAGAAAGTATAAAACTTTCTTCCTGCATAAAGGCAACAAAGTCAAACGTCCAGCCTAATACGAGTACTAAATTTTTAAAGGAAAGTGAGTGAATACTATAGTGGAAACAATAACTCCCACACAATTAGAAAATCTATCTAGGATCTTTTCCGGTAGAATTTTATTACGAAGAGAAATTCCACTTAATGAACCTACATTTCAACAGTTCCTCGATAATCAATATTTAATTCCTCAGAAATCCATCATCAAGAAGTTACTTGCTCACCAATGCATGCGATGTGGGAATGAAAAGAAATCCTTATTTGCAAAAATCCCGTGCTCCATATGTAATAAGACACATTTATATTGTAGAAAATGTATTCAAATGGGACGCGTGATGGAATGTGAGCCTTTGTATACATGGGGTGGAGAACCACCAAACTGGTCTACATATAAACAACCATGTACATGGGATGGAACATTAACACAAGGTCAACTACAGGCGTCCAATCATATGGTTCAAGCGATTCGCAGTGGGGAAAAGGAATATTTGATCTGGGCGGTTTGCGGAGCAGGAAAAACAGAAATGATTTTCCCTGCAATTACCGAAACACTCCAACAAGGAAAACGTATTTGTATTGCTACCCCGAGAGCTGACGTCGTTCGTGAGCTTTATCCTCGATTACAGAAAGCATTTGAAGAAGTTCCTGTTCAAGCATTATATGGTGGGAGTGAAACGAAGGATGCAACTGCACAGTTAATCATTGCAACAACCCATCAGTTACTTCGCTTTCAACATGCATTCGATGTTGTCATTGTTGATGAAATCGATGCCTTCCCTTTCCATGCTGATCCTTCCCTTCCCTATTCCGCAAATCGTGCGAAGAAACAAGATAGCACCATGATTTATTTAACAGCAACTCCAAGAAAAGACCACCAAAAGCGAATAGCTAAAAAAACGCTCCCGCATACATTTGTGCCTGTCCGGTTCCATGGACATCCTTTACCGGTTCCTAAAACAAAAATTTGTTTTTCTCTTAAAAAAGATTTAGATGAATATCGGTTACCGAAGGCATTCTATAACTGGCTTCCTAAAAGAGAAAACTCCAAACGACAACTCTTAATCTTTGTTCCTACCATTAAACTAGCTGAGAAAATGAAAGATTCACTTGCTAGTATTTTAAAAAAAGAAAAAGTAATCTCATCAGAAGCGATGCTCACATCCGTTCATGCAGAAGACGTAGATCGGGAAGAGAAAGTAATTCAGTTTAGACAGAAAAAAATAACTGTCATGATTACAACGACCATATTAGAAAGGGGAGTAACATTTCCCTCTGTGGATGTTGCAATAGTGGATGCTGGCCATTCTGTTTTTGATGAAGCTGCTTTAGTGCAAATTGCTGGACGAGCAGGGAGGAGTGCAGACGACCCAATCGGGGAAGTGATTTTCTTTCATGATGGGAAGACAGAGGCAATGGAAAGAGCAATTGCCTCTATTAAAAAAATGAATAAACGTGGAGGATTTGAAACATGAATTGCGCTTGGTGTGATACGGAAATTATTCTTTCATTAAGTTGGGCGAATTTAATTATGCTGGAAAAGGAAGAGATCTTATGTTCCGAGTGTAAGCTAGGTTTAGAATGGATAAATGGGAATCGGTGTGATCGATGTAGTAGAAATACAACAGAAAAAAGATGCGCGGATTGTATGTGGTGGGAAGAAAAAGAGAAGAATGAATCCCTTCAATTCAATTATTCTATTTTCACCTATAATCCATTTATGAAAGAGGTTATTGCAAAATGGAAGTATCGTGGTGATTATTATTTAGGATATATTTTTGAAAATTATTTGATGGAAGCATTTCAAGAAAATTTTTCATTTCTAAAAAAGAACGGGTTTGTCGTTCCTATTCCATTAAGCGAAGAACGATTGCTTGAAAGAGGTTTTAATCAAGCGAAAATGATAGCCGATTTTTTACCGATAGAAACAAAAGAAATTTTAACAAGATTGCATGGAGAAAAGCAGTCAAAAAAGTCCCGTATGGAGAGAATAATATCGAAAAATCCTTTTTTTATAACGGAATCTATTAACAAACCTGTCCTATTGGTCGATGATATATATACAACAGGAACAACCTTGCGCCATGCGGCTCGACTATTAAAGAAACATGGCTGTCCAAATGTTTACGCATTAACATTGGTACGAGGGTAATTATACGAGAAAAGAGGGTATAAGATGGCAGAATTAGCTAATTGTTCCCGCTGTGGAGCCATCTTTGTCAAGGCACTCCGGGATATTTGTCAAGATTGTTATCATGAAGAAGAGAAAGCTTTTCAAACGGTAAATACATTTTTACGTGATCAGAAAAATCGTAAGGCCACAATGATTGATATAATAAATGCTACAGGAGTACAAGAAAGCTATATCACAAAATTTATAAGAGAAAAACGTTTATTATTATCAAAGTTTCCCAATTTATCTTATCCATGTGAAATTTGTGGAATCGGTATAACGTCAGGTAAGCTCTGCAAGGATTGCCAAGAATCCATTGTAAAAGATTTAAAAAGAGAAGAAGAACTGGAAAGGAAAGTAGAAAGGAACAAAAAGATGAATTCTGTTGCGAATACGTATTATACAATGGATAAGCAAAATAGAAAATAAGTCTTTATTTTTATTGAAATGTGCCGATAATATAAAGTAGAGAAGTTTATGGGAGAAAGGGTGAAGAATTTTGAGAATAAATGGTTCGAATCAGCCAAATTTTAACCCCTATAAAAATATTGTAAAGAAACAAGCGGAAGTTAAACGAGAAATCAATAAACAAGATCAAATTGAAATATCGAAAGAAGCGAAACAATTACAAGAAAGTGAAAGACCAAATGAAAAACGGGCGGAATATGTTCAATCAATCAAGAATTTAGTTCAATCTGGTGAATATAAGGTGGATTCTGAAAAAGTAGCAAAAAAAATGATTGAATTTTGGTCAAATAAGTAAGGGTTATATGTAAAAGGAGGACTTATTATGTCCGTAAAACCTATCATTCAATCGTTAGGTAAACTACTAGAAATTCATAAAGGATTACTTGCTATCTCTGAACAAAAAACAGAATTAGTAAAAGCAGGTACGATAGATAAGTTGCAACAATTGTTAGTGAAAGAACGGAAGCAAATCCGTCTCTTAGAACAAATGGAAGGAAAAAGGCAGCAAGAAGTGGAAGAATGGTTGACTGCACAAGGACTTCCAACAAAGGATGCAACGATCACAACGATATTGGAACATCTTGAAAATGAAACGGAAAAAGTAGAGATTACTAACGTATCGGAACAATTAACTAATTATATAATGAAATTAAAACAACAAGAATCATTAAATCAAACATTAATCAATCAATCATTGGAATTTGTGCAACTATCTTTAGATTTATTAAATCCGTCTATTTCCAATTTGAATTACGGAAAACAAAAACAGGAAAAGAAATCATATAATCGATCGATTTTTGATTCACAAGTATAACACGAGGTAAAGAGGAGAAGACAATGAGTACATTTCGTGGATTAGAAATGGCGAAACAAGCCATATTTACACAACAATCTGCACTTCATACAACCGGGCATAATATTGCAAATGCCAATACGGAAGGGTACACGAGACAACGTGTTAACTTTGAAACAAATAAGCCATCCCCTAACGCATCCAGAAATCGTCAAGAATTACCCGGACAAATTGGTACAGGTGTAAAGGCGGGTTCCATTCAACGAGTAAGAAACCAATTTTTAGACGTGCAATTCCGTGGAGAAAACAGCAAATTTGGTTATTATGAAACAAGGAATGAAGCACTAGCACGGATGGAAAATATGTTAAATGAGCCGTCTGATACAGGATTGTCAGCGTCAATGAATCAATTTTGGCAGTCTTTACAAGATTTAGCGGTTAATCCGGAAAATGCTGGTGCAAGGTCCGTTGTTCTTCAGCGTGGAAAATCACTTGCAGGTACATTTAATTATCTTTCCGATTCTTTAAATAAAATTCGTGGTGATTTAAAAAATCAACTCGAAGTTACCTTAAAAGATGCAAATACCATGCTTGAGGAAGTCAATAAAATTAACCAAGAAGTAAGAAATTTGGAAACGCACGGATATGCTGCTAATGATTTATATGATAAACGAGACGTATTATTAGATAAACTATCCAAAATTATTCCGATCGAAGTGACGTATGATAAACAAAATAATGGAGATGGGGTAGCAACTGTATCCATTGTTGATGACACGGGAAATGAGATTGCGACTTTAATTGATGGGAAAACGGATACCGTAAATACCTTTTCGGAAACAGGTATTTATTCCGAAGTAAATAAATTGGATGTAGTCTCACAAATAAAAGTTGGAGACATGACCCTTTCTATGGATCAGCTTCTATCTTCAAAAGGTTCTCTAAGTGGACTGATTGAATCACAAGGCTATACATTAGATGGACAAACAGTAGAAGGAGATTACCCAGTCTTTCTTTCCAAACTAGATGCGATGGCTTTTGAATTTGTTGAAGCATTTAATAATCTACATGGGGATGATTTTTTCAGCTTTGATGGCAACATTACCGATCAAAATGGTGCAGCAGGGGCCATAAAAGTTGTTTTAGAGGATCCGACAAAAATTAATGCTGGAAGTGAATCAGGTAACGGGCAAAATGCGTTGGATTTAGCTGATTTATTGCATGAACCGTTAACAGATTTAGATGATTCTTCGATGATGGATTTCTATGAATCTGTCATTGGTGATCTTGGGGTAATAGCTGAACATGCAAAAAGAATGACGGAAAATACTACCATCTTGAAATCACAGGTGGAAAATCAACGTATGTCAGTTAGTGCCGTATCATTGGATGAAGAACTTACGAATATGCTTCAGTTTCAACATGCGTATAATGCAGCGGCTAGAAGTATGACGGCAACAGATGAACTACTCGATCAAGTAATTAATCGTATGGGATTAGTAGGAAGGTAGGTGAATAATGCATGCGTGTTACACAGGGAATGATTTCGAATAATATGCTTCGTAATTTATCAAACAGCTATTCCAAAATGGATCAGTACATGAATCAGTTAAGTACGGGGAAAAAGATTACTAGACCTTCTGATGACCCTGTCGTTGCCATGAAGGGGATGGGGTATCGTTCTGAAGTTCTTCAAGTAAAGCAATATCAACGGAATACCAATGAATTACATAATTGGTACGATAATTCGGATGCTGCTCTTGATAAAGCAACCAAAGCGATGCAACGTGTGAGAGAATTAGCGGTTCAAGCAAGTAATGGAACGTATGATGAAAATGAACGCAAAAGTATTGCGCAAGAAGTGGCGCAATTAAAGGAACATTTAGTTGAAATTGCGAATACGCAAGTAAATGATAAATATATTTTTAACGGTGCCCATACAGAAGCACCACTAGTGAAAGATAATGGTGCGAACTTCGATGAGTATGTTCCAGTTGAAATAGAAGTTTCTAAAGGAACGTCATTAACTGCTAGCGTAAACGGTCAAGAGGTTTTTGAAGGATTGGTTACGACATTAGATACGTTTGTTAATCATTTGAATAGTAATGATAATGATGGAATTAATAATAGTATCGAAGAAATCGATAAAGGTATCGATAAAATTATTAATTCTAGAGCAGATTTAGGGGCTCGAATGAATCGTTTGGAATTAGTTGAAAATCGTTTAAGTGAACAAGAAACAATTGCTACGAAAACGATGTCCGAAAATGAAGATGTGGACTACCCCCAAACGATTACCGAATTAATAACTCAAGAGAGTTTACATCGTGCTGCACTTTCAGCTGGAGCGCGAATTATTCAACCAACGTTACTTGACTTTTTAAGATAAGAACAAAAGCGCAAGCGCCCGTTTAGCGACGTACGGACTGGACTGAGCCGCAGGAGATAAAGGAAACACGACGAACGGAGTGAGGCGATGTTGACTTATCGCACGGAGGTGAAGGAAGTCTCGCTAGTCGCTGGGCGCTGGAGCTGGACGTGGCCTTTCTGATGATAAGCTTTAATAAGCTAACTTTTTATACATTCTTACTTATTGATAAGGTCCTACCTTCATTTAAAGGGAAGGGCCTTTATTTAACTTTCTGAATCAGGAGAGGATTATGATGCAGTTTCCCCAAATTCGTTTACAATCACAACATGCACAAATTCAATTACATATTAAAGACGCGACACTAGAAATACAACAACCGAAAGCAGATCTTTCCATCCAACAGCCTCCTGCCGAACTATCGATTCAAATAATGCCTGCAAAGCTTGATATTGACCAGTCTCAAGCATGGGCTGAAATGAATTTTAAAACGATTACACAATTGAATCAAGATTTTGCCGCAGAAGGCCGTAATCAATCATTGGAGGGTACTGGAAGACGTGCAAGTGAGGGAGCGGAATTAATGCAGATTGAAAATGGAGAAAACCCATTAATATCCCAGGCGGTAAATAATGCGTTTGAACCGATGAAACAATTGGGGATTACTTTTATTCCTTCCCCATTTTCCGTAAAACTAAATTATCAACCTGCAGAAGTACAGGTTGATGTAAAAGTTAATAAACCAATGATCGAAAGCTCCCCTAATAAGCCAGTCATTCATTATGAAAAAGGGTCAGTTGAAACATCATTAAAACAAAAAGAGGAATTACAAATAGATTTTGGCAGATAAGAAAGCATAAACTTTCTTATCCTGCATAAGTGCAACTAAGGCATTCGCCCAAAAGCTAGGCGAACGCCAAGTTTTCTAATAAACATTACAGTTTAAAGAGGTGAAAAGAAAAAATGAAATTACAAACAAAGTATTTAGGTGAAATCGCAATAGAGGAGCAAAAACAAATTTATTTTGCAAATGGTATTCCAGGTTTTCCTGATGAAAAACAATTTGTTCTATTAGATGTACCGGATAATCCAGTTTTTCAGATTTTGCAGTCGGTTCAATCCACCTTTACTGCATTTTTCGTTATCAATCCTTTTCTACTTTATAAGGATTATAGTTTTGATTTAGACGATAATACGATTGAAACCCTTCAAATTAAAAGTGAAAACGAAGTAGTGATACTCTCCATTGTTACGTTAAAGGACCCGTTTCACTCAAGTACCATCAATTTAAAAGCTCCTATTGTGATAAATTCCAATCAAATGCTCGGTAAACAATACATTTTAAATCATGAAGATTATCCATCTAAAGCATCGATTAACCCAAGTCTTGTTTTGGAAGGGGAGAAATAATGCTTATTTTAACAAGGAAGAAAAATGAGTCTATCCAAATTGGTGATGATATAGAAATCAAAGTACTTGGAATCGAGGGTGACCAAGTAAAGTTAGGCATTGAAGCACCCAAATCGGTGGAAATACATCGGAAAGAAATTTACTTGGATATTAAGGAGCAAAACAATGAAGCGGCTAATATCTCCCTGGATGTATTAAGGATATTAAAGGATTCGAATAAAAATTAAGGGAATGGTTTAAATTTAGTTAGAAATATCCGATATTAATGTTGATCAAACATTTATGGGGAGAAATGAAAATGGTAATGGACAAATTAATGCCAATTACGCAAACATTAGAAGTTCCATATAGTAGAAGAGTTTCAACGATGTCGGATAAGACTACATTGGGAGATAGGGTAAATCCTATAGGAAATATAGATCCTATAGTAGATAAAACGGAAGTAGAAAAAACAGTAAACGCTCTAAATGATTTTTTGATACCAGAGCAAAGAAATATTAAATTTGAATTTCATGAAAAACTTGAACGGTATTATGTAACTGTCGTGAATTCAGAAACAAAGGAAATAATTAGAGAAATCCCACCTAGAAAATTATTAGATTTGTATGCAGATATGGCTGATTTTATGGGATTTTTGATTGATAAAAGGGTATAAGGAGTGTATGAATATGAGAATTAGTGGGTTAGCCACTGGAATGGATACGGAATCAATCATTAATGACTTAATGAAAGCCGAGAAAATCCCTCTCGATAAGATGGAACAAGATAAGACGAAAATAGAATGGCAACGGGACAAGTTTCGCGAGATTAATACATTGAGACAAAAGATTGATGATATGGCATTTGACATGCAACTATCAAAAACTTTTAAAACGAAATCAGTACATTCGTCGATGGAAAATGCCGTAACAGCTACTGGTAGTCCTAAGGCACCAGAAGGGACGTATAAGATAGAGGTAACGAAATTAGCTACTTCCGCAATTATTACAAGCGGATCACTTGACATAGACCCTAATAAAAAGTTATTGGATGAATTAAAGGATCCCAATGTTGAAACATCTTTTAAATTAACAACTTATACGCTTGATGAAAAAGGTAAAGCTATTCCTGTTGAGAGAAATTATACAATTGGCGAAGATGATACATTAAATGATTTAATTAAACGGATTAATGAAGACGATAATAATATTAGAATGTTTTTCGATGATAATACAAAGCAACTTGTTATGGAAACAACCAGAACAGGAAAGTATAATCCAAACGACAAAGAAAATGAAATAGAATTTGATGATAATTTTTCAAATCTATTTATAAAGGAAGATAGTGTTGTAAAAGATGCGACAAATGCCAAATTTAAATACAATGATGCCTATGAAATAGAAACGAAGGAAAATAACTATACTTTAAACGGGATTAATTTTGAATTTAAGAATACAACTGATGGAGTTCCAGCAACTGTTACGTTAACTAACGATATCGATGCTACAGTAGATCATATTAAAGAGTTTGTTGAAAAATACAATGAACTAATCGACCTAATGAATAAAACGCAACGGGAAGAAAAATATCGTGATTTTCCACCACTTACAGAGGAACAGAAGAAGGAATTAGAGGAAAGAGAAATAGAACTTTGGGAAGAAAAAGCAAAAAGTGGAATACTTCGTGGAGATTCTATCATTACATCAGCCTTAACGAATTTACGTCAAAATTGGTACCAGTCTGTTGATACAGGTGGCGAATATAATGTCATTAGTCAAATCGGAATAACTACTACGAAAGACTATTTAGATGGTGGAAAAATAGAAATAAATGAGGAAAAGCTGAAAGAAGCATTACAAAAGGATCCAGATAGTGTTTATAAACTTTTTGCTGGGAGTGGAGACAAGAAGGGGATCATGGACCATCTGGATGATAGTTTGGAAACCATGAAAACAAAGATCAATGAACGGGCTGGAAGAAGTTCAGACACGTTATCAAACTATACATTAGGAAAGCGAATAAAGGATATCGATAGCAGAATGAATGACTTCCAAAATCGCTTGCAACAGATAGAGACCCGCTATTGGCGCCAATTCACAGCAATGGAAAAAGCAATTTCAACGATGAATAATCAATCCGCAATGTTAATGAACAACTTTTTCCAATAATTTAAAGTTATAGCCCTTTAAGAGGAGTGTAATCAATTATGACAACTAATAAAGCATACAGTACATATCAAAATAATACTGTTAATACAGCGTCTAGTGGGGAATTAACCCTCATGCTATATAATGGATGTATGAAGTTTATTAAACAAGCAATGAAAGATATTGGAAGTAATAATTTTGAAGCAAAAAATACAAACATCCAAAAGGCACAAAATATCATTCAAGAATTAATGATTACCTTAGATCCTAAAGCGGAGATATCGAAGCAAATCATGCCACTCTATGAATATATGCATTTTCAATTAAAAGAAGCTAATGTGAAAAACGATCCGGTTATTTTAGAAGAAGTTTTAGGTTTTGTAACAGAATTTAGGGACACATGGAAACAAGTACTCATCGAAACAAGGAAACAAAACTACGTGAAGCAAGGTGCCCAAATATAATATGAACCAACTACAAACAGTTTTTGATATAACCGTAGAAATGAAGCAAATTTTAGATAAAGATATTTCCTCCAATGAAAGAGAAGCGACAATTGAACAATTAAATAATTTATTACTTCAAAGAGAGCCGTTCCTAGAACAACTAACTCCACCTTTTTCAGAGCAAGAGGACTTGTTGGGAAAAAAACTTGTGCTTTTAAATCAAGAGGTTCAACATTTAATGGATCAATTATTTTCTACATTAAAGACGGAAATAAAGCAAATGAATAGACAAAAGAAATCGAATAAGAACTATACAAATCCCTATCATAATGTACATGTTATGGACGGTATGTATTTGGATAAGAAAAAATAACAGGAATGTTTCTTAACCATTCTAATAAATATAGAACGTATAAATCATTAATATGTGAAGAATTAGTAAACATTTAATTAATATTTAAATTTTTTCTAAAGATTCTTCACCATTAAGCAGGAAAAATACGTCGAAATATAGTATAGTTTAAGTATAAGGAAAGGAGGACACTTACATGAAATTTAACATTCGTGGTGAAAATATTGAAGTAACAGGGGCAATACGGGAATATGTAGAGAAGAAAATTAGTAAATTGGAAAGATACTTCGATTCCCCGCTTACATCCGAGGTACATGTTAATTTAAGTGTCTATAATGACGAGCAACGTATAGAGGTAACTATACCTATGACGAATTTGCTACTACGTGCTGAGGTTCAACAACTTGATTTATATGCTGCTATTGATTTAGTAGTAGATAAACTAGAAAGACAGATCCGTAAGTATAAAACAAAAGTAAATCGCAAATCTCGACAAAACGGAGCTCCTAAGTACGCCTTTGCCGAAATGGAAAAACAAATAATGAATAATGAAACGGAAGATGACGACGATTTTGAAATTGTTCGTACCAAACGATTTAATTTAAAACCTATGAATCCAGAGGAAGCGATTCTACAAATGGATATGCTAGGTCATGAGTTCTTTGTATTCACTAATGACAGTTCTGGTGAATCCAATGTGGTATATCGTCGTAAAGATGGAAAATACGGTTTAATTGAACCGACTGTTTAAAATGAAAGATTAATAGAATAATTTTAAAAGGACAACTCTTTATATAAGGGGTTGTCCTTTTTATGATGTAAATATATATTAAGTCAACTTGCATAGCAAATGATGATTTCCTGCCTAAAAGATAAACGCCCTTGACCACTAATATTATAACTGCTATTCTATCCATTGTTATAATACCGCATCGGAGTTTTGTTATCTATTTATTATTGGAAACTATGAATGGACTTGCATTTTAACGTCACACTTATGTTAAAGGTTTGGAGTGGGTATTATCATTTACAAATTTAAGAAAAAGCCATTAATTTACACATTCATCTTTATTTGCTTTATTACTTCTATTATCTTCGTATATCACAACTATGGATTTTATGAACGTCCGATAGCAAAAGTCATCCAAACAGACCTAGAAGATTCAACTGATATAACGGATATACATGATAACAATGATCGGATCTTTACCCAGCAAATTATAGCTGAAATAAAAAATGGTGAGGAAAAAGGACAGCTTATCCATTTAACAAATAAGTATTCACTGTCTAGAGCCAATGATCAACCTTATCAGAAAGGTAATGAGGTATTTGTTTCATTTGAAAAAAATACAATAGAAAACCCGCAATTAACTGGAAACATTACAGATGTAAAACGTGATAAATATATTGTAATTGTGGCATGGATTTTTATCTTTACTTTACTTATCGTTGGGAAAAAACAAGGGCTATTTGCCAGTATCAGTTTAGCGGTGAATATCCTTTTATTGTCCTATGCATTGGATATTTATGTAAGGACGGATTTGAATTTATTATGGATATGCGGGATAACGGTTATTTTATTCACCATTATTTCTTTGCTACTTGTTAATGGATTTAATGAAAAAACGTATACAGCTATTATTGCGACTTTATTAGGAACATTTAGCTCCCTTTTAATTACGTATTTTGCTATCTGGATAGCTTCTGAGAATGGGCTTTACTATGAAGAAATGCAATATTTGACAAGACCATATCGACTAATATTTTTAGCAGGGTTATTTATTGGTTCTTTAGGAGCCGTAATGGATGTTGCCATTTCACTATCGTCTGCTACGTTTGAATTATATAACAAAAACAACGATATATCGGTTAAAGCACTTAAGGCATCTGGAATGGAAATTGGAAAAGATATTATGGGGACGATGACCAATATTTTATTTTTTGCCTATATAAGTGGATCCATTCCAATGCTTATTTTATATTTAAAAAATTATTCGCCACTAGGTTTTACTCTTTCTATCAATCTTTCATTGGAGCTGGCCCGTGCTCTAGCTGGTGGCATTGGAATTGTTTTAACCATTCCAATAGGCCTATATACATCTATTTTCTTTATTAAGCGAAAGAGGGAAAATTCATGAATGTACTAGTATTATTGGTGATTATTTTATTTGCATTGATGATATGGATTGGTGGAAAAAAAGGAGCACGATCTTTTGTTTCTTTATTTTTAAATTTTGGGGTTATCCTAGTATCTGTGTTTTTTATGATGGATGCAAATGCTGATCCAATTATTATCACTTTAATTGCTTGTACGGTAATAAGTTGTATCAATCTTTTTTATATTAATGAAGTAAATAGTAAAACAGTAACAGCCTTTATTTCTACCCTTATTACGGTGACTATTTTATTATTCTTTATTTATATCGTAACAAAGAAGGCCATGATTCAAGGCTTTGGGGAAGAAGAAATGGATGAAATTAGTGTCATCTTCTCTCTTTATCCTGGGTTAGATTTTGTTAAAATTTCTGCTGCGGTGATTATTATGAGTACCATTGGCGCCGTTACAGATATAGCCATTTCTATAACATCTCCTATGCAAGAAATTTTTAACCAACATCCGTCCATTAAGAAAAAGGAATTGTTCACATCTGGATTATCTATTGGGAAGGATATTTTGGGTTCCAATACCAACACATTATTTTTCGCTTTTATCGGTGGTTATATGGCTTTACTTATTTGGTATAAGGATTTATCCTACTCCTTTGGTGATATTGTTAATTCAAAAATATTTAGTGCTGAGATGATTACGATTTTTTGTGCTGGGATTGGGATAGCTCTGGTCATTCCCATCGCATCCCTAATTAATGCACATTATTTAATTAAAATAAGGGATAAAAAAAGTGATAGTAAGATTTAATTGAAGTTTATCAGTCCAATTTGCACATATAAATTGGACTGATTTTTTACTTTTTAAGCATGTTACGGTTTTTAATATGCGTGGCGAAAAATGTCGAATGGTTAACTGAAATTTAAAAATGGTTAATCGTTGGGTTCCGTTTTTAAAAATCATGCAAATTTATAGAAAATATTGAAGAAAAATGCTTATTTTATCGAGCCAAAACTGCATTTCTTCAATTAGTACTTTAGATACTATATGTGGTAAAAATAAGTCAACGGAACTAGGAGGTGGTGATGTGAATGAGCGTGATAAATTAGTTTTACTTGAGTTACAAAAGAAGGTTCACCAGCATGAACAAACAATCAGCCAATTACTTAAAATTGTGGCTGCCACTAATAAAAAAATGACGGAATTAACAATGAACCAGAATAATACTGCAGCAAGGAGACTACTTATCAAATAACTCCCCCGAAAGTTTCCCCTATTTTCTCCATAAATTCCGCGAAATATGACCTCTTAAGAGAGTAATCTATCCCCGGATTACTCTCTTTCTTAATTTTTCTGTCCAATTCATTCCATGTGCACAAAGTTGTCATTGGTCAGCCTAAAATGTTATTATTAATCAATAGATGTAGTATGATTTTATCTACGGATGGGGAAATTTTTCCTCCTGGGGTTCCGATTACTCGCCCCACCGTAAAAATTTGCATAAGTGCAACTAAGGCATTCGACTAAAGATCTGTCGAATGCTGAGTTTTCTAAGGGAGCGTATATATATGGCAGGATTTCTCACAAAAATTTTTGGTGATGGAAATAAAAAACAACTGAATCGAATTCAAAAAAAAGTTGATCAAATAGAAGCTCTAGAACCCCAAATTGAAAAATTATCAGATGATGAACTAAAAGAAAAAACGACGGAATTTAAGGAACGTTTTCAAAATGGCGAAAGCTTGGATGATTTGCTTGTGGAGGCTTTCGCTGTTGTTCGAGAGGCAGCTAAACGAGTATTAAACATGCGGCCGTTTCCTGTGCAATTAATTGGTGGTATAGCCATCCATGAAGGTAATATTGCGGAAATGAAAACAGGGGAAGGTAAAACACTTGCCTCTACTTTGCCAGCGTATTTAAATGCACTGGAAGGTAAAGGTGTCCATATTATTACAGTGAACGATTATTTAGCTGATCGTGACTCGAAACAAATGGGAGAGCTTTTTGAATTTCTCGGCTTAACTGTTGGATTAAATACAAACGGGTTATCTAAAGAGGAAAAACGTGAAGCATATGAATGTGATATTACGTATGGTACAAATAACGAATTTGGATTTGATTACCTACGTGATAATATGGTGCTTTATAAAAATCAAATGGTTCAACGGAAACTTAATTTTGCCATAATCGATGAGGTCGACTCCATTTTAATCGATGAAGCAAGAACACCATTAATTATTTCAGGTTCGGCTAAAAAGTCAGCAACTTTATACCAACAAGCTAATAGCTTTGTCGTTACTCTCAAAGAGGACGACTATACGTATGATGAGAAGACAAAAGGTGTTCAATTAACGGAAGAGGGTATTAATAAAGCTGAGGGATTCTTCCATATTGAGAATTTATTTGATTTAAAAAATGTTTCTCTAATTCACCACATTAATCAGGCTTTAAAGGCACATGTTTCCATGCATCGTGATGTGGATTATATGGTGCAAGAAGGGGAAGTAGTCATTATTGATTCCTTTACTGGCCGATTAATGAAAGGTCGTCGTTATAGTGATGGATTGCACCAAGCGATTGAAGCAAAAGAAGGCTTACAAATCCAAAATGAAAGTATGACACTAGCTTCTATCACTTTCCAGAATTTCTTCCGAATGTATAATAAACTAGCGGGGATGACTGGTACGGCGAAAACGGAAGAAGAAGAATTTAGAAATATTTATAACATGGATGTAATTGCGATACCAACGAATAAACCTATTATCCGTGATGACAGACCGGACCTTATTTATAAATCAATGGATGGAAAATTCCGTGCTGTGGTTGAGGACATTAAGGCAAGACATAAAGAAGGACAGCCCGTTTTAGTAGGTACGGTTGCGGTAGAGACATCTGAATTAATTTCGAATTACTTGAAAAAAGCTGGAATTAAACATGATGTTTTAAATGCTAAAAACCACTTTAAAGAAGCGGAAATCATTGAGCATGCTGGTCAAAAAGGAGCAGTTACTATTGCAACAAATATGGCTGGTCGTGGTACGGATATTAAACTAGGTGAAGGTGTCTTGGAATTAGGCGGTCTTGCTGTTATTGGTACAGAACGTCATGAATCTCGCCGAATTGATAACCAGTTACGTGGTCGTTCTGGACGTCAAGGTGATCCTGGGGTGACTCAATTTTATCTTTCTATGGAAGATGAATTAATGCGACGTTTCGGTTCGGACAATTTGAAGAGCATGATGGAACGTTTAGGAATGGACGACTCTCAACCAATCGAAAGTAAAATGGTATCACGTGCTGTGGAATCTGCACAAAAACGAGTGGAAGGTAATAACTTTGATGCCCGTAAACAAGTTCTTTCTTATGATGACGTATTAAGGGAACAACGTGAAATTATCTATAAACAACGTTTTGAGATAATTGATACAACAGAGAATATGCGTGAAATTATTGAGAATATGATGAAATCTACCATTGACCGTATTGTATCTACGCATACTCAAGATAATGATGAAGATAATTGGGACTTACAAGCGATTGTCGATTATGCTCATGGTAACTTAATGGATCCAGAAGATGTTTCTATTAACGACCTAAAAGGAAAAGAAAGTGACGAAATCTCAGAAATTTTATTAGAAAAAGCGAAAGAAAAATACAATCAAAAATCTGAAGAGTTACCACCAGATCAATTCCAAGAGTTCCAAAAAGTGATTGTATTACGTACAGTTGATACAAAATGGATGGATCATATTGACCAAATGGATCAACTTCGTCAAGGTATCCATTTACGAGCTTACGGACAAAACGATCCTTTACGTGAGTATCAACTCGAAGGATTCCATATGTTTGAAGATATGGTAGCAAGTATTGAAGAGGAAGCTGTCAAATATATTCTAAAAGCTCAAATACGTGAAAACCTCCAACGTGAAGAGGTAGTAAAAAATACCCAAGCTGTTTCAGGTGGAAGCGAAGAAAAGAAAAAAGTAAGAAAACCATACGTGAAAAAGGTTAATGTTGGTCGTAATGACCCTTGTCCTTGTGGAAGTGGTAAGAAGTATAAAAACTGCCACGGTAAAAATGAATAATTGTAGAAAGCACTCCTTTTCCATTAAAGGAGTGCTTTCCTACTTAAATTTAACAAGAGGTGAATGAGATGGAATTAATTGAAATTAGACATGAATTAGACAAAATAGCTTCAAGAATTGAAGATTTTAGGGGGTCTCTTTGACTTAGATTGGAAAAGGGAAAGAGTTAAAGAGTTGGAACAAATGATGACAGAACCGGATTTCTGGGATGATCAAAACGCTGCGCAAAAGGTGATCAATGAATCCAATAACTTGAAAAACTACATTAGCAGTTTTGAGGAAATAGAAGAACGATATGAGGATATGGAAGTATCGTACGAGTTAGTTAAAGAAGAAAAAGATCAAGAACTTTTTGATGAACTAAATGAAGAAATGACAACTTTTTTAAATGATATTAATGACTTTGAATTACAACTTTTACTTAATGAACCATATGATGCGAATAATGCCATCTTAGAACTCCATCCAGGTGCTGGTGGTACAGAATCACAAGACTGGGCTAGTATGCTTTTAAGAATGTATCAGCGTTGGGCAGAAGATAAAGGATATAAAGTGGAGACATTGGATTATTTACCGGGTGAAGAAGCTGGGGTTAAAAGTGTAACATTGCTCATTAAAGGACATAATGCCTATGGATATTTGAAAACCGAAAAAGGCGTACATCGTTTGGTACGTATTTCTCCATTTGATTCATCAGGAAGAAGACATACTTCATTCGTTTCTTGTGATGTGACTCCAGAAATGGATGATGATGTAGACATTGAAATTAAACCAGAAGAAATAAAAATTGACACGTATCGTGCAAGCGGTGCAGGTGGTCAGCATGTTAATACGACCGATTCAGCTGTTCGTATTACACACATTCCTACCAATACAATTGTTACGTGCCAAAATGAACGATCACAAATTAAAAACCGTGAAGCAGCGATGAAAATGTTAAAATCCAAGTTGTATCAATTAGAAATTGAAAAACAACAAGAAGAACTTGCGTCGATTCGTGGGGAACAAAAAGAAATCGGTTGGGGAAGCCAAATTCGCTCTTACGTATTCCACCCATATTCTATGGTAAAAGACCACAGAACCAATACAGAAATTGGAAACACTCAAGCAGTAATGGACGGGGAGATAGATCCATTTATTGATGCTTATTTAAGATTACAGATAAATTAATGGAGGATAAAAGTTAATTCAAAAGTCAAGGTATTGGCCGTTGAATTAGCTTTTTTCAGTAGGAGGATATCATTTCCCCCCCCTTCCATTATTTCATAAATTTGCCATAATTATCCAAAAGCCTTGGTGATGCTGGATTACAACAAAAATTCTAGAAAAGTATTATGGTTGAGTACTTTTAAAAAAAATGGATACGGGTATAATAACCAGTGAAGTACTTTATATTGATAGGAGGATGAAAACATGATGAAAAAATGGTTATTAGCCATTATTTTCGGTACAGTATTAACACTTGCAGCTTGTGGTGGAGCAGGCAATGATAACAATGACAACGAGCCACCTGCAAATGATAATGCTGCTGAAGAACAAGATAAAGGGGATACAAACGGAGCTGGCGAAGCAGTTGACACTGCGGCAGGTGAAGAAGTGTTTGCGAACAACTGTGCAATGTGTCATGGTGCTGATTTATCTGGTGGAGCTGGTCCAGATTTAACAAATGTTGGATCTAAATACTCTGCTGATGAAATTAAAGATATCGTTCAAAACGGTAAAGGACAAATGCAGCCACAGAAACAAGTTACAGGTGATGATTTAGATAACTTGGCAAATTGGTTAGCAGAAAAAAAATAAATTATCATAAAAAAGCTTGTCGTGTAGATAAGCTTTTTTCTTCTCTTTAAAAATCCTATCATAGAGACATAAACTGACAATTATTACCAACTACTTACAAATGAAATACAAATGTAATAATTTTATACCTAAACTTTTCGTCGAAAAATGATATAATGTAAAAGACTTGTTGAAAAAGAGTGTCTAATAAAAATATTTTTCGACATTATTTGAAAATCAAAAAATTATAAAGGTGATTTTAAAATGATCTTAATGAAAGATGTATATAAAACCTATGCAAATGGGGTAACAGCACTTAGTGGTGTAAATGTTAAAATAGATCAAGGTGAATTTGTATATGTTGTTGGCCCGAGTGGCGCTGGGAAGTCAACATTTGTTAAATTAATTTTTAGAGAAGAAAAGCCATCGAGTGGCCAAATTTTTATAAATGATATTAATCTCTCGGAATTAAAGGAGAGGAAAATACCTTATTTACGAAGAAATATCGGCGTAGTATACCAAGACTTTAGACTTCTTCCAAAACTAACAGTCTATGAAAATATCGCTTTTGCCTTAGAGGTAATAGAAGAATCTCCGCGTAATATTCGTAATCGTGTAATGGATGTTTTAGATGTTGTTGGACTAAAAAATAAAGCTAAATCGATACCAGATGAACTATCAGGTGGTGAACAACAACGTGTATCCATTGCTCGTGCCATTGTAAATCGTCCAAAGATTGTAATTGCTGATGAGCCTACAGGAAATTTAGATCCCGAAACGTCACTAGATATTTTGAAAACTTTCGAATCCATTAACGAAGGTGGTACCACTGTGATTATGGCGACCCATAGTAAATCAATTGTGAACCAATTTAAGAAGCGGGTTATTGCAATTGAGGATGGAATTATCGCTAGAGACGAACAACAAGGAGAATACGGATATGAAGTTTAGAACATTTTTAAGACATATACGAGTAGGGTGTAGCAACATCTTTCGTAATGGCTGGATGACGGTGGCTTCAGTAGGTGCCGTTACTACTACCCTTATTCTAGTTGCAGTATTTCTTGCGCTAATCTTGAACTTAAATGAAATGGCAAAGAACATTGAAGATGATGTTGAAATTCAAACGTTAATCGATCATACAGCGAATGAAAAAGATGTACAGAGTCTAGGAAAGCAAATTGAAGAAATTAACGGAGTGGATACGGTTTTCTTCTCTTCCAATGACGATGAGTTAAATAAACTCATTAAAGGTATGGGAGAAGAAGGAGAAGCATGGAAATTATTAGAACAGGACAATCCACTTAACCATGCCTTTATTGTTAGAGCAAAGAATCCACAAGATACGGAAAAGATTGCAGATCAAATTAAAGATTTGGACCATGTGGAGGAAGTTGTTTTTGGACAAGAAGTTGTGGAACAGTTATTCAAGTTTACTAAGTATGCAAGAACCATTGGAGTTGTACTCATTATTGCATTAGTGTTTACAGCTATATTCCTCATTTCTAATACGATTAAAATTACTATTATGGCACGTAGTAAAGAGATAGGAATTATGAAATTAGTAGGTGCAACGAATTGGTTTATTCGCTGGCCGTTTTTTATTGAGGGTATGCTTCATGGTGTGCTTGGTTCGATTATACCAATCGCACTCATCTTGGTGGGGTACCATTATGTAGAAGATGCAGTAGCAAATCAAGTGTCATTTAACTTTGTTGAGGTACTACCGTATAATCCATTTGCATGGCAACTTTCCTTACTAATTATAGCAATAGGTGCCATTATTGGTATTTGGGGAAGTGTTATGAGTATTCGCAAATACCTTAAGATTTGATAGACTTTAAGATCTCAAGCCAATCCCCTCTATTTAAATAGAGGGGAACATAAGGCTTAGTGCATTATACATAGATCATGTTTCATTAACAATTCCATATTAAGGTTAATTTTTATGGGGAAGGAAGATTGAAATGAAGAAGGCATTATCATGTGCGTTAATCGGAACCTTAGTAATATCATTAAGTCCGATTCAACAAGCATCGGCACAATCCATTGAAGATTTAAATAAGGAAATTGAGAATTTAGAGAAAGAACAAAATACTAAACAAAATGAAACGAACGAATTAGAGAAAAAACAAAACGAGATGGAAAACAAAATAAATGATAATAAAGCCGAGCAAAACAAGACGCAATCCGATATAAATAATATTGATCAGAAATTAACAGATACAAGAAATAAGATAGATGCCAAAGAGAAACAAATAGATGCAACGAATAAAGAAATTGAAGATTTAACAAATCGAATCGAAGAACTAAAGAAAGAAATTAAAGACTTAGAAGAAAGAATCGAAAAAAGAGATAAGTTACTAAAAGACAGATTACGTTCCATTCAACAAAATGGTGGAGAAATGCCATACATAGAAGTGATTTTTGGTTCACAAAGTTTCGGAGACTTTATTAGTAGATCAATTTCTGTTAATAAAATAATGGATTCTGATAAAGAAATAATGGATCAACAAAAGAAGGATAAAGCAACTTTAGAAGCTGCAAAAATAGAAGTGGAAGATAAAAAGGAAAAAATTGAAACTGAAAAGGCAAACTTAGAGGCCCAGAAGAAAGAATTAGAATCTTTAAAACAAGATTTAGATAAGCAAATAGCACAAAAAGAAAAGATTATGGAAAAATTGGAAGAGGAACATAATCATCTTGAGGAATATAAGATATCTATAGAAGATGAAAAACAAATTTTGGCAAATCAAGCTGCTGCTGCCGCTAAAGCGAAGGAAATAGCAGAAAGTGAAAAAGGTAAATTAGAACAAGCTGCTAGAGAGCAAGAAGAAAAGGCTAGAAAAGAAGCAGAGGCTGCTGCAGCCGCTAAGAAGCAAGCTAGTGAAAATAATAATACTTCATCATCTAGTTCAGATTCTAAATCAAGTTCTACATCCAGTCCATCACAGTCTACACCGGAAGTTACCACACAAAGTGGTGGTGGAAATGGAACGTTTTCTTGGCCAACATCAGGTACGATCAGTTCTACTTATGGTCATAGATGGGGTAAACTTCACAGAGGTATAGATTTTGCTGTGTCAGTAGGAACTCCAGTTAAAGCAGCTGCACCTGGTGTTGTTATTCAAACAAATACAGAGCATGGTCCTGGGATGAATGGATATGGAAATGTAATCCTAATTGCGCATTCTATAAATGGTGAAACCTACACAACATTATATGCTCATTTAAGTTCTATGGCTGTATCATCTGGAGATGTTGTTAGTGCTGGACAGGTAATTGGTAATTCTGGTAATACTGGCCATTCAACTGGTCCACATTTACATTTTGAAATTCATAAAGGTGGATGGAATGGCGATGCTAACGCTAAGGATCCAATGAACTATCTACCTTAAATAAAAAAGAAGACATTGCTCATCACGAGCAGTGTCTTCTTTTTTATTTACTGATTTAAAGACCCAGTAGTGTATGCAATCGTTAATAAATGAAATTACTTTGTTATAGTTTTTCTAATAGTAAAATGCAATATAACGTGTTATGCTTTTTTTAGCAGATAAGAAGGGGTTTGAAAATGAAAAGCTGTTCGTTATACAATGGTTAAAAGTTAACTAAAATATTGAGGTGGAAAAATGAGACTTAAAAATTCGCATATTATCCTCATTTTAGTTGGGGCTTTACTTTTAGGTGGTATTGGTGCTTACACTGGTGTGAAGTTGGCTCAAGCGAATGATGATGGTAAGGGGCAAACATCCATTACGGATTCTGTTCTTTTCGGTAAAAAAGGAGCTCAGTCCGATCAATTGCCTAAGGATATGGAAAAAGTAGCACAGGCTTTTGCGCTGATTCAAGATAATTATATTGAAGATATTGATGATAAGCAGTTAACCGAGGGAGCAATTGAGGGAATGCTTGCCACTTTAGAGGATCCACATAGCTCTTATTTAGATGTTGAAATGATGGATCAGTTCAATGAACAAATTGAATCATCCTTTGAAGGTATCGGTGCAGAAGTAAGTATGGTAAATGGTGTTGTTACGATTGTAGCGCCTATAAAGGATTCCCCAGCAGAAAAAGCGGGAATGCGACCGAATGATGAAGTGCTTTCCGTTGATGGGGAAAGCTTAGAAGGATTAAATCTAAATGAAGCTGTAGCTAAAATTCGCGGAGAAAAAGGATCAAAAGTAGTACTAGAAATAAGACGTGCTGGGGCTAAAGATCCTTTTGATTTGACGATAACTCGTGATGAAATCCCGGTTGAAACAGTATATAATAAAATAGAAACGGTCGATGGGAAGAAAACAGGTATAATCGAGATTACGAATTTTTCTGAGCATACATATACCGAATTTAAAGAACAATTGGATACGTTGGAAGATAAAGGGATAGAAGGTTTAATCATTGACGTTAGAGGTAATCCTGGAGGACTCCTAAATGTAATTGAGGAAATATTATCCTTATTCGTACCGAAAGATATCCCATATATTCAGATTGAGGATGCAAATGGTAATAAAGAGCCATATTACTCTAATCTTGATGAGAAAAAATCTTATCCAATTAGTGTCTTAATTGATGAAGGTAGTGCGTCTGCTTCGGAAATATTGGCCGTAGCGATGAAGGAATTAGGTTATGATATAGTTGGTCATACTAGTTATGGTAAAGGAACGGTTCAACAAGCTATTCCTCTTGGAGATGGAAGTTCTTTAAAACTTACTACAAACAAATGGCTGTCTCCAAAAGGTAAATGGATCAATGAAGTTGGGGTAGAACCAACTATCGATGTAAGTCAACCTGATTATTATTATACGAATCCAATTTCACTTGAAAAACCTTTACAATACGATCAAACCAATGAAGCAATTGGAAATATGCAAACAATGTTGAGTGGGTTAGGTTATGATACAAGTCGTACAGATGGTTACTTCAATAAGGAAACGGAAAAAGCAGTGAAACAGTTCCAAGCAGACAATAAATTGGATGCAACAGGAAAGGTCGATGAGAATACTGCAGGTCTTATTGAAGCTAAAGTAATAGAACATATTCGAAATGGTGAAGATGATCAACAATTGAAAAAGGCATTAGAAGAAATATATAAATAATGTTAGAAAATAAAATCCGTGGGAAACCACGGATTTTATTTCATTTTTTTGTTATACTTCAATTAGAGTATGATGCAGAAAATACATTTATTTATCCTACCTCAAGATTTTGGGGAAACAAAGAAGTAGGTGGGAGATCAACTGTCCGTAATGGTCCGATAAGTGCGACTAACCATTAGTGGGGATGAAGGAAACCCTCCACGGATGGAAGTCTCCTTAATCGAATATATTTTTAAATGCATCTTGTTGGAAGGTGATGAACTTGATAGAAGATTGGTTCATGGAAGTGTTAAAAGGAATTGGAAGGTTCTTCTTAAATCCTCTTGTATATTGGTCTATTTTATTAGTTGTTTTTTCTGGCTATAAACGCATTAAAGATGAACGCCTTGATTTCGGTTCTAAAGTTTTTGATATTTTTTCTGAATGGAAAGGCACGCACTTGATTGCAATTGTTTCTGGTATAATCATTTCGGTTATTACTTTAGGGACAGGTATGGTTATTAACTATGAGACTATCATTTTACTATGTATATTAACTATTCTATTAAGTATAACAATGCGCTTTACGCTGCTTTCACCGATATACACGATAGGTATTACTTACTTATTGTTTTTATTTTTGCCATTCGTATCGAAAGACTTAGAGTTATTCGGTATGTCCTTTACAATGGAAACAAACTTTACCGTATTATCTATTTTATTAGGTTTATTTTTAATTGTAGAGGCGATTTTAATTAAAAGCATAAAACGAAATCGAACTTTTCCAAGCCTATCATTAAGTAGACGAGGAATTTGGGTAGGTCAGCACCGATTAAAAAGAATGGCTGTCATTCCATTTTTTATGCTAATTCCTACTGGCAATATTTTTCCTATTGAGCCTTACTGGCCAGTTGTTTCTTTAGGTGATCAAAGTTTTGGCATCGTACTTATTCCTTTTATTATTGGGTTTGACTATATTGCAAAAGGCCACATGCCAAAACAAGCCGCGGAGAAACTTTCGAAATATATTATGTTACTAGGATTTGGGATTGTTGCCATTGCAGTAGGTGGAATCTTCATACATTGGTTGTCCTTTGTTGCATTAATTGTAGCCATTTTAGGAAAAGAATATATTCATTATCGTTATAGATACGGCGATAAAGTAAGATTACCTTATTTCCATCCAGAAAATGCTGGGCTTAAAATTGTAAGTGTTATTCCTGGTACTCCCGCTGAACGAAGTGGAGTTCTAGTCGGAGAAATCATCGCAAAGGTAAACGGAATTAAGGTAAATAATGTTCATCAATTTTATCTAGCCTTACAAAATAGTGGAGCCTACTTTAAATTAGATGTTTTAGATGATAACAAAGAAGTAAGGTTTGTACAGGGCGCCTATTATGAAGGGGAACATCATGAATTGGGATTATTATTTTCTGAGAAACCTCACAAAGAAAAGATGAAAAAGGTAAATTAATGAATAGCTTAAGAGCCTGCTAAAGCTCTTCATGCTATTAGACTTCTATCGTGGATAGGGGTCTTTTTTTGATACATGGGGCTCGTTGGCTAAAATGTTAATTTATCTCATTTAAGTAAGACCCTCACCACAAGCTTCAGGGAAACAAAGAAGGGAGAGGCAGATCCAAATTCCCGTAAAGTACCTCTGTCCTCATTGTCTCCTTATTTTCCCTGCAAATTATGGATAAAATAGTAAAGCGTTAATACTTATGAATCGAATATTTGTTCGTGCTATGTTAAAATATGAAGCAGATATGATAGAATATAGGGAAAGAAGAACGGAGGCGGACATTTTGGATAATAATAAGTTTGAATTAGTATCTAAGTATAAACCAGCAGGGGACCAACCAAATGCAATTAAAGAAATAACGGAAAAAGTGTTGGCTGGTCAACGACACCAAACTTTATTAGGTGCAACAGGTACTGGTAAAACATTTACGATGTCCAATGTAATAAAAGAAATTAATCGTCCAACATTAGTGATTGCTCACAATAAAACACTTGCAGGACAATTATATAGTGAATTTAAGGAGTTTTTCCCCAATAATGCAGTGGAGTATTTTGTTAGCTACTATGATTATTATCAACCTGAGGCATATGTCCCTTCGACAGATACATTTATTGAAAAAGATGCAAGTATTAATGATGAAATAGATAAATTACGGCACTCTGCCACATCGTCTCTTTTTGAAAGAAATGATGTATTAATAGTAGCAAGTGTGTCTTGTATATATGGTTTAGGCTCACCAGAAGAATACCGTAGTCAAGTACTTTCCCTTCGTATGGGGATGGAAAAAGATCGTGATCAATTGCTCCGAGAATTAGTGGATATTCAATACGCTAGGAATGATATTGAGTTCGGGCGCGGAACATTTCGGGTTCGGGGGGATTCGGTTGAAATTATTCCTGCATCTAGAGAAGAACATTGTATTCGTGTTGAGTTCTTTGGGGATGAAATAGACCGAATTAGAGAAGTTGATGCTTTAACGGGAGAAATAGTTGGTGATAGAGAACATATTGCTATTTTCCCTGCTTCCCACTTCGTTACGAGAGAAGAAAAAATGAAATTGGCTATAGCTAATATTGAAAAAGAGTTAGAAGAAAGATTGAAAGAATTACGCGATGACAACAAACTATTAGAAGCACAGAGGCTAGAACAACGTACCCATTATGATTTAGAAATGATGCGGGAAATGGGTTTTTGTTCAGGGATTGAAAACTATTCTAGGCATTTGACTTTAAGAGAAGCAGGTGCAACACCATATACATTGCTCGATTATTTTCCAGAGGATTTCCTAGTTGTTATTGATGAATCCCATGTTACGTTGCCGCAAATAAGGGGAATGTATAATGGGGACCAAGCTAGAAAACAAGTACTTGTGGATCACGGTTTTCGTTTACCATCTGCTTTGGATAACCGTCCTTTAAAATTCGAGGAATTTGAAGAGAAAACACATCAACTTGTTTATGTTTCTGCAACACCTGGGCCATATGAGTTAGAACATTCTCCAGAAATGACGGAGCAAATAATTCGCCCAACCGGATTATTGGATCCGAAAATAGAGGTACGTCCAATTGAAGGACAAATTGATAATTTAATTAAGGAGATAAATCAACGAATTGATAAAAATGAACGTGTCCTTGTAACAACTTTAACGAAAAAGATGTCAGAGGATTTAACCGATTATTTGAAAGAAATCGGGATGAAGGTTGCCTACTTACATTCAGAAATTAAGACATTAGAGCGAATTGAGATCATACGTGATTTACGAATAGGAAAATATGATGTACTAATTGGAATTAACTTACTTCGTGAAGGACTTGATATTCCAGAAGTTTCGTTAGTTGCTATCTTAGATGCGGACAAAGAAGGATTCCTTCGTTCTGAACGATCCTTAATCCAAACAATTGGTCGTGCGGCACGTAATGCAAATGGAGAAGTTATTATGTATGCAGATAAAATAACGGATTCGATGCAGAAAGCAATTGATGAAACTGGGCGACGTCGGGAAAAACAGATGGCATATAATGAGGAACATAACATCGTACCAAAAACGATTAAGAAAGAAGTACGTGATGTGATTCGTGCAACAATGGTTGCAGAGGATACCGAAAAATATGATAGTAAGTCTAAAGCAATAGAGAAGTTACCGAAGAAGGAAAAGGAAAAAGTGCTTGAACAAATGGAAAAGGAAATGAAAGAGGCAGCAAAAGCGCTTGATTTCGAAAAAGCTGCTGAACTCCGTGATATTATTTTTGAGCTGAAAGCGGGAGCGTGATTTCAAATATGTCTACGAATAAAACGATACAAATAAAGGGAGCAAGGGCCAATAATTTAAAAAACATTGATATTAATATCCCGAAAAATCAACTTGTAGTGGTTACAGGATTATCTGGTTCGGGAAAATCTTCGCTCGCTTTCGATACAATCTATGCAGAAGGCCAACGTCGATATGTTGAATCCCTATCTGCCTATGCAAGACAGTTTTTAGGCCAAATGGATAAACCAGATGTCGATTCGATTGAAGGTTTATCCCCAGCAATTGCAATAGATCAAAAAACTACAAGTCGTAATCCAAGGTCAACGGTTGGAACAGTTACAGAGATTTATGACTATTTACGTCTTTTATTTGCTAGAGTGGGGCACCCAACATGCCCAAAACACGGAATCGAAATAGCATCACAAACTGTTCAACAAATGGTTGATCGAATCATAGAGTATCCAGAGCGAACCAAAATGCAGATCCTTGCTCCGGTTATTTCTGGAAAAAAAGGTGAACATAAAAAAGTTCTAGAGAAGTTGAAAAAAGAAGGCTATGTCCGAATTCGTGTAGACAAAGAAATGCGTGAAGTAACAGAAGACATAGCACTGGAAAAAAACAAAAAGCATTCGATTGAAGTGGTTATTGATCGTGTAGTTGTAAAACCAGGTATAGAAGGAAGATTGAGTGATTCCATTGAAACAGCATTGAAATTGGGTGAAGGAAAAATCATTGTTGATGTGATTGGAGAAGAAGAATTAACTTTTAGTGAAAATCATGCCTGCCCTATTTGTGGTTTTTCCATTGGAGAATTAGAACCACGTTTATTTTCATTCAATAGTCCATTTGGTGCTTGTACTGCTTGTGATGGACTTGGTACAAAACTAGAAGTAGACATCGATTTAGTAATCCCTGATTGGAATAAAACATTAAATGAAAATGCGATTGTTGCTTGGGAACCTATTAGTTCACAATACTATCCACAATTACTGAAAAGTGTTTGCAAGCATTATAATATTGACATGGATACCCCAGTAAAAGATTTGCTAAAAGAACAAATGGATAAAGTGTTATATGGAAGTGGAACTGAAAAAATTCATTTCCACTATGAAGGTGAATTTGGAAACATTAGGGATACCGATATTTACTTTGAAGGTGTTATGAACAACATTGCGAGACGTTACAAAGAAACGAGCTCTGACTTTACAAGGGATACACTACAGAAATATATGACGGAAAAAAAATGTCCTAAATGTAAAGGACACCGATTGAAACAAGAAGCATTAGCGGTATTAATTAATGGGTTACATATTAGCAATATAACCGATTATTCTATCAAGGAAGCAACGGAATTCTTTAAGAAAGTAGATTTCACGGAGAAAGAAAAACAAATTGCAAAAATGATTTTAAAAGAAATTAATAATCGTTTATTGTTCCTTGTCAATGTAGGATTGGATTATTTAACGATGTCTCGTGCTGCAGGTACTTTATCTGGTGGAGAAGCACAACGTATTCGATTAGCTACTCAAATTGGATCCGCATTAACCGGAGTGTTATATGTGCTAGACGAACCATCTATTGGATTACATCAAAGAGACAACGACCGTCTTATAAGTACGTTAAAACAGATGCGTGATTTAGATAATACGTTAATCGTAGTAGAGCATGATGAAGATACCATGCTTGCTGCGGATTGGTTAATCGATATAGGCCCTGGAGCTGGGGAATATGGTGGTCAAGTCATAGCAAGTGATACACCGGAAAACGTAATGAAACACGAAAATTCACTTACTGGTAAATATTTATCAGGAGAAAAGTTTATCCCACTTCCTACGAGCAGGAGAAAAGGAGATAAACGAAAACTTGAAGTTATTGGTGCGTCAGAGAATAATTTGAAAAATGTATCTGCAAAAATACCGATCGGATTAATGACCGTAGTTACCGGAGTTTCAGGTTCAGGTAAGAGTACATTGGTAAATGAAATTATTTATAAATCGCTAGCGAAAGAATTGAACAGAGCCAATATAAAAGCCGGGGAACATAAGGAAATCAAGGGATTAGATAATCTTGATAAAGTGATTAATATTGACCAGTCACCGATAGGAAGAACACCACGTTCCAACCCAGCAACATATACGGGGGTTTTTGACGATATTCGTGATGTGTATGCACAAACAAATGAAGCAAAAGTAAGAGGTTATAAAAAAGGACGATTCAGTTTTAATGTTAAAGGTGGGCGTTGTGAAGCTTGCCGAGGAGACGGAATTATTAAAATTGAGATGCACTTCTTACCAGATGTTTACGTTCCTTGTGAGGTTTGTCATGGGAAACGATACAATCGTGAAACATTAGAAGTGCAATATAAAGGAAAAAGTATTTCAGACGTTTTGGATATGCGAATTGAGGAAGCATTGGAATTTTTTGCACCTATCCCCAAAATCAAACGAAAACTCCAAACATTAGTTGATGTTGGATTGGGGTATGTTCAATTAGGACAACCTGCAACTACGTTATCTGGTGGAGAAGCCCAACGTGTGAAGTTAGCAAGTGAACTCCATAAACGATCAACAGGTAAAACTTTCTATATCTTAGATGAACCTACAACAGGTTTACATGTTGATGATATTAAGCGACTACTATCTGTTTTACAACGCATCGTAGAAAACGGGGATTCCATCTTAATTATTGAACACAATCTGGATGTTATTAAATGTGCCGATCATATTATTGACTTAGGCCCTGAAGGTGGAGATCGTGGTGGGCAAATTATTGCAACTGGAACACCAGAGGAAATTGCAGAGGCATCTGATATTTCTTATACCGGTCAGTACCTTAAAACAGTACTAGAAAGAGACCAAAAACGTATGGAAGAACTAATTACCGAAAAAGAGAAAATTAGTACGAAATAAAAGTGGAAGCACCAAACAGCCCGAATATATGATCCTTAAGAACGAGGAGTGTATTTCGGGCTACAATCTATTTTAAACAAACCAAATTTTTGACTGTATTTTGTTCTTCCGTTACAGTTAAAAAGAGAAAGAATTGGAGGAACAAAAATGAAACCAATTGAATTGGAAAAAGTTCAAAAAATAATAGATGGATTTAAAAATAAAGAAGTATATGTCCATTTGGAAACAACAAATGGTGCATACGCGAGTCATATTAATAAAAAAGCATACAATGTTGGTGCATACATACGAAATGCGAAAGTTTCCTTTAACCAAGCGAAAATTGTAGGAAATGGAAAGTCATATCGTGTCGGTCTTAAAATGGAAATGGGATGGATTTATGCAGAAGGTCTAACGGATTGGACCATTCATGAAGATTCTAAATTATTAATGGCCGGTCATGATAGAGAAGGACGTTTAATGGTTTCCCTACAGATTAGTGAAACACCATTTAGCTATTAAGTGAAGGAAGGAACGTTAACTATGGAAAAACACGTTGTTGTTATTTACCCACATCCAGATGATGAATCATTTGGAGCAGCAGGGACCATTGCAAAATTTCGAGAAGAAGGTGTGCCCGTTACATACTTATGTGGAACACTTGGAGAAATGGGAAGAAATATGGGATCCCCTATATTTGCAAACCGCGAGACATTACCTGAAATTAGAAAAAAAGAACTAATAGATGCATGTGAAGTTCTGGATATGAATTTAGAAATGTTAGGTTACCGCGATAAAACAATTGAATTCGAAGACCGAAACCAAATTGCATTAGATTTAAAGTCATATTTAGATAAAATTAAGCCTAGTCTAGTTATCACGCATTATCCAGACTATGCAGTTCACCCGGATCATAATGCATTAGGTGCAGCTGCCATTGAAGCTGTTCGCCTAATGAATCCTGAAGATCGACCAACCGTTTGGGCTCAAGCTATATCCAATGATTATGAAGAGGTACTAGGAAAGCCTGAAATCGAAAATGATATAACGGCTATTTTTGATAAGAAAATCGATGCAATATTCGCACATGCTTCTCAAGCACAAGGTGTTCTAGGGCAACGAAGAGACGAAGCAAGTGCCAATATTGATTTGAAAGAAATTGCAAAACAGAACATGGGAATAGAAAGATTTTATATATGGAAGTTTTAAGAATAAAGGAACCTACTTATGTTAGGTTTCTTTTTTTAGCAAGAAGTTATAATGAACTTCTTGTCCTGGGATCCAATTAACCGTCCCACCGTAAAGATTTGTAAAGCGCAACTAAGGTAATCGCCTAGCCCAATCGCGTGTGCTAGTTTTAATCAAAAAAATCTAGTAGGTGTATTGCCTATATTTTTTTATGCTATAATATTAGCAGTTATTATTGAAGGAGGCTACCTGAATGGGTGCAATAGTACGCACAAAAGATCTACTGGATAATTTTAATCTAACTCTAGTTGCAGGGGAAGATGGTATACATAGAGAAATTATTACAAGCGACATATCTCGTCCAGGAATCGAAATGACTGGCTATTTTAAATATTATCCTAAAGAGCGTTTACAGCTTATTGGAAAGACAGAAATGACATATTTTCTTGAATTGTCACCTGAACAGAGAAAAGACCGAGCAGAAAAATTATGTACAGACATTACTCCATGTATTGTCATTTCCCGTGGTATGAAAGTTCCAGAGGAGTTAATCAAAGCTGCAGATCATGCAGGAGTACCTATTTTACTTTCGCCTAGAAAAACGACTAGGGTCACCAGTCGGTTAACAAACTATTTGGAAGCAAAATTTGCACCATTTACAGCCGTACACGGTGTTTTAGTTGATATTTATGGGGTAGGTGTACTCATTACTGGACAAAGCGGTGTTGGAAAAAGTGAAACTGCCCTTGAATTGGTTAAGAGGGGCCACCGTTTAGTTGCAGATGATAGTGTAGAAATTAGACAGGAAGATTATGACACCTTAGTTGGAACTTCTCCACCATTAATTGAACATATGCTCGAAATACGTGGATTGGGAATTATAAATGTCATGACCTTATTTGGAGCCGGGGCAGTCCGTAATTATAAAAAGATTGCTTTAGCCGTCAATTTGGAAATTTGGGATGATAAGAAACAGTACGACAGACTCGGTTTAGATGAGGATAAAATGAGAATAATGGACGTAGATTTACCTAAGGTAACGATACCAGTACGTCCGGGCCGAAATCTTGCTGTAATTATCGAAGTGGCAGCAATGAATTTCCGATTGAAAAATATGGGTGTAAATGCTGCAGAAGAATTTTCAGATCGATTAACCCAAATGATTGAACTTGAAAAAGATATTTCAGAATAAGTGAGGTTTAAAAATGATCTTAACTGCACCATTAAATAGAGTATTTATAGAAATTGGCCCGTTAACCATTTATTGGTATGGGGTAATCATTGCAGTAGGTGCTGGATTGGGACTATGGCTAGCTATGAAAGAAGCGGATCGCCTTGGTCTAAATAAAGAACTGCTAATCGACTTCATTGTTTATGCGGTACCTATAGCGATTATTTGTGCAAGAATTTATTATGTTACGTTTGAATGGAGTGAACGTTACGCGAATGGTCCATTCTGGAAAGTGTTTGCAATTTGGGAAGGCGGTATAGCTATTCATGGTGCTATTATTGGGGGAGTATTAACTGCAATCGTCTTTTCGCGTGCTAGGAAGATACCTTTTTGGCAATTGGCTGATATCGTAGCTCCAAGTTTGATTCTCGCTCAGGCAATTGGACGTTGGGGAAATTTTATGAACCAAGAAGCTCATGGTGGCCCACTCCCTGATGGGTCCATTATTTATGATATTGTCCCGGATTTTATTATAAATCAAATGACAATTAATGGGGTTACCTACCATCCAACATTTTTGTATGAATCATTGTGGAACATTTTAATCTTTGTTTTACTTATTATATTAAGAAGATACAATCCATTACGTGGGGAAGTATTCTTAACGTATGTCATTGGCTATTCGATTGGACGCTATTTTATCGAGGGTATGAGAACGGATAGTTTATATGTTATTGGTGAATGGAGAACAGCCCAAATAGTTTCTGTCATTGCTATTGTTACAGCAATTCTATTGATCATTTACCGACGAAAAACGACAACTATCAGATACAATGATATTCCCAATAATAAAAAGAAAAAAGGTTAGAGTACTTGGCATTCGTCAAGCTTTTAGGCGAATGCCTTAATTGCACTTCATACAAATCTTTTAAGGAAGAAAAAATAAATGGATTAACATTAACGTAAAGGAGATTGCGTATGACAGGTATTTTAAAACGCGGTTTTATACAAGGATTAATAACCGGATGGACATTAGGGAAGGTAATCTTTCCAGTTACATTAATTGTTACCATTTTACAGTTTACTCCTTTACTCCCATGGCTAATCAATATATTAGAGCCGGTGATGGGCCTTATAGGTTTATCAGGAGAGGCAGCAGTTCCTTTAGTGCTTGGGAACTTTTTAAATTTGTACGCAGGAATTGGGGCAATTATTTCGTTTGATTTTACTGTAAAAGAAGTATTTATTATGGCTATGATGCTTTCGTTCTCTCATAATTTACTCATTGAATCTGCTGTAGCTACTAAAGTTGGAATTAAATGGTGGATTATTGTCAGTATCCGTCTTGGGTTAGCGGTACTTTCTGCGGTTATTATCAACTTGTTTTGGAGTGGTGGATCACAAGCTGCACAATATGGGTTTATAGCGGCAACAGAGGAACCTAATGGATGGGGCGAAATCATCTTCCATGGTATACAAACTTCAATTTTGGCGATTATTCAATTAGCTGCAATCGTGATACCATTAATGATTTTCACGCAGATATTACGTGAAAAAGGGTGGTTAAATAAATTATCCAACGCTTTTGCTCCTTTCATGAAAGTGCTTGGAATGAACAAGAATACATCAATGACGATGGTAGCAGGGCTTACAATAGGCTTAGCATATGGAGCAGGTTTAATGATTCAGGCGGTGAAAGAGGATGGGGTATCTAAGAAAGATATGTACTTAGCGATTATATTTCTTGTTTCATGTCATGCAGTAGTTGAAGATACGTTGGTTTTTATCCCATTAGGAATCCCGGTCTGGCCACTGTTAGTAATTCGATTGACTACAGCAATCCTTTTAACTATGTGTGTTGCTTTAGTTATGAATAAACATTCTAGAAAGGAAAGAGAAAATGAGCATACATACCATACTATTTGATTTAGACGGAACATTAATTGATACAAATGAACTAATCATTGCTTCTTTTACCCATACGTTTAAACATTATAATTTACCTTATACAAGAGAGGAAATTATAGAGTTTAATGGACCACCATTAAGGGAAACTTTTTCAAACATTGATAAAGACCGTGTGGAAGAAATGATCGATGTTTATCGAGAACATAACTTAAGGGAACACGATCATTATGTAAAGGCTTTTCCGAATGTAGTAGAAGTATTAGATATACTTAAAGAAAAAGGCTTCCAGCTAGGGATTGTGACAACGAAAATGAACGATAGTGTCCATCGCGGACTTAGTATAGTAGGTATAGAAGATTATTTCGATACAATCGTGACACTTGATGATGTTTCACATTCCAAACCACATCCTGAACCTGTGATGAAGGCGATGAAACAATTAGATGCAGATTCAACAACGACATTAATGGTTGGAGATAATTCTCACGATATTGAAGCAGGTAAAAATGCGGGAGTGAAAACAGCAGGAGTGGCATGGTCCTTTAAAGGAAAAGAGCGGTTAATGAAGTATAATCCAACTTATATGTTAGAAGATATGCGTGATTTATTAAAAATCGTAGGAGTCGAATAAATGCGTAAAACGAAGCGATACCCAGTACAGAATTCAAATTCCTTATGGCAAATATATCAAACGATTTCTTTCTTTAAAGTATTTAAAAATACGGTTGTTATCATTATTGGAAGATATACCCCGTTTATGCGTTTAAAGAACTGGATGTACCGCATGTTGTTGCATATGAAAATTGGCGATAAAACAGCCTTTGCCTTTATGGTTGTCCCAGACATTATGTATCCCGAAAAAATCACGGTCGGTAAAAATAGTATTATCGGATATAACTCAACTATTTTAGCGCATGAATATTTAATTGATGAATATCGTGTGGGAGAGGTCATCATTGGTGATGAAGTTATGATCGGAGCAAATTCTACCATTCTTCCTGGAGTGACCATCGGCGACCGTGCCATTGTCTCTGCAGGATCAGTTGTTCATAAAGATGTCCCTGAAGGTGCATTCGTTGGAGGGAACCCAATGAAAATTATTTATACAAAAGAGGAAATGGAAAAAAGAAAAGTTAGCTTAAGAGAAGAGTAGGTGAAAAGGTTGGAAATTCCTACTGGTATTATACCAGCAGTAAGAAAAATGAAAGAATTTGAATTAGCCATTGAGACACCATTTGACACAGTTGTTTTTTTAGAAACTAGAATTAGTCAATTGAAGAGTATGATACATTATGCGAAAAAGGCAAATAAAAATGTGCTTGTTCATTTTGATTTAATCCATGGCCTAAAGTCAGATGACTATGGAATGGAATTTTTGGTACATGAAATGAAACCAGATGGTATTTTATCTACCAGAGGAAATGTGGTTACGTTAGCAAAAAAACACCAATTATTAGCGATTCAACGTATGTTTTTGTTAGATAGTATCGCACTTGAAAATAATTTGAAATTGATTAATCGTATTAAACCCGATTGTGTTGAGGTGCTTCCAGGTATCATGCCAAGCATCATTAAACAAATTTATGATAAAACAAATCTTCCTATCATAGCGGGAGGGTTAGTAACAAGCTCAAATGATGTAAAGGCAGCGTATGATGCAGGAGCAATTGCTGTTTCAACTTCAAGAAAGAATTTATGGCATTTATCATAATAAGAAATAATATTTTATCATTGACAACGTTTTCAGTGTGTAGTAACATCTAAACATAAGTTAATATTGTGACGGAGAAATGGAGTCCCACACGTTTATCGTACTTTTATAAAAAAAGGGTATGAATAATTAGTGTGGGCTCTTTTTATTTCACGTTAGGGAAATTTAGCAAGCGACGCTAACATTTTAACGTTTCAAGTAAAACAAAAGGATTAATAAGTTCAATCTTTATATTTCTCTGTAGGAAAAACATTATGGATTCGTTAAAGGACGAGTGAATAAAGTTTTTCAAAATAACATAACTTGCTTATAGATACATCTAAGAAACGGAGGTATGGTAGAAATGTCAGAATTTCTGGCTGAACTTATAGGAACTATGATCGTTATTATTTTCGGTGGAGGTGTCGTAGGTGGTGTAGTATTAAAAAAGACGAAAGCCGAGAATTCTGGTTGGGTAGTGGTTACCATTGGCTGGGGTCTTGCTGTGACAATGGGGGTTTATGCAGTAGGTAAATTTACTGGTGCCCATATCAATCCTGCTGTAACATTAGGGTTTGCAGCAGCTGGTGAATTCCCGTGGGCAAAGGTCCCACTTTATATTACAGCACAAATGATTGGTGCATTTATTGGAGCGGTTATTGTTTTTCTAAACTATTTGCCACATTGGAAGGCAACAAAGGATAAAGGAGCGAAATTAGGAGTGTTCGCAACAGATCCAGCAATACGAAGCCCTCTATCCAATTTGGTTAGTGAGATAATTGGTACATTTGTCTTAATGATGGGACTGATGTTTATTGGTGCAAATGAAATTACAGAAGGATTAAATCCGATTATTGTTGGTGCTTTAATTGTAGCAATTGGAATGTCATTAGGTGGTACAACGGGATACGCAATTAACCCGGCTCGTGACCTAGGACCGAGAATTGCTCATGCAATTCTACCGATACCAGGGAAAGGTAAATCGGACTGGGGGTATGCTTGGGTTCCTGTCTTTGGTCCAATAATTGGTGGTGTTTATGGCGCCCTATTTTATAATGCGATATTTCTAGGGAATTTTTCCGTGATGTTCTGGGTATTAAGTGTTTTTGTAGCCTTAATAGTAATTGTCGCTGCAAATATTGAATTGAAAAAGAAAGAAATAATATCAGCTAAAAACAATTAGTTAGGAGTGTAGCAAATGAGTGAGAAGTTTATTTTATCTTTAGATCAAGGTACAACAAGTTCACGTGCAATATTATTTAATCATAATGGAGAAATAGTTCAGACAGCACAAAAAGAGTTTGAACAATTTTTTCCGCACCCTGGTTGGGTTGAACATGATGCCAATGAGATTTGGACAAGTATTTTAGCATGTATTTCTGACGTATTACGAAAAGCAGATGTGTCAGCTTCACAAGTTGCTGGGATTGGAATTACGAACCAAAGAGAAACTGCAGTAGTATGGGATAAGAATACAGGTAAACCAATTTATCATGCAATCGTTTGGCAATCGCGACAAACAGAAGATATTTGTAAAGAGCTAGCTGATCAAGGCTATCAAGATATCATTCGGAAAAAAACTGGGTTATTAATCGATCCATATTTTTCAGGCACAAAAGTAAAATGGATACTTGATCATGTGGATGGAGCTAGAGAGAAGGCCGAAAATAATGAGTTAATGTTTGGTACAATTGACACTTGGCTTATATACAAACTTTCTGGTGGAAAGGTGCATGTAACTGATTACTCTAATGCTTCCAGAACATTAATGTATAATATTTATGATTTAAAATGGGATGAGGAATTATTAGATATTTTAACGGTTCCAAAAAGTATGCTGCCAGAAGTACATCAGTCTTCAGAAATCTATGCTAAAACCGTGGATTATCATTTCTTTGGCCAGAAGGTTCCAATAGCAGGAATTGCCGGTGACCAACAAGCAGCATTATTTGGCCAAGCGTGCTTTGAAAAGGGAATGGCTAAAAATACGTATGGAACAGGTTGCTTTATGCTAATGAATACAGGTGAAAAAGCCGTTGTATCCGAAAAGGGGCTATTAACAACATTAGCTTGGGGAATTGATGGGAAGATAGAATACGCATTAGAAGGAAGTATTTTTGTTGCTGGTTCCGCTATACAATGGCTACGGGATGGGTTGAGAATGATTAAATCTAGCCCACAAAGTGAAGCATATGCAAAGAGTGTTGAATCTACGGACGGAGTATACATGGTTCCGGCATTTGTTGGACTAGGTACTCCATACTGGGATAGTAATGCAAGGGGGGCCGTATTTGGCTTAACTCGTGGAACAACAAAGGAGCATTTCATCCGTGCTACGTTGGAATCTCTAGCGTATCAATCAAAAGATGTCCTAAATGTTATGATTTCTGAATCAGGCATGGATCTAAAAACGCTACGTGTTGATGGTGGTGCTGTTGCAAATGATTTCTTGATGCAGTTTCAAAGTGATATTCTAGGTGTTCCGGTTGAACGACCAGCTATACAAGAAACCACCGGTCTAGGAGCAGCATATTTAGCTGGTTTAGCTATAGGATTTTGGGAAGATAAAGATGAGATTGCTAAACAATGGAAAAATGAACGTACTTTTACAAATCAAATGAATGAAGAAGATAGGAATAAATTGTATTCCGGATGGAAGAAAGCAGTGGAAGCAACTAGAGTATTTAAGTAATTTAGAAGTATATAGGTGTAGTAAAGACTTTTAAGTACCAAATATAAGAGAAATTGCTGTTGAATGTTATATCAAATGGTGCTATACTAATGGTAAGTTAATAATCTGCTCGGAGAGATGGAGAACCGCAAGCAACTAATGCAATGGCATTAGTCTGTTTGTGGTTCTTTTTTTGGGTAGAGTTTTTCAAAATTGGTAATACTACCTATAAGGAGTGTAGACAATGAATAACTTTTCAAGCTATAAACGTGAAGATATATTTCATAATCTAGAAAAAGAAAAATTAGATCTTTTAGTAATTGGTGGTGGGATTACTGGAGCAGGAATTTCATTGGATGCTGTAACAAGAGGATTAAAAACGGGACTAGTTGAGATGCAAGATTTCGCTGCAGGTACTTCAAGTCGTTCCACGAAACTTGTTCATGGTGGTCTTCGTTATTTAAAACAATTTGAAATAAAAATTGTAGCCGAAGTTGGGAAAGAAAGAGCGATTGTTTATGAAAATGGGCCACATGTAACAACACCAGAATGGATGATGCTCCCATTTCATAAAGGTGGCACATTTGGTCCGTTTACAACAAATATTGGACTTCGGGTTTATGACTTTCTTGCTGGCGTAAAAAAACAAGAACGTCGAAAAATGTTAAGCGCGGATGAGGCGTTGAAAAAAGAACCACTAGTAAAAGACCAAGGCCTAAAAGGTGCAGGGTATTATGTGGAATATAAGACAGATGATGCCCGATTAACCATTGAAGTAATGAAAAAAGCCGTTGAAAAAGGTGTCCATGCAATAAATTATGCAAAAGTAGTGGAATTACTTTACGATGGATCTAAAAAAATAATTGGTGTAGTTGTGGAAGACCAAATTACTGGTGAAAAACATGAGGTATTTGCGAAAAAGGTAATTAATGCAGGTGGACCATGGGTAGATAATTTAAGAGAAATGGATGGATCTAAAAAAGGAAAAGCATTACATTTAACAAAAGGTGTTCATTTAGTAATACCAAAAGAAGTTTTTCCACTTAAACAGGCGATATATTTTGACACTCCTGATGGTCGGATGGTTTTTGCAATACCGCGTGAAAATAAAACATATGTCGGAACAACGGATACAACCTATCAGGGTGATATTGCACATCCACAAATAACAGACAAGGACAGAGATTATTTACTTGAGGCAATAAACTATATGTTCCCATCACTGAATATAGGACCAAATGATATTGAATCAAGTTGGGCTGGATTACGGCCGTTAATTGCGGAAGAAGGTAAAGGTAATAGTCCGAGTGAAATCTCTAGGAAAGATGAAATCTTTATCTCAGATTCTGGACTTATATCCATGGCAGGCGGAAAATTAACCGGATATCGGAAAATGGCGGAACAAGCTGTCGACACAGTCGTAAAACAATTAAAGGAAGAAGAAGGAATACTTTATCCTGAATCTGATACAGAAAAAATGCCGATATCTGGTGGAGACATAGGTGGTTCTAAAGGGTTCGACCGTTTTAAAGAGCAAAAAGTTAGAGAAGGAATAAACTTAGGTTTAGATAAGGAAACTGCATTAAAACTTGTTCAAAAATATGGTACAAATGTAGATTTAGTTTTTGATGTATATCAAAACCGCTCTGAGGAAGCTAAGGAGGAAAATATCGACCCTGACGTGTTCGCAATGATTGTTTATGGAATTGAACATGAATTAGTTTATAAACCTATTGACTTTTTCATCCGGAGAACAGGTGCATTGTTCTTTGATATAAATTGGGTGCATCAACATAAAGAAACTGTCATCAATTATATGGAAAAAGTTCTAAAATGGAGTAAGGAACAAAAGGAAGTGTACACCAAAGAATTAGATCAATTACTTTATGAAGCTGTACACCCAATAAAGGAATAATGTCTCTTTACCTAAATCCAAATCTAAAAGGGCAGCCGTTATGGCTGTCCTTTTAGATTTGTAACACCAAGTATTCGAAAAGGCTTAAATGATTATCCAAGAACTAGGTATATATTTAGAAGATTATATATGGTATACTTTTTTCGTATGTTCGAAAAATAGGGGGATACACATGTCACATGTAACAAATAAAGAAAAGAATAAAGTAAATAATATCGTCCCTTATATTCCAGATGGTGATTTTTATTTTACAAAAGGTGTTGAGGCATTCCGTAATCGGAAATTTGATATTGCATTAAAATGGATGAAAAAGGCTGTCGAACAAAAGCCAAATGAACCATTATATCAATGTCAGATGTCTATTATATATACTGAAATTGGTGCGTATCATGCAGCCAATCAATTATTAACAAACGTATTACAATCAAGTGATTATATTGATTGTTATTATTTAATTGCTAATAATTATGCGCATTTAGGACTATTAAATGACGCGAAAAAATATGCAACTTCATATCTTGATAAAGAACCAAATGGCGATTTTAGTGATGATGCCAAACAGTTATTAGAGTTGATTGAAATTGATGACGAAGAATTGGATGAATTTGATTTAGAAGATGAGGATGAGCTTCTTATTTATCAAGAAACTGCCTTTTTTTATATGGAAAAGATGGAATGGGATAAGGCATTACCGGTTATAGAAAAAATGGTTGAACTATTTCCGAATCATGAAATTCCAAAACATGACTACGCGCGAGCGTTATTCTTTTCAGGTCGAAGGGAAGAGGCTTTACAGAAGGAATTAGAACTATTTGAAGAAGACCCAACTTCATTATATAGCCTAACGAATTTAGCAATCTTTTATTATGAATTAGGTCAAAACGAAAAAAGTGATCCATTTATTCAAGCTATAAGTAATGTATACCCAATACATGAACAGCAAAAGCTAAAAATAGCGGTTACGTTAGCTCGTACTGCAAATTTTGAGGAAGCATACCTTCGATTTCGCTCAATTGCAAAAGGAAAAGTGAAAAATCACTCCTCTTATTATCGCTGGTACAGTACTACTGCTTATCACCTAGGAGAGCCATCTAAATCCATAGAGTTATGGAAAGAAGGGTGTCACTTACATCCACATTTATCTAAGGAAAAAGGGCCTTGGAATTGTTAAATAAGTCCGAAAAGCCAATGAGCAGAATAATAGACGTACTGCGTTTATTTTAATAAGCTAGAGATGACTGAAAGTGCAAGTTCAAAAGAAGGACTTTTTTGAACATGCTTTAAATAAATAGGATTAAAGGGGCGAAGAAAATGTCCGATGAACGAATCTATGATGTAATTATTGCGGGTGCAGGTCCTGCTGGTATGACCGCTGCTGTATATGCTTCACGTGCAAACTTATCAACGCTTATGATCGAGCGGGGAATTCCTGGTGGACAAATGGCTAATACGGAAGATGTCGAAAATTATCCAGGATATGATCATATTTTAGGACCAGATTTATCTAACAAAATGTTTGATCACTCTAAAAAGTTTGGTGCAGAATATGCTTATGGAGATATTAAAGAGATTATAGATGAAGGCGACTATAAAACGATCAAAGCTGGCGATAAGGAATATAAGACAAAAGCATTAATCATTGCAACAGGTGCAGAGTATAAAAAACTCGGTGTCGAAGGTGAAGATGAACTAGCCGGCCGTGGCGTTTCTTATTGTGCGGTTTGTGATGGTGCATTTTTTAAAGAAAAAGAACTAGTCGTCGTTGGTGGTGGTGATTCAGCCGTTGAAGAAGGTGTTTATTTGACACGTTTTGCAAATAAGGTTACCATCATTCACCGTCGTTCGGAACTAAGAGCACAAAAAATTCTTCAAGATCGTGCATTTGATAATGAGAAGATTGATTTCATATGGGATACCGTTGTGAAGAAAATTAACGGTCCTGAAGGTAAAGTGAGCAGTATTACTTTAGAAAACACAAAAACGGGTGAAGTAACAGAATTTCCTGCTGATGGAGCATTTATTTACATCGGTATGGTGCCATTAAGTACACCATTCGAATCACTTGGAATTACAAATAATGAAGGTTATATCCCAACAAATGAAAATATGGAAACGAATGTACCGGGAATTTTTGCAGCTGGTGATATTCGAGAAAAACAACTTAGACAAATTGTGACAGCTACCGGCGATGGAAGTATTGCTGCAGAATCAGCTATCAAATATGTCGAAGAATGGCAAGAAAGATCCAAAGTCTCTAATTCATAAGGTATTGTGATTTTTACGAAGTTTTAATCCTGCTGTAACACAGGTGAAATAAATATGGGGTACAATTAAAATAACTAATTGACCCCCTTTTATAAATAGATTAGTTACTTGGCACAGGTTTGAAACCTGTGCATTTTTTTGTTCTAAAAAGACTTATTACAATTTTCTACATCAAATGATTATTATTGTTAAAACTAGGAAAAAACAAAAACTCTACTGTCATGGAAGTTTAGTGTTATTCATAGTATAATATGTAAGGAAGATAAAATATATTAATGAAACTAGCGTAATGATAAAAATCCTTCCATTAAGGTATTTTAAAGGGGACATACAGGATGAGCGATAAAAATACAGAAACAAAATTAGTCATTATTACTGGAATGTCAGGTGCTGGTAAAACAGTAGCTGTACAAAGTTTTGAAGATCTAGGATATTACTGTGTAGATAATTTACCCCCTACTTTATTACCAAAATTTCTAGAATTAATGAAGGATTCCGCTAATACGATACAAAAAGTTGCAGTTGTCATGGATTTAAGGGGTCGGGAATTTTTTGACTCCTTATTTGATGCGTTGGAATCTTTAGGGAAAGAAGAATGGTTAGATGAACATATTCTATTTCTTGATGCGAAAGATGAAAAATTAGTTAGTCGATACAAAGAAACAAGACGTTCCCACCCACTAGATCCTGGTAGTTTACCGCTTAATGGTATCAGACAAGAGCGAGAAATTCTAGATCTTCTGCGTGGTAGAGCTCAACGAATTATTGATACAACAAATTTAAAACCGAGAGAATTAAGAGAGAAGATTATTAATATATATTCCGAAGAGGAACAAGAAATTTTCTCTGTGCATATGGTTTCTTTTGGATTTAAACATGGAATACCAATTGATGCGGATCTTGTATTCGACGTGAGGTTTTTACCAAATCCTCATTATGTAGGTAATTTACGACCGTTAACAGGTTTGAATCAAGAGGTTTCTTCCTACGTATTTAAGTGGTCTGAGACACAAACATTTATTGAAAAAGTTTTAGATCTATTACGGTTTATGCTCCCTCAATATAAAAAAGAAGGAAAAACACAATTAGTCATAGGTATCGGTTGTACAGGCGGACAACATCGTTCCGTAGCATTAGCGGAATACTTCGGTAAAGAACTATCCTCTAGCTATATAACACATGTAAGTCATCGCGATATTGATAAAAGAAAGGGAAACTCCTAACATGATGAAGAAAGAGCAACCACGTGTAGTTGTCATTGGGGGCGGAACTGGTATGCCGGTTCTTCTTAGAGGTTTAAAAAATTTGCCAATTGATCTCACAGCACTAGTTACCGTTGCTGATGACGGTGGTAGTACAGGAAGAATTCGAAGCGAAATGGCAATCCCTGCCCCAGGTGATATAAGAAATGTAATTGCAGCGTTGTCTGATGCGGAACCTATGTTACTTGATCTTTTTCAACATCGTTTTTCTGATGGTAATGGTTTATCAGGTCATTCACTAGGAAATTTACTCTTAGCCGCAATGACCTCCATTACTGGTGATTTTTATGATGGAATACAAGAAATTTCAAGAGTACTCAATGTAAAGGGAGATATTTTCCCGATTTCTAACCAAAATATGACTTTACATGCTAAGTTCACGGATGGGACATATGTTTGTGGAGAGTCCAATATACCTAAAGCAAATAAAAAAATTGAACGTGTATTTTTGGAGCCAAACCCGATTAAGCCACTTCCTAATGCTGTACGTGCAATCGAGAATGCTGATTTAGTCATTATTTCTCCAGGTAGTTTATTTACAAGCATCATGCCCAATTTAATTATCCCGCAAATTGATGTTGCATTAAGGGAAACGCAAGGGAAAGTTGTTTATATTTGTAACGTTATGACGCAACCTGGGGAAACTACTGGTTTTACCGCATCTGATCATATTCAAGCAATTCAGAATCATATTGGTACTGGATGTGTTGACTCTATTGTTGTACATAACGAACCTATCGAACAATCGATTCGTGCGATTTATGCAGAAGAAAATGCTGAACCAGTTGTATACGATATTGAAAAATTGGTCGATATGGGATTGGAGATTATTGAAGGAGATATTATTAATCATTCAAATAAGACCGTAAGACATGATAAAGAAAAAATTGCAAAGCTATTATTTTCGATCATCGACAAATAATTGGGATAAAATGCGAGTTCAAAAAGGACCGTGGTCGGCTAAATGCGTAACGTTTTATTGCAACGCTGCTATTACCAACTAGAAATGCGAAGCGTCATTTTCACCGGACTTTTTGAACAACCTCTTAAAAGGAAGGGAGGGGATTACGATGTCCTTTGCTTCAGAAATAAAGAAAGAACTGACAAGCCTAGAAGTTGATGAATGTTGTAAACAAGCTGAATTAACTGCATTAATTCGGATGAACGGTGTTATTTCTGTCAATAGGTTACAATACACGTTAGATGTTCAAACTGAAAATGCTGCAATCGCTCGAAGAATATACACGCTTATAAAAGCAAATTATGATCCACCAGTAGAGCTACTTGTTAGAAAGAAAATGAAGCTTAAGAAAAATAATGTTTACATTGTTCGCTTAAAGGAGAAGGTACGTGAATTCTTAATGGAGTTAGGAATTTTAAAGGATTCATATACGGTTGTAAGAACGATATCTGATAAATACTTATCTAAATCTTGTTGTAAACGTGCCTATTTACGTGGTGCATTTTTAGCTGGTGGTTCCATTAATAATCCCGAAACATCATCTTATCATTTAGAGATTTTTAATAATTATGAGGATCATAATAATGAGTTATTCGAATTACTTAATTCATATGGTTTACGTTCAAGAACGTTAGAACGGAAAAAAGGTTATATTGTCTATATGAAGGAAGCAGAAAAAATTACTGAGTTTCTAGGAATAATAGGAGCACATAATGCATTATTTAAATTTGAGGATGTTCGAATTGTAAGGGATATGCGAAATTCCGTTAATCGATTAGTGAATTGTGAAACTGCGAATTTAAATAAAACGATTGGAGCAGCTTTCCGTCAGATAGAGAATATAAAACTTATAGAAAACACAGTTGGTCTGGATAAGCTTCCAGAAAAATTGCAAGAGATTGCTAAGTTACGGGTCGAGCACCAAGATGTCTCGTTAAAAGAATTAGGGGAATTAGTTGGAAGTGGAAAGATTTCCAAATCTGGTGTAAATCACCGCCTTAAAAAGATAGATGAGTTTGCAGAAAAAATCAAGCAAGGTGAATTTGTTTAGCGGATAAGAAAGTATGATACTATCTTATCTACATAAGTCACCAGCTAATAGTGTATTCTGATTATATTAAAGTTAAAAGGGGATATTTTCCTTTTAACTTTACATATGATATAATACATGTAATTTACAGTATAAAATTTAATTTTTTAGATAGTTAGCAACATGGGATGGTACAAAAGAAAAACAATGTTAGCGCTTACTCAATTGGGAGGATGAGAAGTTTGATTGAAAAACAGATAAAGGTAGAAATAGAGTCGGGTCTACAAGCTAGACCAGCGGCACAATTTGTTCAAGAAGCAAACCGCTATGCAGCGCATTTATTTTTAGAGAAAGATAGTAAGAAAGTAAATGCCAAAAGTATAATGGGGCTTATGAGTTTAGCTATTGCATGTGGAGAAGAAATTAAATTAATTGCGGATGGTCCTGATGAAGAAAATGCAATTGATCATTTATGTGAATTTGTTTCCAAAAAATAAGATATAAAAACTCCCTTTCGAAAAGTTGAAAGGGAGTTTTTATATCTATTATTTTTCTGATTGACGTTCTAGAATTTTGTCAATTAATCCATATTCAACGGATTGTGGAGCAGTCAAGAAGTTATCACGTTCCGTATCACGTTCTACTACTTCTAGAGGCTGTCCAGTCTTCTCAGCAAGGATTTCGTTCATGCGTTTTTTGATTTCTATAATACGTCTTGCATGAATTTCAATGTCGGTTGCTTGCCCCTGTGCTCCACCTAATGGTTGGTGAATCATAATTTCACTATTTGGTAGGGCATATCGTTTTCCTTTTTCCCCCGCTGCAAGTAAGAATGCTCCCATAGAAGCAGCCATTCCAATACAGATAGTGGATACATCTGGTTTAATAAAGTTCATCGTATCATAAATTGCCATCCCAGCAGTAATAGAACCACCTGGTGAGTTAATATATAATGAAATATCTTTCTCTGGATCTTCAGCTTCTAAGAATAATAATTGTGCAACAATGGAGTTTGACACATTATCATCGATTCCGCTTCCAAGTAAAATGATACGGTCTTTCAATAAGCGTGAGTAAATATCATATGCACGTTCACCACGATTAGTTTGTTCAATAACTGTAGGTACTAAATTCATAGTAAATCCTCCCTTAATAACAATAGTTTAGCCAAAATGTTATATTTCCATAATAGCTCAATGGTCAATGAAGGTCAAACAAAAACGTTCGACAAATTGGATACACTTTCCATTTTTCCCATAATTTTATTTAATAAACCAAATAAACCATTGGAAAGTTTGAAATCCCTTCATTTTATCATTATTGACTATTATCCCACCTCAAGCTTCCGGGGAACAAAGAAGGTAGGTGGGAGAAAGGTCCGATAAGTGCGACTAACCATCAGTGGGGGATGAAGGAAAAAACCACTGATGGAAGTTTTCTTTATGGCTTCATTAGAAAACTTGGCATTCGCTAGGCTTTAGCGAATGCCTTAGTTGCACTTATGCAATTCTTTAAGGTGGGGCGAGTAATCGGAGCCCCAGACGGGAAAGATGTTATACTTTCCCGCTAAAAAAAAGAAAGTATATTTCTACTTTTCTTTCCCTAAAATTTTATTTAACGATTTGGTTCATAAATATCCCAAGCTGTTTTTAATGAGGATACAATATAATCTGCTATTTCTTCGACATTTTGCTTGTCCGTTGCTACTTTGGAATGATGTTCTTCGTATATTGGCTGTCTTTTTTCAAATAGTTCTTTCATTTCTTCATAATTCTTTCCTTGAAGAACCGGTCGATTATCTATTATCATACTGATTCTTTCTTTCCATGATTCCCAAGATAACGAAAGGTAGAATACGATAGAATTAGCTAAGCAAGTCTCTTTTATTTCTTCTTGTAAAAATGCGCCACCACCAAGTGAAATAATTTTGAGTCTTTGATTTTTACAAAAATCCTGAATGATTTCTTTTTCTTTTTCACGGAATGTTTTTTCCCCAAATACCTGGAATATTTGGGGGGTAGGCATGTTGAATTGTTTTTCGATTTCTTCGTCTATATCAATGAAATCGCGATAAAGTTTTCTTGCAACAGCTTTACCGATTGTTGTTTTTCCTGCTCCCATAAATCCGATAAGCACAATATTTTGTTCTCTGAGAGAAACATTATTTAATCCCATTTTAATCCTCTTTCTCTTTGATAAGTTAAGGATATTATAATGTAAATTCATAATTTTGTAAAAGAGGTCACATAGGTACTAGGTGTCAAGTTTTTTGGCAATGTAAATGGATTAATTAAAGACTTGAATCTAGTAAAAGTTAAGGTTATAATAATATATGTGTCCAATTTTATATTATGCGCCCATAGCTCAGCTGGATAGAGCACTGGTTTCCGGTACCAGGTTTGTCGGGGGTTCGAATCCCTCTGGGCGCGTTAGATGAAGTCAAGTGTAGCAAGGGATAAAAGATGTTTTCTTCCCTTGCTATTTTACTATGAAAAAGGTGATTTTCAAACGGATTTCAAACATGTGGATCCAATTCACTGAATAGAAAGATTTTTTAGTAGGATTAGCACTGGTGTAACGAGAAAATCAATTAAACCTAACTAAAAGGAGTCCCAAATGATGACTATAGTTAAAGTGAAGAATATTACTATAGGCGAAGGAATGCCGAAAATCTGCGTACCGATTGTAGGAGAGACCGTTGAAAAAATAGTAGAAGAGGCAAAGTATCTTACTACTCTTGAGGCCGATGTAGTGGAATGGCGAGTTGACTTTTTTGAACAAGTTGAAGATATCAATCAAGTAAAAGAGGCATTAAAGAAAATACGAAAACGATTGCCACAAACCCCTATCATTTTCACGTTTCGTAGTTTAAGAGAAGGCGGACAAAAGGAAATTAGTACATCTTATTATATGGAATTAAATCGTATAATGGTTCAAACCGGGCAAGTGGACATGATAGATGTAGAATTGTTTAACGATGAAAAAGATGTAAAACATTTGATTGATGTTGCTCATGACCATCATGTGTATGTGATTATTTCCAATCATGATTTTCATAAAACTCCAAATAAAGAGGAAATTGTAGCCAGATTACGAAAAGGGCAAGAGCTAGGTGGGGATATTCCAAAAATTGCTGTTATGCCGAAAAATACGGCTGATGTATTGACATTATTGGATGCGACAAGAGAAATGAAAGAACATTATGCCGATCGCCCGATTATTACGATGTCAATGGCTGGAAAAGGTGTAATTTCTCGCTTGGCTGGTGAAATATTTGGCTCAGCATTAACATTTGGAGCGGCGAAGAAGGCCTCAGCACCAGGACAAGTAGCTGTTAATGAATTAAAAAACACTTTATCTTTATTACATAAAGCTCTTTAAGACGAATATGGAATTGAAATTGCCACAGAACAGTCATGAAATATCGAGAACAATTACATATACCATCATCAACTAATATAAGGAGAAAACAATGATGTTACATATTAACTTTTATACGAAGGAGAATTGTTCTTTATGTGTGGATGCAGAAGCACTCTTGTCCACATTCAAAAGAGATTACCCTTATGAGTTAGAAATGCGTGATATATACTCAAATGACGATTGGTTAGAAAAGTACCAATTATTAATTCCAGTTATCGAAGTAAACGGAAAACAATTGAATTGTGAGGAAATTAATTATGACTCAGTTGAAGAATTATTAAAAAATGAGTTTAAAAGGGAAGCCAACAAATAACGGTCTTTCCTTTTTTTATGTTCTTTTCCACTGTTTGTCATGATTATGAATCTTTTATTTGTATATTCATTAAACTATGTTATAATTAAAATCAGCTGGGACATAATAAAACCGCATGGGACATATTGTGTCCAGTTAGGAAGGGATTATATGAGAACTTTTACTGAATTGCAACAGAAATTGGTGCCAGATCTTTTGAAAATTATGCAACAACGTTATTTTATTTTACAAGCTGTCGAGAACTTTGAACCAATTGGAAGAAGAGGCTTGGCAGATCATTTAAATATGACGGAAAGATATGTCAGAAGTGAAGTTGATTTTTTACATAAACAAGCACTTCTTGATGTAACGTCAAAGGGTATGTATATTTCAAAAGAGGGCAAATTAGTTCTTGAACAATTATCTGGCATGATGCGGGAAATTGTCGGATTATCTGTTTTAGAAAAGCAAATTCGGGAAAAGTTAAAAGTAAGAAACGTTATTATTGTCCCTGGAAACAGTGATGAATATGAATGGGTAAAACAGGAAATGGGTAAAGCATGTGTTACCTATCTTAAAAAGATTGTTACTACTCGTTCCATTATTGCTGTAACTGGTGGAACAACAATGGCAGCCATTGCCGATGTAATGACTCCCTTAAATCACCGGATTTTATTTGTTCCTGCTCGTGGTGGGGTTGGAGAGAAGGCTGAGAACCAGGCAAGTAGTATTGTTTCCCAGATGGCGCATAAAGCGAATGGTGAGTATCGTCAACTATTTGTTCCAGACCCAATAAGTGAATCAGCATACCAAACATTAATTGACGAACCAATGATTAGGGATGTTTTAGAACATATTAAAGGTTCGAACATCGTCATTCATGGTATAGGTGATGCAAATACAATGGCCAAGCGAAGAAAGACATCCGAAGAAACAATGCGTAAACTTATAACCAATCATGCGGTTAGTGAAGCCTTCGGATATTATTTCAATCAAGATGGGGCTGTTGTTCATAAAGTACGAACAGTTGGATTACAACTGGAAGACTTATCATCAATTGATCATGTAATTGCGGTTGCTGGAGGAACTTCTAAGGCAGAAGCTATAGAATCATACTTTAAACAAGGAAAAAGTGATTTATTAATTACAGATGAGGCAGCTGCAGAACAGATTTTAAGAGGGAAATCCTTTTAAATATATGTTCGAGGAGTAGAGGAGAAATCATCTACACTTTGAACAAACCTATATAAAAAACATTAGGAGGAATTTTTAATGGCAGTTAAAGTAGGTATTAATGGTTTTGGAAGAATTGGACGTAATGTTTTCCGTCAAGCTCTAAAAAATGATAATGTAGAAATTGTTGCAGTTAATGACTTAACTGATGCAAATATGTTAGCACATCTTCTAAAATATGACTCTATTCACGGAATTTTAGAAGAAGAAGTTACTGTAAATGGTTCAAATATTGCAGTAGGTGGTAAAGAATTTAAAGTACTTTCTGAGCGTGACCCTGCACAATTAGGCTGGGGAGACCTAGGAGTAGACATCGTAATCGAATCTACAGGTCGTTTCACTAACGGAGAAGATGCGAAGAAACATATTGAAGCTGGAGCGAAAAAAGTAATTATCTCTGCACCTGCATCTAATGAAGATTTAACAATCGTTATGGGTGTTAATAATGATAAATATGATCCAAGTCAACATAACATTGTATCTAATGCATCTTGTACAACAAACTGCTTAGCACCATTTGCTAAAGTACTTAATGATACATTTGGAATTAAACGTGGTCTAATGACAACTATTCACTCTTACACAAATGACCAACAAATTCTTGACTTACCACATAAAGACTATCGTCGTGCTCGTGCAGCTGCTGAAAACATCATTCCAACAACAACAGGTGCTGCAAAAGCAGTAAGTTTAGTATTACCTGAATTAGAAGGTAAATTAAATGGTATGGCTGTTCGTGTTCCAACTCCAGACGGTTCATTAACTGACCTTGTTGCTGAACTTGAAAAAGATGCAACAGTTGAAGATATTAACAATGCATTTAGAGAAGCTGCACAAGGACCATTAAAAGGAGTTCTTGAATACAGTGAATTACCATTAGTATCTAGAGACATTGTAGGAAATACTCATTCTTCTATCGTTGATGGATTATCAACAATGGTAATGGAAAATAATATGGTAAAAGTTGTTTCTTGGTATGATAACGAAATGGGTTATTCCACTCGTTGTGTAGACTTAGCTGTATTTATGGCAGAAAAAGGACTATAAAATTAACCAATAGTGTTTAATAATTTCCTTAGGGGGAGGAGGTAGCTCCTCTCCCAATTTCCATTTTCCTATTTTTAAATCGTACATTTAGTATATAATGGATAAGGATGCAAGAAATGGCAGACGCTATATACTAGACATCTACATAATATAGGAGGATCTAACGTGAATAAGAAAACATTAAAAGACCTTGATGTAAAAGGGAAAAAAGTTTTTTGCCGTGTCGATTTTAATGTGCCTATGAAGGATGGGGAAGTAACAGACGATACCCGAATTAAAGCTGCATTACCAACCATCAAACACTTATCAGACAATGGTGCTAAGGTAATTTTAGCTAGTCACCTAGGACGACCAAAAGGACAAGCGGTAGAAGAGTTACGACTTGATCCAGTAGCCAAAAGACTTAGCGAATTAAGTGGTAAAGAAGTAGTCAAAACAGATGCAGTTTATGGCGAAGAGGTAAACGAAGCTATCGCTAATCTTCATGATGGTGATTTATTATTAATAGAAAATGTTCGCTTCGAATCAGGAGAAGAAAAAAATGATCCTGCATTAGTGCAAAGTTTTGCATCTATGGCAGATTTATATGTGAATGATGCATTTGGAGCAGCTCACCGTGCGCATGCTTCAACAACTGGTATTGCGGAAAAATTACCTTCTGCAGCTGGCTTTTTGATGGAAAAAGAAATCAGTGTGTTGAGTAAAGCTTTAGAAAATCCAGAGCGCCCATTTACAGCGATTATTGGTGGGGCTAAAGTAAAAGACAAAATTGACGTAATCGATAATTTGTTAGATAAAGTAGACAATCTTATTGTCGGTGGAGGCCTTGCTTATACATTTATCAAAGCACAAGGTCATGAAATTGGAAAATCCCTATTAGAAGAAGATAAAATTGATTTAGCAAAAGAATTTATGCAAAAAGCAAAAGAAAAAGGTGTAAACTTCGTCCTTCCAGAAGATGTCGTTATCGCGGATGATTTCTCTGAAGAAGCAAACACGAAAGAAGTATCCATTGAAGAAATCCCTGCCGATTGGGAAGCACTAGACATTGGACCGAAGACACGCGAGAAATATAGCAAAATCGTATCTGAATCTAAACTAGTGATTTGGAACGGACCGATGGGTGTATTCGAATTGAATGTATTTGCTAATGGTACAAAAGCTGTAGCAGAAGCTCTTGCAACAACAGAAGGTTATACGGTTATTGGTGGAGGAGATTCGGCAGCAGCAGTTGAAAAATTTGGTCTAGCAGACAAGATGGATCACGTTTCAACTGGTGGTGGAGCTTCCCTAGAGTTTATGGAAGGTAAGGTTCTACCGGGAGTAGCAGCCCTAGACGAAAAATAGTATTTTATATTGAGGTGAGACGATGCGTAAAAAAGTAATTGCTGGTAACTGGAAAATGAATAAAGTTTTATCTGAAGCAAATAGATTTGTAGATGAAGTAAAAGAAAAAGTACCTAATAGTGAACAAGTAGAAGCAATCGTATGTGCACCGTTTCCATTTTTAGCATCTCTTGTAGAGAAAACAAAGGGATCTAAATTAAAAATCGCTGCACAAAACATGCATTTTGAAAATGATGGAGCATTTACTGGTGAAGTAAGTCCCGTTATGTTAAAAGACTTAGGTGTAACTCACGTTGTATTGGGGCACTCTGAACGTCGTGAGTATTTTGCTGAAACAGATGAAACAGTTAACCAAAAGACCCATGCAGCATTTCAACATGGTTTAACACCAATTGTTTGTGTTGGTGAAACGTTAGAACAACGTGAAGCAAACGAAACAATGGGACTTATCGAAACTCAAGTGCAAAAAGCACTTCAAGGGTTATCCGAAGAACAAGTAGCAAATACTATCATTGCTTATGAGCCGATTTGGGCAATTGGAACTGGTAAAACAGCAACAAGTGAACAAGCTAATGAAGTATGTACACATATTCGTAACGTTGTAAGAGAATTAACTTCTGAAGCTACTGCTGAACAAGTTATTATCCAATATGGTGGAAGTGTAAAACCTGCCAATGTGGATGAATTATTAGCACAATCCGATATAGATGGCGCACTTGTTGGTGGAGCAAGCCTAGAAGCCGATTCTTTCTTACAGCTTGTGGAGGCTGGAGCAAAATGAATAATGAAAAACTAGCTGCATTAATCATCTTAGATGGATTCGCATTTCGCGATGAACAATTTGGGAATGCAGTTGCACAAGCAAAAAAACCAAACTTTGATCGTTATTGGAAGCAATTTGCACATAATCAGTTAACAGCTAGTGGTGAAGCGGTTGGATTACCTGAAGGGCAAATGGGTAACTCTGAGGTTGGACACTTAAATATCGGTGCGGGTCGTATCGTTTATCAAAGTTTAACAAGAGTTAATTTATCCATTAAAGAAGGCGAATTTTACCATAATGAAGCTTTCTTAAAATCTATTCAACATGCAAAAGATCATAACCGAGCATTACATCTATTTGGTCTACTATCAGACGGTGGAGTGCACAGTCACATTAGTCATTTATTCGCTTTGTTAAAGCTTGCGAGTGATCAAGGGCTTAAAGAAGTTTATGTCCATGGTTTCCTTGATGGTCGTGATGTTGGACCGCAAACAGCGAAAGAATTCATTAAACAAACGGAAGAAAAAATGAAGGAATTAGGTGTAGGTAAGTTTGCTACAATCTCTGGACGTTATTATTCCATGGATAGGGATAAACGTTGGGATCGTGTGAAGAAATCATATGATGCCATGGTATATGGAGAAGGACCTAGCTACCAATCAGCGTTGGAAGTAGTAGAAGACTCCTATAAGAACGGGATTTATGATGAATTCGTTATTCCTTCTGTAATCGTTAATGAAAATGGAGAAGCGGTTGGAAAAGTACAAGATAATGACTCTATTATTTTCTATAATTTTAGACCAGACCGTGCCATCCAAATTTCACGTACCTTTGCAAACGAAGATTTCCGTGACTTTGACCGTGGTGAAGGTGTACCGAAAAACTTGGACTTCACAATGTTAACAAACTTTAGTGAAACAGTTGATGGGTATGTTGCCTATAAACCAGTGAACTTAGATAATACAGTAGGTGAAGTTCTTTCTCAAAACGGCTTAAAACAATTACGTATTGCGGAAACTGAAAAATATCCGCACGTAACGTTTTTTATGAGTGGTGGACGTGAAAAAGAATTTGAAGGAGAAAAACGAATTCTTATTAATTCACCAAAAGTAGCGACATATGATCTTAAACCAGAAATGAGTGCATACGAAGTGACGGACGCGTTGCTTGATGAACTTGATTCTGAAGATCGTCCAAATGCCATCATTCTTAATTTTGCTAACCCAGATATGGTTGGACATTCCGGAATGTTAGAACCAACCATTAAAGCAATCGAAGCGGTGGACGAATGTTTAGGAAAAGTTGTCGATAAAATTCTTGAACTAGGTGGAAATGCAATTATTACTGCTGATCACGGTAATTCAGACGAAGTAGTAACAATGGAAGGTAAACCAATGACAGCTCATACAACAAATCCAGTACCTGTCATTGTTACGAAAGAAGATGTCAAATTACGTGATGGTGGAATCCTTGCAGACTTAGCACCAACCTTACTTGATTTATTGAATGTTAATAAACCAGAAGAAATGACTGGGAATTCATTGATTGAAAAATAACTATATGTCTTAAAATTCCCGTGGTGAGATAAGATTGGCTAGCCACTCATATACGGGAACATGGACTTGATAGAAAACTAACATATTTAAGGAGAGAAAAAATTATGCCATACATTACAGACGTATACGCACGTGAAGTATTAGATTCACGTGGTAACCCAACAGTAGAAGTAGAAGTTTATACAGAATCGGGTGCTTTCGGCCGTGCTCTAGTTCCAAGTGGTGCTTCAACAGGTGAATATGAAGCAGTTGAATTACGTGATGGAGATAAAGACCGTTATTTAGGTAAAGGTGTTCTTCAAGCGGTGAAAAACGTAAATGAAACAATCGCACCTGAAATCATTGGACTAGACGTAACTCGTCAAAATATCATTGATGCCACTATGATTGAATTAGACGGTACAGAAAACAAAGGTAAATTAGGAGCAAACGCAATTCTAGGTGTATCTATGGCTTGTGCTCGTGCTGCTGCTGATTTACTAGATGTTCCTTTATACAATTATTTAGGTGGATTCAATGCAAAAACTCTTCCAACACCAATGATGAACATTTTAAATGGTGGAGAACATGCAGATAATAATGTTGATATTCAAGAATTTATGGTTATGCCTGTAGGTGCTGAAAGTTTTAAAGAAGCTCTTCGCATGGGTGCAGAAATTTTCCATTCCTTGAAAAAAGTATTAAATTCCAAAGGACACAATACTGCTGTAGGTGACGAAGGTGGATTTGCACCAGACCTTGGTTCAAACGAAGAAGCTCTACAAACAATTGTTGAAGCAATCGAAGCAGCAGGGTATAAACCAGGTGAACAAGTAAAATTAGCGATGGACGTAGCTTCTTCTGAAATTTATGAAGATGGTAAGTACAACCTTAAAGGTGAAGGGGTAACTCGTACATCTGAAGAAATGGTAGCATGGTACGAAGAAATGGTGAACAAATACCCAATCATTTCCATTGAAGATGGTTTAGATGAAAACGACTGGGAAGGCCATAAACTATTAACAGACCGTCTTGGCGATCGTGTACAATTAGTTGGTGATGACCTTTTCGTTACAAATACGAAGAAACTTGCACAAGGTATTGAACAAGGTGTAGGTAACTCTATTCTTATTAAAGTGAACCAAATTGGTACACTTACAGAAACATTTGATGCAATTGAAATGGCGAAACGCGCTGGTTATACAGCAGTAGTTTCTCACCGTTCTGGTGAAACAGAAGATTCAACAATCGCTGATATTGCAGTTGCAACAAATGCTGGTCAAATTAAGACTGGTGCTCCATCACGTACAGACCGTGTAGCTAAATATAATCAATTACTACGCATTGAAGATGAATTAGCTGGCATGGGCGAATATGGTGGACTAGCTTCATTCTATAACTTAAAAAAATAAGTTGAAACAATATAAAAAGAGTGCTAAATCATAAGGTTTAGCACTCTATTTTTTTATATTTCCGTAAAAGGTCAGATAAGAGCCTGTAAAAGATTGAAATGTAATCGTCGATGAGTAACTATCTGCATATGTTTAGCGAATGTATTTTTTATCCCGCCTAAACGGGCAGTAAGACTCCTGCCTCGGGCTTCTGGGGAACAATGAAGGTAGGTGGGAGATTAACTGCCCAGTTTTTTCCATAAGGGCATAGGACAAATTATCGAATTAATATCATAGCATAAGGGGGGGAGGAAGATTGGCAAAAAAAGTATTGCTCTTTGGAGATATTGGTATAGATGATACAGTAGCTCTCATCTATGCTTATTTAAGTAAAAATATTGATGTAGTAGGTGTGGTAGCAGATTATGGGAACATACCTAGAGAAAATGCGATAGCTAACATTAATTACGTTCATAACATCTTTGATACACCAAAAATAGAAAATGTTAAAATTATTGCAGGAGCTGAACTCTCGATGACTGGGGAAATCCCTAAGTTTTACCCAGAAATTCATGGGGAATATGGACTTGGGCCTATCATTCCCCCTGCAGATGGGGCTGAGGTTTTAAGTGAAAATTTCTATGAAGTCATCGAAATTATTAATGAACACTTTGATGATCTTATTATCGTTAATATTGGTCGACTAACATCTTTAGCCACATTGTTTATTCTGCAGCCTAATTTGATGAAACAAATTAAAGAATACTACATTATGGGAGGGGCATTCTGGTATCCAGGTAATGTTACATCGGTCTCTGAAGCTAACTTCCATGGTGATCCAATAGCTGCACAATTAGTTCTTAGTTATGCAAATAGGGTGAAAATCTATCCTTTAAATGTAACATCTAGAGCTATTGTTACACCTGAAATGGTTAACTATATTGATCAAGTCGGGAAAGTACCCCTAATCAAAACCCTCCTTGATTACTATTATAATTTTTATAAAAAACGCGATCCAAGTGTACAAGGAAGTCCGTTACATGATGTACTCACAATAATGGCAGTATATTATGATGATATGCTTAAGTATGAAAGTTTTCCAGTCTATGTCGTACGATCATTAAATGGAACGGAACGGGGTCAGAGTATTGCTGACATAAGACCATTTGGAAGTTTAGAAGAAGAAACGACAGCGGTGATTAAAAAACATCAAATTGCGTCCCAGTTAGACTATCCGAAGTTTTTCAATCATTTTATGGAAGTGATGACAGGGGGAAAATTTGAATAGGAAAATATTCGTTTTTAAGAGGAACTATCCAATGCATTCTAGAAGAAGAAAATGAAAAAAATAAGCGATATAACTAAAAATGGCAGAAGAAAAATAGCAGTTTGCTTATTTTTCTTCTACCTGTATCATTATTTTTGTCACATAGTTATCTTCTCCGTGTACACTTACCTCATCTATCACATACTCTTCGAAGCTGTCACCACAAATGCTATAGCCTTCCTTATTTAAATAAATTTTCATTTTTTCATATGTTTCTGGAATCGTTACATAACTTCCTTTATGATAACCAATTACATATTTGCCTGCCTTTTTGATAAAAGGTTCCGCAAAATCAGGTTGATCGATACGCATATATAGATGCGAATAATTCCAGTAGTCTCCCGCTTCTAATTGCTTTTGTCGAACTAGAGCACCAATAGGATAGCCTGTATCAAGTTCCTCTTGCTTTGTGTATTTAATAAATGACATAATGGATTTCGTATATTCTTTATCGGAACAGTTTAAAATGTCCTCACTTAATACATAGCTTCCTATTTCCATCTCTTCAATTGTAAACTTGTCAAAATCCAACCGTAACGCTTCCTCAATTTGTTTTTTCTTGTTTTGAATAATTTGCTGCGTACGTTGCATTTTCACGATTTTCTCTTTCATTGCTTTTTCCTTTTCCGTTAATAATTCGATTGCTTGCTTAGGGTTTTTGAAATGTAAAAAGTCTTTAATTTCTACTAAAGACATACCAATTTCTTTTAACATTTCGATCACGCTAAAAACCTCTGCTTGTTGAACGGAATAAAAGCGATACCCATTTTCGTTTTTATACTCTGGTTTGAAAAGACCGATATCATCATAATGAAAGAGTGTTTGCTTTTTTACACCACATAAATCCGCAAATTCTCCTGTCGTAAATAGTATTTTAGTGGACTCCAAATTTTTCACCTCTTCACTCTTGACTATATGGTAACCGAATACTTTATCATCATAACATAGAAAGGTCGACAAGCGCCGAATGAATGAGGCATAGACATCAAAGAATGTAAACTTGAGGTGGTATTTTTATGGAAAACAATCATTTAATGATGCAAACGATGGAGCCCCGTAAACTATTTATGAAGTATTTAATTCCTTCCTTATTTGGAATGGTGTTGATGGCGATAAATATTTTAATTGATGGTCTATTCGTTAGCCATGGTGTTGGAGAAAAAGGGTTAGCCGGGGTTAATATTGCAGTGCCGATTTATTCGGTCATTTTATCCGTTTCTTTGTGGATTGGGATGGGCGGTGCCACGTTGTATTCGATTGCACTTGGCTAAAGCAATCAACATCGTGCGAAAGAAATATTTACACATTCGATTATTCTTGCTGTTTTGACAACAGGATTGATTATAGGATTCTGTCTATTATTTGAGGAACCACTTGCTTATTTATTCGGGGCAAACGATTCCATTATTTCATATGTTGACGATTATCTTCACATTATCCTATTATTTGGCCTTGTCTTTGTATTTGAAAATATTTTAAGTATTTTTATCCGAAACGATGGAAATCCTACGCTTGCGATGGCAGGGTTAATTGTAACATCTGTTGTGAATATTATTTTAAATTATCTATTTATCTTCATTTTTCATTGGGGGGTAAAAGGGGCCGCTTATGCAACAGTAATCGGTACTTTCATAGGAATTCTTGTTTTACTTACACACTTCTTAACGAGGAAAAAACAACTAGGGTTCGTCCATACGAAACTTGACTTGTCAATACTTGGTAATATTTTCTCGATTGGTTTTCCGAGTTTTATCGTGGAAGGCTCAACCGCGGTGATGATGGTTGCATTCAATATAACATTTAGCCACTATGTCGGAGAAACGGGAGTTGTAGCCTATGCGGTTGTCAACTATTTGCATACGGTGTTTCTTATGCTTTTTATCGGGATTGGAGCAGCCCTGCAACCTATTACAAGCTATCATTACGGTGCGAAACTTTATCAGCGTATGAAACAATTTATCCGGATTGCGCTCGTTACAGGATTTGGTCTTGGATCAGCTGTATTTATTATTGGGCTTTTCGGAAAAGGATTTATTATTGATTTATTCGGGATTGATATTCCCGAAATCATCAATTATACGAAAATAGGGATCGTATACTTTTTTGTAGGATATCTGTTTCTAGGGATCAACATGGTCTTTGTGGAATATTATCAATCTATTAAAAAAATCCGCATTGCTACATGGATTATCTTAAGTCGTAGCATAATTTTATTTATCCCTTTGCTTTGGATTTTACCGAATGTCTTCGGTCCTAACACGATTTGGCTTGTTTTTCCGGTAGCTGAGGGATTAACGGTACTTTTCACTTTTCTAGTATTAAAATTCAAATGGGTGGAACTTGTTCCAGTAGAAATGACACAGCTGTCCAAAAAGTCAGGATAAGGAATCAATAAAGAGATGATGGAAATATATTGAATTGGTTAGGAAGAATTATGGGCTTTCCTTTGTATAAAATTTTGCGATTAAAAAGGCTCGGTTCTATTCTGTAGAACCGAGCCTTAATCGTTTAACTGTTTTGGAAATTAGATGTTCAACATTTCAAAAATATTTTCAGACTTAGGCTTTTAAACGATAGTTCAAGTTATGATCTTTTAATGTTTTATCGTTCCCGAACAAGAAGTGTTTTTCCATGTTAGGCGAGTATTTGGAATTTACCGTTTCAATACCCACAGCTTCAGCTACCGCACGCAGCATCGCAGGGGATGCGCCACAACACAATCCTATATAGTTTATTCCTATGTCTTTGGCTTCCTTAGCCCACTCAGCCAACTCGTAACGATTATGATAAAGTGGGTCTAAAGCAGTGGGAAAAGTTGTTTCTAAAGGCAAATGACAACTACACCCACCATCTGGTAAATTGAAAAATGTAGGATTTTCTTCTGTTGTACGGTAAGGGATTGGTAATCCAGCTACGTAGCCATCCACATTTTTACGTATTTCAGCAAGGTAAGGCTGCATCGTATTAGGGCCTCGAAAACAATTCATTCCCACCACTAATGCACCTTTTTCGGAAAGTATTTTACATGATTCTGCTACTGTATACCCATCTCTTAAAATATTTTCACCCATTAAACCTAAAGTTATGACAGCTGGTAATCCTTGATTTTGAATTTCTTCCAGTGCGATTACTGCCTCTTCATGGTAGTAAAACGTCTCACCATTAATATAGTCGACTCCTTCTTCCTTGCACCATCCGGCCATTTCTGCAAACATATTTTTAACCTTTTGTTTCGATTCGGAGTCTTGTGGATCAAAAATATTCGTGTTAGATATATTACCTGCAACCAATGCCTCTTCATAGGGGTGTTCCTTTGCGACTTCTTTTGCTAATCGTATCGCATTCCTATTGAGAGGTTCTAATAAATCTTCCTTACCAATTATACGCATTTTTTCTCTGTGGGCATTGTATGTAAAGGCCAATACCACATCTGAACCTGCATTCATGTAATCTCGATATGCTTGTTTAAGTGCTTCTGGATTATCCAATGCTATTTCTGGCACAAAGGAGCCCGCTTGCAAATAACCTCGGCGTTCTAATTCAAATAAATAACCTTCTCCTGCAATAACCGTTCCATCTTTCAGCCTTTCTTCTAAACTGCGTTTCATACGAATTTCCTCCCCTTAATTTTTGTGTTCAACCTTTTGAACAATCTATTTCATATTTGAATCACTTCGCTATCCTACCCGATAGGCCGCCTTATACTTATATTCCCATCTAACTTAACCCTCTCCTTGTTTGAATTTGATGTAAAGTAAGTGTAGCATGGAAAAATAAATATAGGGTAACACATAAAATCTATCACTTGATATAGTCTTAGACTATGGCAAGAGATGCCAAGAAGATGGGACTGTGAAATCGAAAAACCATATGCGATGGAGACTTTTAAAATGTAAAAGAGATAAAGACGCTATTTCAAATCACCAATCTTTACCATCCTATCTATGCTAAAATAAAGACAAAATAGAAAAATTTACACGACAGGGAGGGGACTCGTATAGATATTTTAGAGGGGATTAAGCGCCGTAGGTCTATCCATTCATTTAAAGAGGAACAAGTAAGTAAAGAAATATTGGAGCAAATTTTCACATATGGTTCCTATGCACCGACCCATTATATGAAAGAACCGTGGAAGATAAAGGTGTACCAAGGTGACGGTAGGAAGAAATTTGTTCAAAGCATCATGAAAAGCTATCAAAGGATTGGCATGATTAAAGATGATGATCATCCGAAAACGTTAAAAACAATAGATTCCTTATCCAGTTTTCTTCTAGCTATTCCCCATCATGCTGTGATTTATTATGAACAACCTGATGATAGAATTCGTAATGAAGAGGAATATGCTTCCATTTGTGCGTTCATACAAAATTCCCAACTAGCTGCATGGCAATTTGGGGTAGGTATGTTATGGACTATCACACCCTATATGCACGATCCACAGTTTGCAAAAGAAATAGGGTTAGAAAACGAGAAAATTAAAATAGCAGCTGTTATGCAAATTGGGTATCCAAAAAAGATTCCCATTGATAAAGGGAGAACACCGATAGGAGAAAAAATGGAATTTGTGGAGTTCTAAATTCAAAATGTCGAACATACTTTTTCGATCAAAAAACACCTTGTCAAAATATAGACAAGGTGTTAGCCGTTTCACTCAGTTATTTCCCTAATAAACTCCACCACTTCATCCGCAGTCCTCATCGATAGAATTTGCTCTTTATGTTTGGAAATATCTTTTTTAGATAAATTTTTAATTTGTGTACGTGCAGGTAAGATAGATGTTGCACTCATGCTGAATTCATCTAAACCAAGTCCTAAAAGAATGGGAATGGCAATTGGGTCGCCAGCCATTTCACCACACATACCAGTCCATTTTCCTTCCTTATGTGCGGCTTGGATAACGTTGTTAACTAAGTTGAGAATAGCTGGATGATATGGTTGATACAAGTAAGAAACTCGCTCATTCATCCGGTCCGCTGCCATCGTATATTGAATTAAATCATTCGTTCCAATACTAAAGAAATCCACTTCTTTTGCAAATTGCTTTGCGGTAACGGCAGTCGATGGAATTTCAACCATAATTCCGACTTCAATATCCTCTGATACTTTGACACCATCGGCTTTTAGGGATTTCTTCTCGTCTAAAAGAATGGATTTAGCTTGGCGGAATTCCTCTAACGTTGCAATCATTGGGAACATAATTTTCAAGTTTCCGTAAGCACTAGCGCGAAGTAATGCGCGCAATTGTGGACGGAAAACAGCCTCATTTTCTAAACAGAAACGGATGGCCCGGAAACCAAGGAAAGGGTTCATTTCCTTAGGCAGATTAAGGTAACTAAGTTCCTTGTCTCCACCAACATCCAGCGTTCGAACAACGACGGGTTTCCCATCCATCCTTTCTAGGACAGTTTTATACGCTTCGAATTGTTCTTCTTCTGATGGTAGTTCACTTTTACCCATATAAAGAAATTCTGTACGATAAAGTCCTACTCCCTCGCCCCCATTATTTAAAACTCCGTCAATGTCATTCGGGGTTCCAATGTTAGCAACTAATTCAACTTGTTCCCCTTCTTTGGAGAATGTCGGTTCGTCTTTTAATTTTGCCCATTCTTCCTGTTGTTTGCGAAAAGAGTTTTGTTTCTCACGATAGCTTGTTAATTCTTCTTCGCTAGGCTGTATAATTACTTTTCCTTCTATACCATCAATGATTACCATGTCGCTTTGGTTTACGGAGGTAGTTACATTCTTCGTTCCTACGACAGCCGGAATCTCAAGGGACCTAGCCATAATGGCAGAATGCGAGGTTCTTCCACCAATGTCGGTTGCAAAACCTTTCACATATTGGCGATTTAATTGAGCCGTATCAGATGGTGTTAAATCCTGAGCAATTACAATCACTTCTTCATTAATTAATGCAGGGTCAGGAAATGTCACACCTAATAAATGGGCCATCACACGTTTAGTCACATCTTTAATATCAGCTGCACGTTCTCGCATATACTCATTGTCCATATTTTGAAACATCTCAATAAACATTGTTGTAACTTCTTCAAGAGCTGTTTCCGCCATTACGTTATTTTCCTTGATTTTATCCTTCATGGGATTAATCATTTCAGGGTCATTTAAAATAAGTAAATGTGCGGAAAAAATTTCAGCATGCTCATCTCCCAAGGAATTTTTCGTATGTTCTTTAATTCTCTCAAGTTCGGATTTAGATGTTTCTAGTGCTTGATTTAACCTTTCTATTTCTACACTGGGATTATCGATCGTTTTCTTTTCAAAAGATAAATCTGGAGTGACTAGTTGATACGCTTTTGCTATTGCAATTCCTGACGATGCTGCAATTCCATTGATGTGTGTCATTTTAATTACTACAACCTTTCCATCTCTTTTTCAGCTATGCTTGATATTACTTAATTGTTGATTAATCCAGTTATAAATGACGGAATGGACTTCTTCTTTGACTGAGTCATTTAATATCTCGTGTCGAGCGCCTTTAAATAAATGTGTATCTATCGACTTTATACCCACATCTTTATATAATTGAACACTTTTCCATACGCCTTTTTCATAATTCCCTACTGGATCATCTGAACCACTTATAAAAAGCATCGGTAAGTCTTTTCGTATGGAATGATTTTGTTTCTGCATTTGGTTTAATCCGGACATTAAATCATAAAAGAAACGAGCGGTTGGAATGAATCCAGATAAAGGGTCTTTCAAATACTTTTCTACTTCTAATTCATCACTAGATATCCAATCATACGCCGTTTTATGACCTGTAACTCTCTTATTATAATTTCCAAATGCTAAACGATTCATAATCTTAGATGGCTTTTTACTAGGCAATAGCATGGAAAGTAATTTACCTGGTATGGTTATGCTATCTGGATAATAACCGGTTCCAGATAAGATTACTCCATCAATCGAATGGCTATATTTTTGTATGAAACTTCTTGCGATAAAAGAACCCATACTATGACCAAAAAGAAAAATTGGTACATGAGGATGTTCCTCTTTTATGTGAACATTAATCTGATGAAGATCATTAACTACTTTAAAAAAACCATTATTTTGATCAAAGTAACCAAGCAAACCTTGTTTTAAGCCAGTTTGTCCATGGCCTCTATGATCATTTCCGTATACAGTAAATCCCTTATTCGTTAGGAACGTTGCAAAGGAATCATATCTTTCTATATGTTCAGACATTCCATGGGAAATTTGAATAATTGCTTTTGGTTTAGCATTTTCTGTTGACCATCTTTTTATGTATAAATCCGTATAATCTTTTGTTTTAAACCAAAAGGACTGTCCCATCTGATCATCCTTTCTTTTAGAGGTTGTTCAAAAAGTCCGGTGAAAATGACACTTCGCATTTCTTCGTTGGCTTGCTTTTCCGTTCCTCACGTATTAGTTGCATACGTTCCGGTACTCAAAGCTACGCCGCCTCGAACTGCTTGATCCTTTTCATCCTCCTTTTTGAACACACACTTTTAGTTAAATCAATGGTATTTTAAAATTATTTGTGCTAAAGTAAAGGGTAGTTAGTGTCGGAAATAGGAGGTATGATGGAAATATGTCTGGATTAGTAAATACATTATTGATTATTGATGCGATTATTTTAATCACTTTCGTTCTACTACAGCCTGGAAAAAGTGCTGGGCTGTCCGGAGCAATTTCTGGTGGCGCTGAGCAATTATTTGGTAAACAAAAAGCGCGTGGTATGGATTTAATTTTACATCGTGGTACAGTAATTACTGGCGTTTTATTTTTTGTATTAGCATTTATAAGTGGATATTTAGTATAATTATATTCTACCCTTATCACAATGAGAAGTGATAAGGGTTTAATTATGATTTTTAAAAGGTTGTTCAAAAAGTCCGGTGAAAATGACACTTCAACGTTTCTAGTTGGCTTGCTTTCATCCTTCTTTTTGAACACCTATTTTAAAATTGGTAAAATTAGGGAATACATATAAAGATAGGAGATGTAGCATCATGAAAATAGTTCAACCAAAACCATTTACATTTGAAGCAGGTAAACGAGCCGTACTTTTATTACATGGATTTACTGGGCATTCTGCTGATGTACGGATGCTTGGTCGATTTTTAGAGAAAAAAGGATACTCGTCCCATGCACCAATCTATAGAGGACATGGTTTGCCACCTGAAGAGATTCTTAAATCTAATCCAATGCAATGGTGGGAAGATGTCAATAAAGGGTTAAATCATTTAAAAGAATTAGGATATGAAGAAATAGCTGTTGCCGGGCTATCCCTTGGAGGTGTTTTAGGACTTAAATTAGCCTACTCAACACCGATAAAAGCGGTTATTTCAATGTGTGCTCCAATGTTTTTTGATAATGAGTTTCAACTATCTAAGGGTTTTGAAATATTTGCCAAAGAGTATAAACAATTAGAAGGCAAAGATGAGCAAACCATTGAGAAAGAAGTAAATCAGTTAATGGAAGATTCATTAGATTTATTCCATGAATTAGGAGAAACGATTAACGAAGTAAAAAGTAACATTGACACCATATATACACCAACTTTTGTCGTACAAGCTCGTAACGATGAAATGATAAATACAAATAGTGCAACTTATATATTTGAAAACGTAGAATCTGATGAAAAAAGCATTAAATGGTATGAAAACTCTACTCATGTAATTACCTTGGGAGATGAAAAGGAAGAATTGTACGAAGACATTTATCAATTTTTAGAAAGCCTTCAGTGGAATGATTGAGTATAAATAGAATAGAGAGCAAACAATAAATTGGAAAGCAGGTGAGAAGATGAAAGATAGAATACTAAGCATGTTCAAAGAAACTGAGATGAGACCATTGGCCGTCGATGAGATTGAACGTGAACTTGGAATAGATGATTCAAGTGATTTTAAAGAACTTATCATTGCATTAAATGAATTAGAGGAAGCTGGTGAATTAGTACGTACGAGGAAAAATAGATTTGGGCTACCAGAAAAAATGAACCTCATTCGTGGTAGAATTCAGATGCATCAAAAGGGTTTTGCCTTTTTAATTCCTGATGAAGAAGGTTTATCAGATGTTTATATACACGCATCTGACTTAGCTTCCGCCATGAATAATGATAAAGTTCTCGTACGAATCGAAAAAATGTCTGATGTGGGAAATCGCCCTGAAGGACAAGTTATTCGTATATTAGAAAGGGCAGTGATAAAAGTAGTTGGAACGTTTGAGGACAATCGCTCCTTTGGTTTTGTCATAGCAGACGATAAACGAATCCCAAATGATATATTCATCCCAAAAGGAAAAACAAATGGTGCTGTAGATGGACATAAGGTAATTGTGGAAATCACGAAATATCCTGAAGGAAGAAAAAGTGCAGAAGGAGAAGTAATTCAAATTTTGGGGCATAAAAATGACCCAGGAATTGATATACTTTCGATTATTTATAAGCACGGAATCACCATTGATTTTCCAGAAGAAGTTTTAAAACAAGCGGCTGATACACCGGAAACCATTTCGGAAGATGAACTAAAAGGACGTCGAGATTTGCGAGATGAAATGATTGTAACCATTGATGGTGCCGATGCGAAAGACTTAGATGACGCCGTTTCCGTTAAACAGTTAGAAAATGGAAACTATAAATTAGGGGTTTACATTGCTGATGTTAGTTATTATGTAAGAGAAGGTTCCCCCATAGATGTAGAAGCATTTGATCGAGGAACAAGTGTGTATTTAGTTGATAGGGTTATTCCGATGATCCCGCATCGATTATCCAATGGGATTTGTTCATTAAACCCACAAGTCGATCGATTAACCCTTGGTTGTGAAATGGAAATTACTTCGACCGGTGAAGTCGTAAACCATGAAATTTTCCAAAGTGTGATTAAAACGACGGAGCGGATGACCTATAGCGATGTGAATAAAATTCTCGTTGACCATGATGAGGAACTTCGCAATCGTTATGAATTGCTCGTTCCGATGTTTGAAAACATGGAGAAGCTTGCGGAAATATTAAGAGCAAAACGAATGGGACGTGGAGCCATTGATTTTGATTTTAAGGAAGCAAAAGTATTAGTGGACGATGAAGGTAAAGCGTTCGATGTTGTTTTACGCGAACGTTCTGTTGCGGAACGTTTGATTGAGGAATTTATGTTAGCAGCAAATGAAACGATAGCGGAACATTTTCATTGGATGGATGTCCCTTTTATACATCGTATTCATGAAGATCCTGATGATGGGAAACTACAAAACTTCTTTGAATTCCTTGGTGGATTAGGAATCAAAGTAAAAGGTACTGCTAATGAAATTCACCCACAAGCTTTACAAAAGGTTCTAGAGGAAATTAAAGGTGAACCAGAAGAAATGATTGTTTCTAAACTTATGCTTCGATCCATGAAACAAGCAAAATATGATCCGCAAAGTATTGGACACTTTGGGTTGGCAACGGAATTTTATACACATTTCACCTCGCCGATTAGAAGATATCCGGATTTAATTGTCCACCGCTTAATTCGAACGTATTTAATTGATAAACAAATGGATAGTAAAACCATTCAGCATTGGAAAGAAAGTATGCCTGAAATAGCACGTCATACTTCGGAAAGAGAAAGACGAGCTGTAGATGCAGAACGAGATACAGATGATTTGAAAAAAGCGGAATACATGCAAGATAAAATCGGTGAAGAGTTTACTGGTGTTATTAGTTCCGTAACGAATTTTGGTATGTTTGTCGAGCTACCTAATACGGTGGAGGGCCTTATCCATGTTAGTTTTCTAACGGATGATTACTATCACTATGATGAAAAAAGTCATGCACTAATTGGTGAACGGACGGCTAATGTGTATCGTGTGGGTGATGAAGTGAAAATAAGAGTCGCTGGAGTTAATATGGATGAACACGCGATTGATTTTGAATTAGTTGGCTCTGGTACAAAAGCAAGGAAGAGAAAGCCAATTAAAAATGATAAATCATCCGAAAAAGGTCGACCTCCAAAAAAGAAGCAAAAGAAGAATAAGAAAAAAAGAAAGTGAGCCTTCAGTTGATTGGGCTCGCTTTTTTTATCCACCTCGAGCTTCTAGGGGATAAAGAAGGTAGGTGGGATCAGCTGCCCATAAAAGTCCGATAAGTACGACTGACCATAGTTGGGGATACAGGAAAAACCCTATTGATGGTTAGTCTTCTTTATTAAAACATTGGACAATTGCCCTGCATATAATTCATTATCTATATCAATTAATGGATTTTGCCCTTGGGAAAACTTATTGTTGACATCTAAATTATCGTCTTTTATACTGATTAACAATAATAAGCTATATAAAGGTTAAACGGGAGACATCATGAGAGGGGTACTTCAGATGAATGAAGTAATGCTTGCTTTTTTACTAACATTGTTTGCTGGATTAGCCACTGGTGTAGGAAGTTTAATTGCCTTTTTCGCAAAAACAACGAATACCAAATTTCTTTCCTTTGCATTAGGTTTATCAGCAGGGGTTATGATTTATGTGTCGATGGTTGAAATTTTCTTTAAAGCAAAAGATTCTTTAACGATGGCACTTGATGAAACGAGTGGCTATTGGTTAACTGTAATTGGATTTTTTGCTGGAATGCTTTTAATTGGACTGATTGATCGATTTATTCCTAAATATTCGAATCCTCATGAAGTTAAAAAAGTAGAAGATATGGAAAAATCAACATCTCCAGTAAATGACCCGGATCTAATGAAAATGGGGATTTTTACGGCATTGGCTCTCGCAATTCATAATTTCCCAGAAGGAATTGCAACCTTTATTTCGGCCTTAAACGACCCGAGTATTGGTATTGCCATTGCTGTTGCCGTTGCTATTCATAATATCCCGGAAGGCATTGCGGTATCTGTTCCAATTTATTACGCTACAAATGATAAGAAAAAAGCCTTTAAACTATCTTTCCTGTCCGGTTTAGCAGAGCCAGTAGGGGCTTTAGTTGCTTTCTTAATCCTCATGCCGTTTTTAAGTGATGTATTGTTTGGAATCATATTTTCCATGGTCGCAGGTATCATGGTATTCATTTCTTTAGATGAATTATTACCTGCCGCTAAAAAATATGATGAAGCCCATTTGTCTATTTATGGAGTGATATTTGGAATGGCAATTATGGCAGTTAGTTTAATACTACTTGCCTAATCAATTGGAATTACAGTAATAATTTGTTAAAATAAGGATTACCTGAGCTGTAGGAGGATACACCTTATGCCAAAAGGACAAGGAAAAACAATCGCACAAAATAAAAAAGCAAATCATGATTATGCAATTGAGGAAACGTTCGAAGCGGGAATCGTATTAAAAGGTACAGAAATTAAATCAATCCGTAATGGTCGGGTAAATTTAAAAGACTCCCATGCAAGAATAGATCGTAATGGAGAAGTCCAATTAATAAACATGCATATTTCTGAATATGAACAAGGGAATCGTTACAACCATGATCCTACGAGGTCAAGAAAATTACTTTTGCATCGAAAACAAATTGATAGATTAATCGGTTTGATTCAACAACAAGGTTATGCGCTTGTTCCATTGAAGTTATATATAAAAAATGGTTATGCAAAAATTCTTCTCGGACTTGGAAAAGGGAAGAAAAAATATGATAAGCGCGAAGATTTGAAGAAGAAACAAATGAAGAGAGATATAGATCGAGCACTCAAAGATATGAACCGGTAGGGATGTAATTTCTACCAGTCCTTGATTTCTTCTCTTAATTTGTTATAATAAAGATACAAGTTAATAGCGAATGCTCATTTATCCTTGAGCGTTTCTCATTAAAGTATGTATTCAAATTATTTTTGAATAACATCATTTATATGGGGACGTTACGGATTCGACAGGGGTAGGTCGAGCTTTGGTCGCGCGTCGAGGTTACGACTCGTAAAACGTTATCGCCTAATAATAACTGGCAAATCTTATAATCAACCTGCTTTAGCAGCTGCGTAAGTAGCCTAAAGCGATCCTTCCTACCATCGCCCGTGTGGTAGCCTTGAAGGGTCTCAAATGAAGCGGGCTTTTGCTTCAATCCGCAGTCTGAGGATTGTTGCAGAAACTAATCAGACTAGCCATCTGGAAGCCTGTTGGTAGGCTGAAGGAATGGCGAAAGATAATATACCAACTACACGCGTAGAAGCCTAAGTGGCGATGCCCTTGGACGTGGGTTCGATTAGTAATTTAGTCGCCTTTTGTGGTAACACAAAAGTGAAAATTCGGCTTTATCGGTGAAACCTAAGTTGCTTATAAATATAGCAATAAGGCAATACCGAGTGGTATGTGGAGTAATCCAACAGCCATCTATCGACTTATAGGCTGCCTATCAGGTAGTACTAGGATACGGAATCCTACCATTATGGTAAATTTATATTTCGTATAAAACGCCGAAGGACCTTCAAATAGGTTCAAGATATAGTCAGTGCCATGACGAAAGCATGGAAGAGCATGTCCCACCGTCTCCACCAATACATAAGTTGGTGGTTTTTTTGCTAACTATAACTTAAAAAAGTTTTCTTCAAATAACAACTTATTTTTTAGAGCTTCATCGCTATACTTCCCATTTCTCGGGGTTACATGGTTGTAATCAAAAATATGTGAATTTCCTGTAATCAGAATTGCTCCCCATTTCTACAACACGAAAGATGAAATAAAATATGCAATAGATGAACTTGCTAACATAGTTGTCGGAAATTAATATAGTTTGATCATAAAGATCGTATATTGTAAATTAAAAATGGGTACCTATTGACATAAAAGGTCCGAGGGTAAAGTATAAAATCAATGTACACAATCATTGATTTCGTGGTATAATTAACATAGAAAATCTCTAAGTGCATACAATAATAAGGACCGCCCATGCTGGTACATGGAGCGGTCGCAATAGACCGAACCCCGTCAAGAGGGGTAGGTAGCTAGAGAGATAATCCCTCACATACCTGCTAGAGTGCATGAGGGGTTATTTTTTATGGTTTTTATCAGAAACGATAAACGCCACCAACATCCCGAAGGATCTCATAAGCGTTAGCGCACTAACAATGTCCATAGGCAAGCACCTCCCTCCCGAGAAGTCTCTCAATGAAGACAAAACGGCAGATCGACAGTGCTACCAAAAACCCCTCATGCGAAGCCAGTCTATGTTTTATTATAGCATATTATTATCGCTTTTACTGTTAAGGAAAAGTTTGTTCAAAAAGTAGAAAAATAAGGATATGAATTTTTCCTTTTAAAAGTAATTAAAATAATGAGGCACATATATCAACTAGTATGTACCTTGCGATTAAGAAACTCTAATAACTTTAATGTTCCATTTATTACAATCGATTTAAAATAACTGCGCCCCCATATAAACAGCCATAACCCAGATAATGATGGCAGAAAATTGATTCATCCGTTTTAACAGTTTTCCGTCTTTATCGATTTGACCGATTTTTTCCCCAGTAAGGGCTAAAGCTAGAAACCACATCCAAGAAATGAGAATACAGGCTATTGTAAAAATCCACTTCTCATGCCCCGTATAGACCAACGAGCTTGTCCCAATGACGCCTATTGTGTCCAAAATAGCATGAGGATTTAACAAGGATACAGAAGCGGCAAATATAATTTGTCGCTTTGCGGAGAAAGGATTAGATTCTTGGTGGTTCTTTACTTCGGGTGTTTCTCTCCACATTAGCCATCCCATGTACAGTAAGAAAATAAATCCTATCAAAAACATGACTGTTCTTAACCACTCGAAACTTAGAATAATAATAGATACACCAGCAACAGCTAAAGAAATTAGTAACGTATCACAAACTCCGGCCGTAATAACAGCAGGCAATGCGCTAGTAAATCTTTTATGTGTTGCACCTTGATTAAATATAAAAACATTTTGTACCCCTAAAGGTAGTATTAATCCGAAAGCAAGCGCCATTCCGTGAATAAAGGCTTCCATCTTTTACCCTCCAATCTAATATAGAATAAATGATTGGCATCAATATGTCTCCAACCAATTGGATGGTAATGTAACCAACCATTTGATACACTTATAGAAAAAAGATGGAGTAGGGATATGTCTAAAATAGAATGGAAACCGCAAAAATCTTCAACATTACCTTTACATTTGCAAATCACCAATTATATGAAAAAGAAAATTTTGAATGGGGAGTGGACAATCGGCACGAAAATACCGTCACAGAGGATTTTGGCCGAACAATTTCAAGTAAATCGAAGTACCATTGTAACTGCACTTGAGGAGTTGGTCGCAGATGGATTGATTGAATCGAAAGTGGGGAGTGGTACAAGGGTAGTAAATAATACTTGGAGTCTCCTTGCATCAACACCACCCCCCGATTGGACTAGTTATGTTCGTTCAGGTATTTATGAGCCTAATATAAGCACGATTCAAAAAATTAACGAGTCGGAAGCAAATTCTAATATCATCCGTTTAGGTACTGGGGAACTTTCCCCTGATTTACTACCTAATGAACAAATGAAGAAGTTTTTACAAATGGAGGTGGGCGATACTCTATCTCTAGGCTATGAAGAGCCAAAAGGAAGTTTCGAACTGCGAGAAACTATTAGCCACTATTTAAAAAAGAAAGGCATTGAAGCTGCACCTGCTTCCATATTAATTGTCTCAGGGGCATTACAGGCACTACAATTAATCTCAATCGGTTTATTAAAACGCTGTTCAGTTATCTTTCACGAAACACCTTCATACCTCAACTCAGTTCATGTGTTTCAATCAGCTGGTATGAATTTATTTGGTATTCCTATGGATAAAGAAGGGATAGTGCATGAATCTATTAGTCGTTTACAACGTCAGCACAATGCAGCATTACTTTATTCGATTCCATCATTCCATAATCCAACAGGCACTTTAATGACAGAAAAAAGAAGGCAACAATTATTAGAGGTTTGCAGAAAAGAAGCACTTCCGATTATAGAAGACGATGTTTATGGTGAATTATGGTTGGATACACCACCTCCAAAACCAATGAAGGCAAACGATGAACAAGGGAATGTGCTGTACATTGGTAGTGTTTCCAAATCGTTAAGTCCGGGGCTTAGAATTGGATGGATTGTTGGTCCAGAACCGGTTATTGATCGTCTCGCCGATATAAAAATGCAAACAGATTATGGGTCAAGTTCCATATCGCAATTTATTGTAAATAAGTGGATGAAAAATGGTTTGTATGGGGAGTATTTAAATCAAGTGCGTGTAGAATTAAAACGTAGAAGGGACTTTATGATCGAAATTTTAAATACATATTTCTCTGATATTGCAACATGGAATATTCCAAAGGGAGGATTTTATTTATGGCTTCAATTACAACCAGGGATATCCACGCGAAAATTATTTGAAACAGCTCTTAAGGACGGCATATTATTAAATCCGGGAAGCGTCTATGATAAGAATAATCAAGAACATTTACGTTTATCGTATTCCTATGCATCATTAGAAGAACTTGAAAAAGGGCTTATAAGGTTATCTGAACTTATTAAAGAACATAGATAGATTTTAAATTTTTCTTTCAAACTATTTTAGGGGGAGATTAAATTGAATTTGACCGAACATTCACTAAAGAGGATGTTGAAATATTTACAAAAGTGTTCATGGAGAAGGGGATGGGTGGGAAATTGACTGACCGTAAAGTCTGATAAGTACGACTAACCAACAGTGGAGGATGAGGGAAAAACCCTACTGATGGCTAGTCTTTTTTATTTGAGTTTAGGTAGAATTAGTTGTCTTTCCAATCAAACATTTTCGACATCACCTTGCCTTTATTTATTACAGCTACAATATACGGAAAGTCATAAACAGGTGAAATATCTAGATATATGCAGGATTTCTATGATATGCACTCTATAAAGTTTATACAATAAAAATTATACAAATTTATCGTACTTTATGGACTTATATGACTATTTCCTTTATTCCGTTATTACCTTATACTTACAAGAAAGATTAAACGGATCACATATGGAGGTGCTAGGAAATTGTTAGAGTTTCATAATGTAACAAAGCGATATAATAACGGAAAGTTTGCTGTAAATAATTTGAATTTAAAGATAAAGAAAGGTGAATTTATTTGTTTTATTGGTCCAAGTGGGTGTGGTAAAACAACAACGATGAAAATGGTTAACCGACTAATTGACATTACAGATGGATCCATTTTAGTTGATGGGAAAGATATTAAGGATCAAGATCCGGTAGCATTGCGCAGGTCCATTGGGTATGTGATCCAGCAAATTGGATTGATGCCGCATATGACAATCAAAGAAAATATTGTGTTAGTTGGTACTTTATTAAAATGGACAAAAGAGAAAAAAGAGGAACGGGCACGTGAGTTATTAAAGTTAGTAGATTTGCCAGAAGAATATCTAGATAAATATCCACATGAATTAAGTGGTGGACAACAACAGCGGATTGGTGTATTACGTGCGCTTGCTGCAAACCCTCCATTGATATTGATGGATGAACCATTCGGTGCACTTGACCCGATTACGAGAGATTCCCTCCAAGAAGAGTTCAAAAAGTTACAAAGGGAATTAAATAAAACAATTGTTTTCGTTACACATGATATGGATGAGGCAATTAAGCTTGCTGATCGAATTGTGATCATGAGGGAAGGAGAGATTGTTCAGATTGATACACCAGATGAAATTCTTAGAAACCCAGCGAATGAATTTGTAGAGGAATTCTTGGGTAAGGAACGGTTGATTCAAGGTCGACCTGATGTCACAACAGTAGGACAGATTATGAATAGTACCCCGGTTACAGTACAAACTGGCACAACGTTAAAATCTGCTATTTCTACGATGCGAGATAAACGGGTTGATTCTCTACTTATCACAGATTCAGACAATGTATTAAAAGGATATCTTGATATTGAAGCAATTAATCTTAATTATAAAAAGGCTAATCAGGTCGAGGAAGTAATGGAGACCAAACTTTATTCTGTATTTCAAGATAGTTTGTTAAGTGATACCGTTCGCAAAATACTCAGACATGGAGCTCAATATGTTCCTGTTGTAGATGATCAGCATCGTCTAGTCGGAATTGTTACACGTGCGACGCTTGCAACGCTTGTTTATGACACAATTTGGGGCGACGGAACGGAATTGGAAGAAATCATATCAGTAGCAGAATAAGGAGGCAGAGATCGTTATGATGGATTTTTTTGCTGTACATGGTAATGAATTAATAATAAAAACATGGGAACACTTGTATATTTCTGTTGCGGCCATCTTGCTAGGTGTGGTAGTTGCTATTCCCCTCGGGATTCTCCTTTCAAGGGTGCCAAACTTCGCTGATAAGTTTATCTCTTTTATTGGTATTCTACAAACTATTCCAAGTCTTGCAATCCTAGCATTTTTTATCCCATTTTTAGGTGTTGGAAAAATTCCTGCTATTTTGGCACTATTTTTCTATTCGCTATTACCAATCTTACGAAACACTTACATTGGGGTTCGAGATGTGGATAAAAGTGTGATAGAAGCAGGTAAGGGCATGGGGATGAGTAATTTGCAATCGATAATAAAAGTTGAATTTCCAATGTCCTTACCGGTAATTATGGCGGGTGTTCGCTTATCGACTGTATATTTGATTGGTTGGGCGACATTGGCAGCATTCATCGGTGGTGGTGGTCTTGGTGATTTTATATTTGATGGATTGAACTTATATCAGCCTTCATTGATTATTGCGGGAACAGTACCAGCAACCGTCCTAGCCTTGATTTCTGATCGTTTCCTAGCCATTATAGAAAAAAGATTGACACCGGAAGGGTTAAAGAAATCTTATGAAGCCGCATAATGTTGGAGGTGAAAAGTTGTGCTGAAAAAGATGCTATATAGAGGATGTTTTATTTTACTTTTAGTAGTGATGCTTGCTGGTTGTTCCTTGCCAGGTCTTGCAAGTACATCAAAAGATACGTTAAAAATAGGGGCTCTTGGTACATCTGAATCACAAATTTTAGCTGAAATGCTATCTATCTTGATTGAACGGGAAACAGATGCTACTACTGATCTTGTTACACATCTAGGATCATCCATCGTACAACACCAGGGTATGTTAAGAGGTGACCTTGATATAACAAGTACACGTTATACAGGAACAGATCTGTCGGGATCACTGGGAATGGACCCGATTACAGATCCTGAAAAGGCGTTGAATATCGTATCTCATGAATTTAAAGATCGTTTCAATCAAACATGGGCAAGTCCATATGGTTTTGAGGAGTATTGATTGCAGGACATGAGTCAGGAATGTTTGATGTTAGTGATATTCAGGATCGTGATGATGTCCTCGTATATACAAGTATGGAACTTGATACGGAATTACGACTATTGGGTTCGATTAAAGCAGAAATTTGGGTCTCCTCTCCAACATGTCTATTTGATATTTCTTTGAGACTATCAGATGTGGACGAATTAGGTCGTGCGTATAATATTGTTGATACGTTTCACAGGGAAAAGGTTGAAAATGTGAATCAGCCATTTTGTTTGGAAACCGAAATAGGTTCTACATCTTATACCCTGAAAAAAGGCCATCGTCTGAGGTTAGATATAGCAGCAAGTAATGCACCACTTTATGATATCAATTTAAATAACGGAACGACAACAAAAACACATACGGAGGGAAAAGCTGCGGTTGAATACATTTATCATGGAGGAGAAAAGGCATCGAAATTAATAATACCACTAGAGAAATAAGTGAAAATGAAACGAATAACCCTTTGTAAATTAATTATTTCTCCTAGTACTATTTAAAGGTTGGATTAATTTTATCCCACCTCAAGCTTCTGGGGAAATAAAGAAGGTAGGTGGGAGTCAACCGCCCGTAAAGGTCCGATAAGTGTGAGATGAAGGAAAACCCGCACTGATGGAAGTCTTCTTTATGTGCAGCATGCCGAAAGGGGAAGTACTATGAAAATTCATGATGAACGAATTGAAGATGTCAGAACTCAATTTATTGAAAAAATAACGGATAATATGAATGCTTTTGGTGTCTCGACAAGTGTTGGACGTGTTCTCGGAATTATTTATATGAACCAGAAACCGATGACCCTAGACGAGTTATCAGAAGAGACCGGAATGAGCAAAACCCGAATGAGTCAGGTTGTCCGGGAAATGATAGATTTAGATATTGCGGAGCGTGTATTTAAAAAAGGTATTCGAAAAGATTTATTTCAAGTAGAAGAAGATTATTACCAAACATTTATTTCTCTTTTTACCTCTACTTGGCATAAAGCTATTAAACGTAGCCGTACCTTTGAACAAAGGCTTTTAAAGACATTGGATGAATTACAGAATGTATCTGGACTTACTGAGGAGGATGAAGAGGCTATTAATGAACTTTTTCATGAAATGAGGGATTGGATGGACTACTATGACTGGATTCGTCGAGTAACTGAGTTTTTTGAAAGCGGTGAAATATTCGAACACGTACCGAAGAAAAAGAATGGGAGGAATTAAGCAATGAATAAAAAAGTAATTTTATCATGCGCATTAACAGGAGCTGGTGACACAACGGCAAAAAGTCCACATGTACCCGTAACTCCAAAAGAAATTGCAGATTCAGCCATTAAAGCTGCTAAGGCAGGGGCTACAATTGCACATATCCATGTTCGTGATCCAAAAACTGGCAAGCTAAGCCATGATGTCAGCCTGTTTCAGGAAGTCGTAGAACGTATTCGTGAGTCAGAGACCGACGTAATTATAAATCTTACTTCTGGTGGGGGTGGAGACTGGATACCAAGTGAAGATGCCCCAACTACAGGTGGAGAAGGAACCGATATTCAAACTCCTGAAGAACGCCACGAACCTATTGAAAAACTTCTACCAGAAATGTGCACCCTTGATTGTGGTAGCTTAAACTTTGGCAATATGTTATACGTAAGCCCGACTGACTGGTTAAGAAGACAGGCGAAACTTGTTAAAAATATTGGGGTGAAACCAGAATTAGAATGTTTTGATACAGGTCATATTCGTTTCGCGAACCAATTAGTGGAGGAAGGTTTAATTGAAGGAGCTCCACTATTTCAGTTTTGCCTTGGTATCCCATGGGGAGCAGCAGCGGATGCAGAAACGCTGTCTTACATGAAGAGTCGTATTCCGGATAACGCGAAATGGGCAGCTTTTGGAATTGGTAGAATGCAAATGCCAATAGCGATGGAATCCCTACTTCAAGGTGGAAATATCCGTGTAGGCCTTGAAGATAACTTGTATTTAGAAAAAGGAAAACTTGCTACAAACGAGCAACTTGTTGATAAAGCTGTCGGTATGGTACAAGCTTTAGGTTCCGATATTATGACGCCGACCGAAGCGCGAGAGCATCTAAATTTACGTAACCCATATGGAAAGGAAGGCTAGTATGACGAAAGAAACTTCAATTAAAAATATCACAGTTGTCGGAACGGGTGTAATTGGCAATGGGTGGATAACACGCTTTTTAGCAAATGACTACACCGTTACTGCATATGATCCAGATCCCAACACAGAAGAAAAGACCCGTAAAGCTGTGGAACGTGCATGGCCTTGGATGAAAAAAATGGGATTAGCTGTGGGTGCTCCAGAAGATCATTTATTTTTTGAAACTGATTTAGAAAAGTCATTAAAGGAAGCGGACTTTGTTCAGGAAAATGTCCCGGAGCGAGAGGAATTAAAAAGAAAGGTTATAGCTGATATTGATCGATATACCAAAGAAGAAACCATTATTGCTTCAAGCACATCGGGAATATTACCAAGTAGCTTACAGGCGGATTGCAAGAATCATCCAGAACGTGTTATGGTTGCCCATCCATTTAATCCGGTATATCTGATGCCGCTTGTGGAATTAGTTGGCGGGGATAAAACCGACAAATTTTATATTGAAAAGGCAAAAATGTTTTATGACAACATAATGATGAAACCATTAGTGATTCGTCAGGAAATTGAAGGTCATATTGCTGACCGCTTAATGGAAGCAATTTGGCGTGAAGCACTTCATATTGTTAACGATGGTGCTGCAAGTACAGAAGAAGTGGATGCATCCATTATATATGGGCCAGGACTCAGATGGGCGCTAATGGGACCATTCATGACTCTACATATGGGTGGAGGGAAAGAAGGGATGCGTCACCTGCTGGAACAATTCGGACCTGCATTGAAATTACCATGGACCAAACTGGAAGCACCAGAACTAACGGAAGAACTAGCTGAAAAAGTAATTACTGGTTGTGAAGCACAAACGGATGGTGTGGAAATGGAAAGACTAGAAGACCGCCGTGATCAGTTTTTAATTGAATTACAACAGTTATTGGAAAAATACTGGCCAGGGGAAAATATGTCCGGAAGCTACGAGTCATTTAACTAGTTTTTAGAAGGGAAGATAGAACTTGAACGAATCCAAATTGATTATTCAGGATAAAGTACCAGAGACTTGGATTGACTACAACGGACACATGAATGATGCAGAATATGTACGTGCATTTAGTTGGGCTGTCGATGCCTTTATGAACTTCATTGGTATAACGGAAGATTACCGGAATAAGAGTCAATATACGATGTACACGATGGAAACTCATGTTTGTTATTTAAATGAAATGAAACTTGACGAACCATTTGAGATCCGTATGTACGTTATCGATTATGATGTTAAACGTACTCATCTATTTTTTGAATTGTACGGAGAACATGGTAAACGAGCCGCAACAAGCGAACAAATGCTAATGGGGATTGATCAGTCAACAGGGAAAGCATCACCGTTCCCAGAGGAAATTTATTCACAAGTAAAAGAACTCGCAGCAAAGCATACTCCTATGAAGAAACCGAAAGAAGTGGGACGTGTAATAGGTATCAGAAAAAAGAAATAAAAGTGTAATGGAATGGTTTCCCATCATAGAAAATGGGGAACCATTTTATTTTTAGGTAACGATGTGGTAGCCGTACTAATAAGAGTTGGTTTAGTTATATTTGCAGAGAAAATCACAACTGTTCATGCATATATTTGTATACCTGACATAATGTTGCCTTAGGGAAACTATTTGTTGACAATAAAAGACTTTGTCATTTACACTAGTTATTATAAAAGTGATTTTTAATGAACCATTTTAGTTTTTATTGAATAGAGTATGATCAAATGTTGCCCTAGGGAAAAAGTTGTTTGTGAGGTAAATATTAGCTAGTAATAGTATTAAATGGAAGAGGAAGGTGAAAAAGATGGGAAAAGCGCTCACGGTAGACCATCTACATGTTTCTTATTATGGAAAGGAAGTTATAAAAGATGTTTCCTTTTCAATTGATACAGGAAAATTAGTAGGAATAATAGGTCCAAATGGCGCAGGTAAATCAACCATTATGAAAGCTACACTTGGCCTAATTCCTAAAGATAAGGGAAATGTGAGGGTATTAGGGAAGCCTTTAAAAGCTATACGAAAAAAAATTGCTTATGTTCCCCAACGTAATAATTTGGACTGGGATTTTCCTATTAATGTTATAGACACGGTTCTTCTAGGAACATACCCACATCTTGGTCTTATGCGCAGACCTAATGCAAAGCAAAAAGATTGGGCATTCCAATGTTTAAAAGAAGTCGGAATGGAGGATTACAGTAAACAGCAAATTGGAGAACTGTCAGGAGGACAACAGCAACGAGTGTTTCTTGCTAGGGCACTTGCGCAAAAAGCGGAATTATTTTTCTTGGATGAGCCTTTTGTTGGGATTGATGTATCTAGTGAAACCACCATTATCCAAATTCTAAAGAAACTTCGTGACAAAGGAAAAACAGTATTAGTTGTTCACCATGATTTAACGAAAGTGGAGGATTACTTTGATGAGCTAATTTTGTTAAATAAGGAATTAGTGGATTTCGGCCCCGTTCAAGAAGTATTTAAACCAGAAAAGATTACTCGGGCATATCGTGCAAACCTTTCTATATTGGAAAATGTTGGGGTGAAAATGTAATGGAATTTATACAAGACCTTATGAATTACGGCTTTCTACAAAAAGCGTTGTTTACCTCAATAATGGTTGGAATAATATGTGGGGTTATTGGTTGCTTCATCATTCTCAGAGGTATGGCCCTGATGGGGGACGCTATTTCCCATGCTATTCTACCAGGTGTCGCTATATCTTTCATGTTAGGGATTAATTATTTTTATGGTGCAGTGGTTATTGGTTTATTAACTGCTGTCGGTATTGGTTATATAAGTCAAAATAGCCGTATTAAAAGTGATTCTTCGATTGGTATTGTTTTTTCATCCTTTTTTGCACTAGGGGTAATACTGATTACAAAAGCTTCGACAGCCATAGATTTAACCCAAATATTGTTTGGTAATGTTTTATCTGTTCAATCATCAGATATGTGGTTAACATTAATCATTGGTGCCATTGTTTTACTTATTGTTATTTTATTTTATAAAGAATTTCTTATTACAACGTTCGATCCAACGATGGCTCAAGCCTACGGGTTACCAGTTCGTTTTATTCATTACGTCATTATGATCTTATTAACCTTAGTAACCGTTGCTTCCTTGCAAACAGTAGGAGTTATATTAGTAGTTGCAATGCTTATTACACCAGCATCTACAGCGTATTTATTGACAAACCGCTTATCAACGATGATATTCCTATCAGCCTTTTTTGGAGCTTTATCAGCTGTCATCGGTTTGTACTTTAGTTCAGAATATAATTTATCGTCGGGTGCAGTCATTGTCCTTGCTACAACATTTATTTTTATTTTAGCTTTTATTTTCTCGCCAAAACAAGGAATCTTATGGCGTGCGATAAGGGAAAAGAGAAACAAAGCTTCTATTTAAAAAGAGAAGGAGTAATAAAAGATGAGAAGGTTAGTTCGATTAATGTTAAGCTTAGCCGCTATATCCTTACTATTAGCTGCTTGTGGAAATAAGGATGTTACTGCGAATGATAACAATGACGATGTTTTAAAAGTTGTAACTAGTTTTACGTTGTTAGAGGATATTGTACATCAAATTGGTGGGGAGCATGTAGAGATTCATAATCTCGTTCCAATTGGTACAGATCCACATGAATATGAGCCACTTCCAGAAGATATTAAGAAGGCTACAGATGCAGATATATTATTTTATAATGGTTTAAATCTAGAAGGTGGAGAGCATGGCTGGTTTTTTAAAATGATGAACACTGTTGGACAAAAAGACGAAAATATCTTTGAATTAACGAAAGGTGTAGAACCCAAGTATTTAACTGAAAAAGGGGAAGCAGAACATGAAATGAATCCCCACGCTTTTCTAGATCCAAATGTTGGAATGATTATGGTAGAAAAGGCACATGATGCATTAGTGAAAGCAGACCCAGAGAATAAAGAGGAATATGATAAGAATGCTAAGGCTTATATAGAAAAATTAAAAGAAATAGATGAAGAATATAAAAATAAAATTGCCGATATTCCGGAAGAAAATCGAATTCTAGTAACAAGTGAACGTGCATTTCAATATATGGCAGACAGATATGGGCTAGAAGAAGGTTATATTTGGGAGATTGATACGGAGGAAAACGGATCTCCAGAGCAAATAAAATCTCTTGTCAATTTCCTTAAAGAGCGTGACGTTCCTATATTATTCTTAGAATCGAATGTGGATTCTAGACCGATGGAAACCGTGTCCGAAGAAAGTGGAGTAGAAATCTATAAAGACAAAATCTTTTCAGATGAAATAGGAAAAAAAGGGGAAGCTGGAGACACGTATATTAAGTTTTTAGAATATAATATTGATAAAATTTACAATGGTTTAAAAGGTGATTAGTCTCTCCAAGTTGAGCATAAATTCCTTATTATGGAATTTATGCCTTTTTACTATTTACCTGGATCGTAACGTACTTTTTGAAAAGACAAGAATTCCTACCAATACAAAAGCAATGACTAATAATACACTAATCATTCCGATTACGCCGTTCCAACCGTAATTGCTCCAGAAGATTCCTCCCAATGTACCAAATAAGCTAGAACCACCATAGTAGAATAATAAATATAGAGAAGAAGCTTGTGCCTTATGGGCTGTTGCTTTTTGCCCAACCCAAGCACTTGCGATGGAATGACTGCCAAAAAAACCAAAGGTAAATATAGCGATTGCTACAATTTTTAACCACAAACCTTCATATAATGTACCGATTGCACCTATTGTCATAATCAAAATGCCGAGTGGCAATACTTTGGCTTTTCCGTGCCGATCAGCTTGATTACCCATAAAGGTTGAGCTGAATGTACCTACTAAATAGACAAAAAAGATGGAGCCTACCGCAGCATGACTTAAATGATATGGTTCGCCGATTAATAAATAGGTAATGTAGTTATATAGAGTGACAAAGCTCCCCATAAGCAAGAAAGATAATCCATAAAGACAAAGCAAAGCTGGATTTTTAAAATGGTAGCCTAATTCAGGGATTAAGTTTTTTAAAGTGCCATGCTCTTTTACGAAATGTCGTTCTTCGGGTAAATGCCTCCAAAACCATATGCTAATGAAGAGTGCGATACCTCCAATGATGAAGAGGGCAATTTCCCAAGTGAACCAATCCGTGAGGGCACTAGTAACAATTCTTCCGGAAAGCCCCCCAACTGTATTTCCACTAATATAGATTCCCATAACCGTACCTAGTTCCTTCGGGTGGAATTCCTCAGATATATAAGTCATGGCAATACTTGGAAAGCCAGCCAAAACAGCACCTAATAATGCTCGACTAAGTAGTAATAGAGAAAAGTTTGGTGTTATAGCCGTTAAAATGGAAAGAATAGAAGCTGCCAAAAGAGCAATCGACATAATCTGTTTGCGCCCAATGGAATTAGACAAGCTCGGAGTAAAAAGCATTACAATGGCTAAGACTCCTGTAGAAAAAGAAAGCGATAAACTAGCATTTGTAGGTGATACACCAAACTCGCTTGAAAATATTGGAATTAAAGGTTGAGCACTATAAAGTAAGCTAAATGTTACGAAACTTCCAGAGAATAAAGCGAACAGTGCTTTACGGTAGGATGCAGTTCCTTTTTGGATATAAGACATAGTAGACACCTTGTTTCTATAAAAGAATGTTTAAATTTAGTATAACATTAAATGCTAGATGCGATTTTCTGAAAAAAATAATACAAAGTACATTTTGGTATCTGTAGCATAGGATAGGATGACATGAATTCAATTGGGGGAGTGTTTCAGATGTATTATTATCCTTATTTTTATCCAAATCCGTTTTACGTTAATCCACATGGATACTATCATGCTAGACAGCCAGTAAATATGCCACTGCCTTATGGAAACATGTATGATTATTCGTTTAACCCAAACATTAAAATAGAAGACAGGATAATTAAAGATCATGGGAAACAGCCTTTTTCTTTAGATATTGAGGATGCTACGAAAGAAAATGATACATTTCGAACAGCAATTTGGACAGGGGAGCATTTACAAGTCACCTTGATGAGTATACCCGTAGGAGAAGATATTGGATTGGAGAATCACCAAACAACAGACCAATTTTTACGCTTGGAAGACGGGAAAGGCATCGTTCAAATGGGGAAACAAAAAGATCGCTTGGATTATAATGTTAAAGTTTCTGACGATGATGCAATCATGGTTCCGGCTGGTTTTTGGCATAATATCGTGAATATTGGTAACAAGCCATTGAAATTATATTCTATCTATGCACCACCTGAACATCCATTCGGGACTGTTCACCAGACAAAAGAAGAGGCTATGCATGAGGAACATGCTTAGATTGGTAAAATCCTGCCGTGTATATTGGCGGGATTTTTTAAATGAGTATGAAACTTTTAAATAAGTTCGTTCGTATAATAATGGAGGGGGATTTTAGATGATAGAAGAAAAACTTAACCAAGAACTAATGGAATTAAAAACGAAAATGAGAAAAAAGAAAAAGTGGCAATTACAAATTGTAGATTATGAAAATGAACTTACGGCAATTGAAGAAAATATATCATTTCTCTCCAATCAATTAAAGGAAGAAGAAAAAGATGTGGAAAAGTTAGAGGGTTTAAGTTTTTCCAATTTGGTCCAAACCTTGTTAGGCAATAAGGTAGAAAAACTGGAAAAAGAAAAACAGGAAGTCCTTACTGTTCAAATCCAATTAAACGAGGCAAAGAAACATAAAAAGGATGTTGAATTAGAAATAAGTAATCTTCAATACCGTATTGAAAAAATGGGAGATGTAGAATATCGTTATAACGAAATTTTTACTAAAAAAGAAGGAATCATTAAACAAAGTGCATCTTCCACTACATTATTTGAATTTAGTGAACAGGAAGAAGACTTAAGAGCATACATAGAAGAATTAGATGAAGCTTTAATAGCTGGAAATAAAGCGAAAGCTGACCTCGATATTGCAGGAGATTCAATAGATAATGCTGCGACATGGGGAGTATTCGATATGTTTGGAGGTGGTGCAATATCTGGGCTCTTGAAACATAGTAATATGGATGAAGCTATGGAAGCTATTAACCGTGCACAAAAAAGCTTACGTAAGTTTCAAAAGGAATTATTAGATGTAGAAGCGGATTTAAATATTTCGATAGATATTTCAAGTATGTTGAAATTTGCCGACTTTTTCTTGGATAATTTCTTCACTGATTATTTGGTTCAAGAAAGAATTAATGAATCACAGGATCAAATTAGTCAAAAACAGTTAGAAGTAGGTCGAATCGTTGAAAATATAAAAGAACAGATTCATTTAAAAGAGAATGAACTTGAACAAGTTGTTCTAGACCGTAGACGATTTGTAGAAGATTTTTAAAAGGGGAAAGCGTTGGTAGATAAACCAACGCTTTTGTAACTTATTTGATATTCTGTAAAGGGAATTCTGCTGATACTTCAACTCCGTCTAATATGAGTAATGTTGAATCTAGCGCATGTTTTTTTACTTTAGCAAAATTTGCTCCGTTCTTTATTTGGTAAGATACGTAAAAATAAGACTCGCTGTTCGGTTCGAAAAAGCCTCTACTGCCACTGCTCAAAGAAAGCATTTTTTGATGTTTTGTATTCTCTTCCATTTCCATTAAACCAGCTAGTTCTTCATTAGGCTTAACTACTAGTTCAATTCCGTATGGATGGCTTCCTGGGTAATCAAATTCGCTTTTAATAGGTTCGTTTCCATTATTTTTAATTTCAAAGTCGTAACGCAATTCATGGTTTGCCTCATCGACCGTTGTTTCAATTTTTGTAATCTCTAGGTTCTCAGTGTGATCAAAACCCGTTAGAAAAATAAACAAAAAGACAATAGGGAATAATACTTTTTTCATAAATAGCCTCCTAGGAAAACTGTTTCTTACTAGTATTTGGAAAAGGAGAACTTTTATGCAAAAAAAACACGCCATATTAAGGCGTGTTATAAAACGTATGCATAGATGCAAATAAAGTGAAAGAGACTTCCAAACAAAATGAAAAGGTGAAAAATCTCATGAAATCCCCAATTTTTAAATTGAAGGAACTTTGGTTTAAATCCGTATATAAGTCCGCCTACTGTATAAAAAGCACCACCTAAAATGAGAAAAGTCATTCCACCAATACCTAATCCAGGTGCTAATTCTCCGGTGAAAAAGACAACAAGCCATCCCATTCCTAGGTAAATCGCAGTAGATAGCCAACGCGGGGAGTGGAACCAAGTTAATTTAAACGTTACCCCTAATATAGCAAGACCATTTACGATAAAAAACAATATCCATCCAAGTTTCGTTCCTTGTAGTGTAATTAAACAAAATGGAGTGTACGTCCCAGCAATAAGAACAAAAATCATGGAATGGTCAATTTTTCTTAGGAAAGCTATAACACGGTCTTTAGCTATTACCATATGGTATGTAGCGGATGCCGAGTATAATAAAATCATACTTACCCCAAAAATAATAACAGCTGTAGTGACGAGCCAAGAACCGGAAGTAATTACTGCCTTTACAATCATTGCTACCAAACCAAAAACTGCTAAAATTGCTCCAATTAAATGGGTCCATGTGTTAATAGGTTCCCGTATATAAGAATTCATTTACTTATTCCTCCACTTCAACATGTAGTTTCGAAAACTATATATCAATCATACACGTATTGTTATCATGTAGTCAATGTTTTACTAAATAAAATATTTATTTTATAATAAAAGAAAATACAATAGGGGTTTATTATAATGCAAAATATAGATGAACTATTAGAAAAACTATATCTGGATACTCAATTAACAATAGAGGAAATACCTGATATAGATTTATATATGGACCAAGTGATTCAGTTATTCGAAAATAAGTTTTCCCAAACGAAGCGGAATGATGAAGAAAAAATACTTACCAAAACAATGATTAATAATTATGCTAAGGGTAAGTTATTTTTCCCTGTAAAGAATAAAAAATATTCAAAAGAACATATCATGCTTATCAGTATGATCTATCAAATGAAGAGTTCGTTATCTATAAATGATATCAAGAAAACATTGTCACCATTAAATAAAAAAGTTTTAGCAGAAGAGTTTTCTTTGGAGGATGTATACAATACTTATATTACTTCTAATGAGAAAAATGTGGAGCAATTTAAAAATGATAGTTCAGATATTTACAAAGAGATAGAAGATAAAATGATGGATGATAAGGATGAAGAGTATTTAAGAAAACTTCTGCTAGTTGCATCTTTTACACATATGAGTAATTTATTTCGAAGGGCCGCGGAGAAAATAGTGGATGAAATAGAAGAATAAAATCATTCTAATATTAAAGGAGTGGAAAAAATGAGTACATATCCAAAAGTTAACGAAACAAAGGAATTAATCAAGGAACTTGTTTCTATCCCAAGTCCATCTGGAAATACCGCTAAAGTCATACAATTTGTTGAGGAATATTTGAACAGTTTAAACGTAGATACAAAACGAAATCGGAAAGGTGGGTTAATTGCTACTATCCCTGGTAAAGTAGAAAATGAACATCGGATGTTAACAGCTCATGTTGATACATTAGGTGCTATGGTAAAAGAAGTAAAAAAGAATGGCAGGCTTCGTTTAGATTTAATTGGTGGATTTCGCTACAATTCAATTGAAGGAGAATATTGTGAAATTCACACTACAACAGGAAAGAAATATACAGGAACTATTTTGATGCATCAAACTTCTGTGCATGTATATAAAAATGCAGGAGAAGCGGAGCGTAATCAAAAAAACATGGAAGTTAGAATTGATGCGAAAGTGAAAAATGCAGATGATGTACGTGAACTAGGAATTGAAGTTGGAGATTTCGTTTCTTTTAATCCTCGAATAGAACTTACCGAAAATGGATTTATTAAGTCACGTCATTTGGATGATAAGGCAAGTGTGGCTATACTTCTTCAATTAATAAAACGGATAAAAGAAGAAAGTATTACTCTTCCATATACAACCCATTTTCTTATTTCTAACAATGAAGAAATAGGCTATGGAGGTAATTCAAATATTACCCCAGAAGCAGTGGAATATTTAGCAGTGGATATGGGTGCAATGGGAGATGGACAATCTACAGATGAATATACCGTATCCATTTGTGTGAAAGATGCAAGTGGTCCTTATCATTATGAATTAAGGAAACATCTTGTCAGGTTAGCCGAGGAAAATAATATCGGTTATAAGCTAGATATTTATCCATATTATGGTTCAGATGCTTCTGCTGCGATTCGTTCCGGATATGATATTGTACATGGATTAATTGGACCTGGGATTGATTCCTCTCATGCTTTTGAGAGAACCCATGAAGATTCATTAAAGGAAACAGAGAATTTGCTTTATCATTATGTACAATCTAAAATGATTTCTATATAAAAGACAAGCGGACTTACCAGTGTGGTAGGTTCGCTTTTTCATAAAGAGGTGGATTACAAATGAAATTAAGTATATTAGACCAGTCCCCAATTTCTAAAGGAAAGACTCCGAAAGACGCTTTAGAGGCATCCATTGAACTTGCCAAACTGACTGACGAACTTGGTTACCACCGTTATTGGGTAGCAGAGCATCATGATTTAGGCGGTTTAGCGTCACCGGCTCCAGATATCTTATTAGGAATTATTGGTTCGCAAACAGAACAAATCCGCATTGGTTCAGGTGCAGTATTGTTACCAAACTATAGTCCCTATCATATTGCTGAAAGATATAATGAACTTGCAACATTGTATCCAAATAGGGTGGACTTGGGACTTGGAAGAGCACCTGGTGGATCCGCAGAAGTTTCGATAGCACTTGCTGGAAACTTTTTAGAAAAGGTCCGGATGTATCCAAAATTAGTGGATGAAGTTATTCTTTTTTTACATCAAGATTTTCCAAGTGATCATATGTATGCGAAAGTCTCTGCAACTCCAGTACCAAAAACACCTCCAGTACCATGGTTATTAGGAACGAGTAATAAGAGTGCAAAGTTAGCGATTGAAAAAAGGTTACCATTTGTGTTTGGTCATTTTATGAGTAATGAAGATGGACCATCTATCGTCAAAGAGTATATGAAAAATGTTCTTAATGGGAAGTCTAATGTGATTGTTACCGTTTCTGCGATTTGTGCAGAGACGACAGAAGAAGCGGAAGAAATAGCAATGAGCAATTATTTGTGGAAAATATTACAAGACAAGGGAGAAGGAAAAGAAGGTGTTCCTTCCATTGAAGAAGCTAAAGCATATCCATATTCATTGGAGGAAAAGGAAAGAATAGAAAGAATGAAACAAAACCAAATCGTAGGGAATCCTTCTCAAGTTCGGGAGCAACTAGAGAACTTACAATCCGAATATGAAGTCGACGAATTAATGATTGTAACTATTACCCATAGCTACGAAGCTCGAAAAAAATCGTATCAGCTCTTGGCAGAGGAATTTTGTTTGGCGTGATCCTAGATAAAACAATTATATTTTAATGAAGCTTGGATAATTTGTGTATCCAGGCTTCTTTTAATCGACCTGATGAGTGCCGGAACACATCGTAAAAATCAACACACTGCAACTCATACATCCAATACATTTAAACACAAGTATTACCCCAAATACGCCTCAAGTCCTATACAAAAATATTCCTCAGGATCATTAAAAGAAAACGTAAATTTCGTTATGATGGAATCAAGATAAGGAAGGAGGAAAAATATGAAAAAATTTATGTTGTTTGCTGGAGGATTGGTTGCATTACTACTTCTTTTGGCAAATCTTGGATCAATGGTTTTATTAGGACTATCCGTTTGGTTGCTATACATTGTCTTCAAGAAGTTTGTTAGAAGTGAGTCAATTTTCGGGAAAATAGGTTGGGCTATTTTAGGCCTAATTATCGCTAGTATCGCCTTTTCCAATTTATATGCGGTAATTGGTTTGGTCGCAGCCTACGCATTGTATGTAATATATAAAAATTGGAACAAGGAAGACGATGACCCAGTAGTTCGTGTGATAGAAGATGATGATCCATTTACAAACTTTGAGCGCGAGTGGGCAGAATTAAATAAATAATTAAAGGAGCGGATTTTAATGGCAAATATTTTTACAAGAATTAAAAATGCAGTGGAAGCAGACTTACATGATGTTTTGGATAAAAAAGAACAGAAGAATCCGATTAAAGCTTTGAACCAATATTTACGTCAAGCCGAACAAGAAACGGAAAAAGTAAGAAGATTAATTGATCGTCAATACAAATTAAAAGAAGAGTTTACAAAGGAATTTGAAAAAGCAACTCATTTTGCTGAAAAACGCTTAAACCAAGCGAAAGTTGCTGAAAAGGCAAATGAAGTGGAAATGTTCGAATTTGCGATGAAGGAACACGAAGAATACAAAAATCGTGCAGACCGAATGAAAGTTTCCAAAAATGAAGCGATAGAACAATTAGATAAGCTAGAGCAAAAATATGAAGAAATGAAACATCGCTTAAAAGATATGCATTTAAGAAGAATGGATTTAATGGGTCGAGAAAATATTGCCCATGCTAACCATCAAATTAATAAAGTAATGCAACATTCAGCTGAAGAACCATATTCAAGATTCTCAGAAATGGAACGTTATATTGAAGGGCTAGAGTACAAAGTGAATCAATCTTATTTCCGAAGTACCTTTGATGGTAAAATAGACAAGCTAGAAAAGGAATTAAAAGAAAAAGAGATGGAAATATAATATTCATACAGTTATTGGTAAATCATGGTATAATACAGGCGTAACTTACGCCTGTATTCGTATATAATGAAAAGAGGAGGGGATAAAATGTTAAAACGTTTTCGTACAGATACATTTAACTGGATTTTAATTATCGGTCTTATCCTCCTCATTTTTGAAATTATTTTTTTCCATGGTGGAGCCTTATTTCAAGTGTTTTTTTCCGCCTTGTTTCTGTACATTGGTTGGAAAAACTTTTACAAACTATGGGGGAAAATTCTATTTTGGATTTTCCTAATTAGTTTTATATTTTCGTTATTTAATATTTTAGCCGTTCGATTCTTGATTGTGACGGTACTTGTTTTATGGATTCTTGATTATGCCAAAAAGAAAAAAGAGGATGAGTTTATAACACCGACACTTCCAGGAGAAGAAGTGAAACAAGGTACCATCATTCAAATGGAGCCGTTATTTGATCACACGTTATTTGAGGATCAAAAAACAGAAGAAACTGCTTATGGCTGGAGAGATATTAATATCCATAGCGTTTTTGGGGATAAAATAATCGATTTAACGAATACCGTTTTACCAAATGATACAGCCGTTATTTCGATGAGGCATTTTATGGGGAATATTGAAATCTATGTCCCTTATGAAGTAGAAGTTAGTATTCATCATAGCTCAGTTTTTGGTCGAGCTCATATTCTTGGTGAACATCATTGGAAACTAATGAATAAATCATTATTCTATCAGACGGAAAATTATGGTCGGTCTTTTCCTAGAGTAAAAATTATCACCTCAATCTTTTCTGGAGATATTGAGGTGAAGCGAATATGAATATTATTATTAGGCATATATTTACTTCTGTATTGTTTTCCATTTTACTTTCCGCTGCAATTATAAGTATAACATTCCTGTTTTTTCCTTTAAAAGAATGGATGCTGATTTGGAATGAAAAGCTTGGTAGTGTATCTTATTTACTTTGGATTATCGGAATTACCATTGTAACGGGGATTATTTTTGGCGTAACGATTGGAGTATATTGGAAACAACGGGTTTATGAGGTCGAACGTGATTTAGATGAATTAATAAAAGGGAAAAAACTTGCGATGTCTGATGACTCATATAGAGAAATGGAACAGGTAAGACATAAAATGTATGAGTTACAAGAAAAAATGAAGAAACAAGTAGAGTTGTCCCAGCGTTTGGCAACCGAACGAACAGAGGAAAGAGAGAAAGGTTTGCAAGAAATTGTAGAACAGGAGAGGAATCGTTTGGCAAGAGAGCTTCACGATTCTGTTAGCCAACAATTATTTGCATCTTCCATGATGATGTCCGCTATAAATGAATCTAACCCACCAAGTGACCAAAAGATGAAAGATCAATTACGAATGGTAGAAAAAATGATTCATCAGTCCCAATTAGAAATGCGAGCATTATTATTGCATCTTCGACCGGTCGCACTAAAAGGAAAAACATTACAAGAAGGCATAGAGGAGCTATTACGTGAGCTTACACAAAAAGTACCAATGGAAATCACGCAAAAAATAGAACAGTTCCCAATGGATAAAGGAGTAGAAGATCAGCTATTCCGTATTCTTCAAGAGTCTTTGTCCAACACCTTAAGACATGCGAAGGCGACGAATTTAAGCGTATTGTTAATCGTAAGAGATGAAACGATTATTTTTCGTGTAGTTGATAATGGAGTGGGATTTGATATGGAAAGTATGAAAACAGGCTCTTATGGATTACAAAATATGCGTGAGCGTGCTTATGAAGTTGGTGGAACCTTTAAATTAGTTAGTTTACCAAATCAGGGGACACAACTAGAAGTAAAAGTACCTATATTAGAAAAGGTGGAGGAACAAAATGATTAGAGTATTGTTTGCGGACGATCATGAAATGGTTCGTATCGGAGTTTCGTCATATCTTTCTGCCCAATCTGATATCGAAGTGGTTGCTGAGGCTGATGATGGAGCTCCCGCAGTAAAATTGGCACTAGAACTTAAACCAGATATAATTTTGATGGATCTCGTAATGAAAGAGATGGACGGTATAGAAGCAACGAAACAGATTATTCAAGCGTGGCCAGAAGCGAAAATAATTATTGTTACGAGTTTTCTGGACGATGAAAAAGTTTACCCTGCATTAGAAGCTGGTGCAACAAGTTATATGCTAAAGACATCAAAAGCAGATGAAATTGCAAAAGCAATACGTGCAACGTACGAAGGGCAATCCATATTGGAACCGGAAGTAACGGGGAAAATTATGACAAAAATGAGGAACAAAACTAAAACCGAATTATTTCATCAATTAACAGATAGAGAAATGGAAGTTTTGTTATTAATGGCAGAAGGAAAATCAAATCAAGACATTGCGAATGAGTTGTTTATTTCGTTAAAAACAGTAAAAGTACATGTTAGTAATATTTTAGGAAAATTAGAAGTACAGGATCGCACGCAGGCTGTTATTTATGCGTTTAAACATGATTTAGTGGAGTAGAAGGGTGGCTTTTATATAAGTCCGCTTTCTACTCCCTTTTATTTTACATTTTTTAAATAATCATCCATTAAGTGCAGTATTTCAATATTCCGCCTCAACTAAGAAAAATAATTTTCAAATAATTTTAAAAAAAGGGGTTGATTTTTTTGAAATTATCGAATAGACTGTATTATAACAACAAATGATAGTTGAATAACTGTTATATAAGAGAGGTGAAAGTAATGGAGAAAGTCAACTGTCCAGAGTGTGGAAAAGAAGTAGATGCAAAAAGTTATGTAATGGTTTGTGATTATTGTCTTTCCAAAAGAGAGGACTAATTTTTTTGAATATGATGTTATACAACAGATATGATATAGATTATGTGTGATATAACATTAATGATTGGAAATATAATGGGGATTAGGGGTGTAAAAATGGAAACAATTTACTGTCCAGAATGTGGAAAAGAAGTAGATGCAAAAAGCTATTCAATGGTTTGTGATTATTGTCTTTCCAAAAGAGAAGATTAATTTTTTTGTATAAATTGTTATATAACAATTTGGTTAAGTTGAATTTATGCTATAACAAAGGAGAGGGAGTTATGCTAAATACTTCAGAAATAAAAAGCAATCAGAAAAACAGATTTGGAGAAATTCTTACACCAGAGGCAATGGAATTTATCGAGCAGCTTCATTATCATTTTGATGAACGTCGAAGGGAGTTGTTAAAAAGGCGTGAGGAACTACAACAGAAGTTAAATCAAGGTATGACACTTGATTTTCTTAAAGAAACAGAAAGCATAAGAAATGGTAATTGGGTGATTAATCCTATTCCAAAGGATTTACAAGATCGCCGGGTAGAAATAACAGGACCAGTTGACCGAAAAATGATTATCAATGCTTTAAATTCAGGAGCTAAAACATTTATGGCAGATTTTGAGGATGCAACCTCACCAACTTGGGAAAATATGATGCAAGGTCAAATTAATTTAAGAGATGCCATTAGACGTGAAATAGATTTTACAGCAAATAATGGAAAAGATTATAAATTGAATGAGGAAACAGCGGTATTAATCGTTCGTCCAAGAGGATGGCATTTAGAAGAAAATAATCTTCACTATGAAGGTAGACCGATGTCTGGTAGTTTAGTAGATTTTGGACTTTATTTTTATCATAATTCGAAAGAGCTACTACGTCGGGGAAGCGGACCATATTTTTACCTACCTAAGTTGGAAAACCATTATGAAGCAAGATTATGGAATGACGTTTTTGTTTACGCGCAAAACCATCTTGGAATTCCACAAGGCACTATAAAGGCGACTGTTCTAATTGAAACTATTACCGCTGCGTTCGAAATGGATGAAATATTATATGAACTAAAAGAACATTCAGCGGGGTTAAATTGTGGAAGATGGGATTATATTTTTAGTTTTATAAAAAAGTTTCAAAATCATAAGGATGTTATTTTTCCCAATCGTTCTATTGTAACAATGGAAGTTCCATTTATGAGGGCTTACTCATTGCTAGCAATTAAGACTTGTCATAAGCGAAATGCTCCGGCAATCGGTGGGATGGCAGCACAAATCCCGGTAAAAAATGATGAGCAAGCGAACAGTGTTGCATTTCAAAAAGTTCGAGCTGACAAAGAAAGAGAGGTAAGGGATGGTCATGATGGTACGTGGGTTGCTCACCCAGGAATGGTCGAACTTGTAAAGGAAATATTTAATGAAGGAATGCCGACTCCAAATCAAATTTTTAATAAAAGAGAAGATGTAGAGGTAACGGCTGAAAAGTTATTGGAAGTTCCTACAGGAGAAATTACCGAAGAAGGAGTTCGAACAAATATTAATGTAGGGATTCTTTATACAGCTGCGTGGTTGAGTGGTATGGGTGCTGTACCTATTAACAATCTAATGGAGGATGCAGCGACAGCAGAAATCTCAAGAGCACAAATATGGCAGTGGATAAGACATCCTAAAGGAAAAATAGGTAATAAAATAGATATTACGGAGCAAATGGTTGCAACGTTAATCGATGAGGAACTGATGAAAATAAGAGAGCAAGTTGGAGAGGATGCATTTACAACAGGAAATTATGAAAAAGCTGCAACTATTTTTAGTGAATTGGTTATGCAAGAAGAATTTGCAGAGTTTCTAACAATACCAGCATATGAACAGTTAAATAATGAGGGGGAATAAAAATGGAAATGAATCGGGCGGAAAAATTAAAAAACGATTGGGATACAAATTCTAGATGGAGAGGAATTGAAAGACCATATACTGCAGAAGATGTTATTCGTTTACGGGGTTCTATAGATATAGAACATACATTAGCAACTCGTGGTGCAAATAAACTTTGGGAATCTATTAATGGGGAAGGATATATCCACGCTTTAGGGGCACTAACTGGAAACCAGGCTGTTCAACAGGTTAAAGCGGGATTGAAAGCTATATATTTAAGTGGGTGGCAAGTAGCTGCAGATGCAAATATGGCTGGACAAATGTATCCAGATCAAAGTCTATATCCAGTGAATAGTGTACCTAATGTTGTAAAGCGAATAAATCAAGCATTGCAACGTGCAGATCAAATTCATAGTGCAGAAGGAAATGAAGAAATTGATTGGTTTGTGCCGATAGTAGCTGATGCGGAAGCTGGTTTTGGTGGTCAATTGAATGTATTTGAATTGATGAAGTCTATGATTGAATCAGGTGCATCAGGTGTTCACTTTGAAGATCAATTATCGTCAGAGAAGAAATGTGGTCATCTTGGTGGGAAAGTATTACTTCCAACTCAAACAGCAGTTCGAAATTTAATTGCAGCAAGATTGGCAGCTGATGTAATGGGGACACCAACAATTATTATCGCAAGAACAGATGCAAATGCTGCAGATCTAATAACAAGTGATGTGGACCCTTATGATGAACCATTTTTAACAGGAAGTCGAACAACAGAAGGATTTTTCCGTACCCGTTCAGGAATTGACCAAGCGATTTCGCGTGGTCTAGCGTATGCCCCATATGCTGATCTGATTTGGTGCGAAACTTCTGAACCGAATATTGAAGAAGCACAAAGATTTGCTGATGCAATTCATGAAAAATATCCAACTAAACTATTAGCATATAATTGCTCCCCTTCATTTAATTGGAAGCAAAAATTAACAGATACGGAGATTGCTAGTTTTCAAAATAAATTAGGAGAAATGGGTTATAAATTCCAATTTGTAACACTTGCTGGATTTCATGCATTAAACCATAGTATGTTTGAATTAGCGAGAAAATATCGCGAAGAAGGAATGGCTGCCTATTCTGAATTACAGCAAGCTGAATTTGCAAGTGAACGTTATGGATATTCTGCTACAAGACATCAACGTGAAGTTGGTACAGGGTATTTCGATGAAGTTGCACAAGTAATCTCAGGTGGGACTTCCTCCACTACTGCACTACAAGGCTCCACCGAAATGGAACAATTTTCAAGTTAATTAAATAGATAACAACGGTATTCGCAAAGAAATAAGAGGGATACCGTTGTTTTTTTTATAGTATTATCGATTTCTGTCGCTTTTGAAACATAATTGTAACATTAATATAATATGTGTGAAACCTTTTGATGTTATACTACGACATGTTGAATATGAAAGATTTATACATATATAATAGAAAACTTGTGATAGATTTATAGAAAAAAATATGAAATTACTTGAATGGTAAAGGAAGCGGGGAAGTAAGATTGAAAAAAACAATGATAGCATTGTCTACGGTTGCTGTAATTGGCTTTAGCAGTCCAGCATTATTAAATACGGTTCATGCAGAAACCAAAGCGGAATTAACTGTAAAACAAGAAGAAATTCAAAATCAACGTGGGGATCTTAAAGCAAAGCTTTCAGATGCAGAAAGCCAAATTGCAGATGTCCTATTTCAATTAAATGATTTACAAGAAGAAATTGATCGTGTAAATCGTGCATTAGAAGAAAATCAAGGAAAGATGAATAAGACGGAAGGGGACATTTCCGCAACAGAAGAGAAAATAAAAGGATTGGAAGATGAAATTGCTAAGCTTGAGGAAGCAATTGAAAAACGTTATGATATTTTGAAAGAACGTATGAAATCTTATCAACAATCTGGTGGTTCTGTTAATTATTTGGAAGTTATTTTTGGCTCAGCCGACTTTTCAGATTTTGTTAGTCGAGTGAACGCAGTATCAAAAATTACAGAATCTGATCAAAATTTAATAGATGCACAAGAAAGAGATAAACAAAAAGTTGAAGAGAATAAAAAATCCTTAGAGGACGAGCTTGAAGGATTAAAAGAGAAAAAAGAAGAATTAAAAGGTATGCAAGAAACAATTAATGAGCAAAAAAGTCAAAAGGAAAGTAAAGCAAAAGAATTAAAAAATGAACAACAAAAATTAGAAGATCTAAAAACAGAGTTAAACTTGGAAGATAATGAATTGGCTTCACTTGAAGCAGAAGTAAAAGAAAACATGCAAACAATAACAGAACCGGCAAAAGAGACTCAAGTTGCAAATGTAAGTTCATCATCCAGTGAACAAGTTACAACTCAAAGTCAAGAAAGTAAATCTAGCGAGCCATCCAGTAAATCTGGTGAATCATCTAGTAAATCTAGCGAACCATCCGGTAAATCTGACGAATCATCTAGTAAATCTAGTGAACCATCCAGTAAGTCTAATGAATCATCTAGCAAATCAACAAAATCAGAAACAAGTAGTAAGCAGGGCGACTCAAACACAGATACAAAATCAAGTGGAGGCATTCAGGCAGCTATCAATGCTGGGTTTGGTCATATAGGTACTCCATATGTATGGGGTGGTAAAGCTCCAGGTGGTTTTGATTGCTCCGGGTTCGTATCATGGGCATTTGCACAAGCAGGAATATCTATTCCATCAAGTACATCTGCGTTACAAAGTGTAGGTACAAAGGTTTCTTATAGTGAAGCACAACCTGGTGATTTAGTATTTTTTGATACGTATAAAACAAATGGACATGTTGGTATCTACTTAGGTGGAGGTCAATTCATCGGTGCACAAAATTCCACTGGTTTAGACGTAGCAAATATGTCTAGTGGATACTGGAAAGATCATTTCTCTGGACATGTTCGACGAGTAAGATAAAATTGTAAAACAAATAGAAAAACCACCTAAATGAGGTGGTTTTTTTATTTGTGAAAGATAAAAGTTCATATGAAAAGAGTTCTAGAGATACTCATTCTCTAGAACTCTTGTTTATACTTCTTCATCTAAAAATTTACTATTTACAAATCCTGTAAAGTCATCGGTTGTAATTTTAACCCAGCCCTCATCATTATCGATATTTTCCGCTTTTACTTTTTGATTTAATGTAACAACGCCTACAATCTCACTGTTAGTGTTTGGGTCACTCCTAACATTTAATAAATCCACGTTCACGTACTTTGTAGTTGGCATAGTTTTATCTTGGTCTTCTTCCGTAGAGACATCATTATCTTTATCCACTTTTTCTACATCTTTTACGTTTTCTTTCCTTTTGTCTTTGTTGTCATTTAAATTTATATTTTCATTCGTTTCCGCTGTTGCAAAATCAGGATTTAAAAAGTTATGCTGCATAATAATAACGAAGGCGATGAAAGCGATGGTTAGTATAAATAATAAAAATGTCAAAAAACCTCGTTTTTTATTCATATTACTTCTTCTCCTATTACATTTTTCTACCAAGAATAGTATACATCAAATAAAAGATTAGTTGAAGTAAAACTCTAATTCTTTAATAGGTTATGTAACGGACAATGGAAACAAGAATGAAAGAGACACTTAACGTAGTAAAAACATATAGGAAAGCTATTTTGTACTTTTTGTCGAAAATTAATTCTAATGTTTCATTACCAAAAGTGGAGAATGTCGTGTACGCTCCACAAAAACCTACACCTAATAAGGCCCAAATCGAAGCGGTTATTTGGCCATTCACATGTAGGTAGTAAATAAATGCTAGTAAAAGAGATCCGGAAATATTGGCAATCCACGTCCCTATTAAACGTTTCCCGGTTATTTGTGAGATATAGAATCTAAGAATACTACCAAAAAATCCCCCTAAAGCAACTAAAATAATATTCATTTATTTCATATCCTGCCTTTTATTTGCTAATTTAAAGCCCACATAACAGCTTAGTAAACCGCCGAACATACTTAAACCTACATATAAGATGCTTAGCACGGCATTTTGTTGCCACAATTGAATGGTTTCTAATGCAAAAGTGGAATAAGTAGTAAATGCTCCAATTACCCCAGTTGTAAGGCCAGTTAAAAATTCTGGAGAAAGTTTTTCTTTAATGGATTGGTGTTGTAATAAAAATGATAAAATAAAGCAACCTAATAGGTTAGCAGCTAGTGTGCCGATTGGAAAGTTTTCAAAGTAAGAAAAAGCGGATGAGATTCCATATCGACTAACTGCACCAATCATTCCTCCAATCCCAACCGCTATATATAATTTTCTATTCAATTGTTTTGACAATTTGGACACAATCCATATATTTCGAATTTATGACCTTCAATTGCATAGTTAGCCAAAGATTTCTTGACATCCGCCATAGGACACACATCAATTGCTTTTGTGCGCCCACATTCATTACAGATAAAATGGTGATGATGATGCTTAGCACAGTTCATACGAAAATGCTTCTCCCCATTTAATTCCGTCGTCTCTAATATGCCCATTTCTTTATACAAGTGAAGGTTCCGATAAATGGTATCAAAGCTCACTGTCTCGTTGTCGTTTTCTAGATGTGTAATTAAATCCTTTGCAGTTCGATAACCATCTTGTTCAGAAAAATAGTCTAAAATATCTTTTCTTTTGCCTGTTGCTTTAAAGCCATTATGTTTCAAGAGATCTATTGCTTCGTTTACGTTCATTTGATTTCCCTCGCTTTTACAGCTTTAAAAAACTTTAACCGTTTCATTCCGATTGAAATTAATAAAATAAGGATAGATACCATCACGATTGTTCCACCGGGTGGAATGTTTAAATAATAGCCTGATATTAAACCTATAATAATAGCTAATTCACCAAATAGGATGGATAATCCAATCATTTGTTTAAACCCTTTTGCTATGCGCATTGCCGCGGCTACTGGTAGTGTCATAAGTGCTGATACGAGTAATACCCCAACAATACGAATGGAAGCGGCAATAACTAGGGCTGTTAAGACAATAAATAATAAATGAATAGTTTTCGAGTGTAACCCAGATACAGTTGCATGCTCTTCATCAAATGATAAGGTAAATAATTCTTTATAAAATATAGTAACCATAAATACAACAAAAATAGAAATGGTTACAATCATCAAAAAGTCACTTCTACTAACAGCGGATACAGAACCAAATAAATAGTTAAATAAGTCGTTATTAAATCCGTTAGCTAACGCGATAAAAATAACACTTAAACCAACACCGCCTGATAGAATAATAGGAATTGCGATTTCTTGGTATGCCTTATATACACTTCTCAGTCTCTCGATTAGAATGGAACCAATGACGGAGAAGATCATCCCCCCAAGTAATGGACTAAAAGAAATAACAAGTAATTTTTCCAACATTAATCCAAAAGATATTCCTGCAAGCGTTACATGTGAAAGGGCATCGGCGATTAGGGATAGCCTTCTTACTACAATAAAAGTTCCTAGTAAGGGGGCAATAATACCAATTAATAACCCAGTTAAAAATGTATAACGTAAAAAATCATATTGAAAAAAATCAGCTAACAAGGCGACGCCTCCTTTCTAATGGTTATGTTCAACGACATGAACTGGGTAACCGTAGAAATTAGATAGTTCCTTCTCTGATAAGGAATGGTATTCTTCCGGTTTACCGTGAAAATGTAATGTTTTATTGAGACAAACAATATCGGTAGCATGTTCAGTCATTATACCAGTATCATGCGTAACCAAAAGAAGCGTGATGTTTCTCTTTTCATGTAGTTGGTGTAATAAGTCATAGAAACGCCTTACGTTTTCATAGTCAATCCCGACCGTTGGTTCATCTAATATTAATAATTCCGGATCACTGACAAGTGCTCTAGCAATAAAGACACGTTGTTGCTGTCCGCCTGAAAGATTCCCGATATTCTGGTACGTGTATTCTGACATCCCAACTTGATCAATAGCATGAAGTATTTTTTCTTTATGTTTTTTATTCATAAATTTAAAGTAGCCAATTTTAGCAGTAAGTCCAGTTGAAACAACTTCAAAAACAGTTGCAGGAAAGCCACGGTTAAAGGAGTTTGCTTTTTGGGATACGAAGCCGATTTTACTTCTTCCTTTAAATTTACTAACAGGTTCTTCATAAATATTGATTGTACCTTCATCAGGCTTTAATATACCAAGCAATAATTTAATTAAAGTTGTTTTTCCGCCACCATTTGGTCCGGTTAACCCCATAAGGGAACCTTGGGGTATTTCGAAATTGATATGATCAAGAACTATTTTATCTTCATAAGCATACGTAACATTTTTCATTGATACTACTGGTTTTCCCAAACGAACACCTCCTAACAATTTATTTAGCTAGTTACTTGATTTAAGGTTGCTAGATTTTTCTTCATTAAAGTTAAATAATCTTCATGATTTCGAATGTCTTCATCCGTTAATACGGCTAAATTATGAATGACTGCTGTTTCCGCGCCGATTTCTTGTTGAATTACTTCAGATAAACGATTAGAAGAATTTTGTTCAAAAATAATGTATTTTAATTTACTCTTTTTTGCTTGATTAATGATATTGGTTAACTCTTTTTGTGATGGCTCACTACTAGAAGATAGCCCATTAATGGCAATTTGTTGGATACCGTATCTTTCTTTCCAATATCCATACGCTGCATGTGTAACTAAAATTTTATTATTTTGTTTGTCTTTAAGCGTGTTTTTAAAGTCCTGATCTAGTTCCAGTAAATCCTCTTCTAATTTTGCAAAATTTTTATTATAAAGTGATTCTTGTTCTGGATTTAAATTAATCAGTTCTTGCTTAATAATATTGGACATTTCTAACATGCGGATTGGATCAATCCATATATGAGGATCATGATCACCATGATGATGTCCATCATGATCCTCATTTTGTTCTGCATGTTCGTCTCGTTCTTCAGATTCCTCTACATGAAAGAGTTCTTCATGTTTACCTAATTCTATTAGTGCCACATCTTGATTACCTAGCGCATCAGCAGCTGTTTCCGCAAATGCCTCCATTCCTGCACCTAAATAAAAAAATGCATCACTTTTAGCAATATTTGTTATATCTTTTGAAGTAGGTTCGTAGGAATGCGCATCTACTCCCGGAGGATAGACGGATTCTACTGTAACACTATCTCCGGCAATCCTTTCAATCGCATATTGAATAGGATAGAGTGTCGTATATACTTTGAGGGATTCATTACTTTTTGTTTCTGATTCATTATTAGAATTACATCCAAACATGGTTGCTGCGATAATAAACAATAGGATAAATACCTTACCAATTCTCATTTAATTTGTCTCCTCTGCAACTAAAATACTTAAATATAATAACGTAATGATTCCGATTTGTAAATAAGAATGATTACGATTATGATATCTTTTTTGAATAAGTTGCGTCTTTTAAGTCCAATGTTTACAGTTATCACCATTTTTAATGAATAAACTTATTGCGAAATATCAGAATATAGTATATAGTGTAAATAGGAAAATAAGTAATTGATATTTTTTTTGAACTTAAAATGAATGAGTGTTCACTCAGTATTTCGAAGGGGGATGAAGTATGAATTACAAAGTAAAGAAAGCTGCAGTTTTAGGGTCTGGTGTAATGGGTTCTGGTATTGCTGCGCATCTTGCTAACAATGGAATTCCTGTTTTAATGCTTGATATTGTTCCCAGGGAATTAGCTAATGATGAAGAAAAGAAAGGCCTAACACTGGATCACCCGGCTGTTCGAAATCGCTTTGCAGCAAATGGTAAAAAAGCGTTATTAAAGCAAAAACCTTCACCTATTACATCGAAAAAAAGTCTCGACTTAATTGAAATAGGTAATTTAAATGATGATTTAAAAAAATTATCTGAAGTAGATTGGATTATTGAAGTTGTTCTAGAGAACCTTGAAGTAAAAAAGGATGTTCTCTTAAAAGTAGATCAGTACCGGAAATCTGGATCAATCGTATCCACTAATACATCTGGTATTTCTGTAAATGCAATGATTGCAGACTGTTCAGATGATATGAAAAAACATTTCTTAGGGACACATTTCTTTAACCCGCCAAGATACTTGAAATTACTGGAAGTTATTCCAACGAATGATACAAAACCAGAAGTTTTAACCTTTATGAAATCTTTCGGAGAAGAATTTTTAGGAAAAGGTGTAGTTGAAGCGAAGGATACACCTAACTTTATAGCCAATCGAATTGGAACACATGGATTACTTGTCACGGTTAAAGAGATGTTAAAGAGAGGGTATAGTGTTGGTGAAATTGATTCTGTTACAGGACCAATGATTGGCCGACCAAAAAGTGCAACATTCCGAACATTAGATGTTGTTGGTTTAGATACTTTCATCCATGTTGCTCGAAATGTATATGACCATGTAGATGGAGATGAGAAAGAGGTTTTTGAAGTTCCTAAATTTATGCATCAAATGAATGAAAAAGGTTGGATTGGTGCTAAGGTAAATCAAGGATTCTATTGGAAAAAAGGAAAAGAAATTTTGGAAATCAACCCTTCAACGCTTGAATATGAGGAAAGAAGGAAGCTAAAAACGAAAGTAACAGAGATGGTAAAGCAACAAAAAGGTGTCAATAAAAAGTTGCAGACACTTCTGAATGCTCCGGGAGACAAGGCTAGTGATTTAGTATGGGCTATTTTAAAACCAACATTACTTTATTCAGCCGAACTAGTTGGAGAGATTTCTGATGATATTGTAGCGATTGATCAAGCAATGAAATGGGGATTTGGTTGGGAAGTAGGCCCATTTGAGACTTGGGACGCAATAGGACTAAGAAAATCGGTTGGTCGAATGCAAAAGGAAGGGGATACAGTTCCTAGATGGGTACTTAATCTATTAGAAGATGGATATGAATCCTTTTACAAATATGATAGTCATGAAGATTACTTCTATGATCAAGGAGAATATAAACTCCTTCCTCATAATAAAAAGGAAATTAATATTCAACGATTAAAAGAAAGTAAAGGTGTCATTAAACATAATCCAGGTGCAAGTTTAATAGATATGGGTGATGGTGTTGCATTACTAGAATTTCATTCGAAGAGTAATGCTTTAGGAATAGATTCGATACAGATGATTCATTCCGCTATTGAAGAAGTAGAAAAAAATTATGAAGGACTTGTTATCGGGAATCAAGGGAGAAACTTCAGTGTCGGTGCAAATTTAGCACTTATGCTTATGGAAGCACAGGATGATAATTTTGATGAACTTGATTTAGTCATTCGCCAATTTCAAAATATAGGAATGAAAATTAAATATAGTGAAAAACCAGTAGTTAGTGCTGTGTTTAATATGACGTTGGGTGGTGGCGCAGAAATAGCTTTACCTTCTACCTCTGTTCAAGCATCTGCCGAAACGTATATGGGACTTGTCGAAGTTGGAGTTGGTTTAATTCCTGGTGGTGGAGGAACGAAAGAACTTTATTTGAAACAATTACGTCAAATCCCTGAAGGTATATCAATTGATTTAGGTAAGGTAGCGAATGATGTTTTTGAAAAAGTGGCTACTGCTAAAGTTTCGGCATCTGCAGCGGAGGCATTTGAAAACGGATTCCTTGGTAATGGCGATAGTATAAGTGTGAATTCAGACCATCTCTTATATGATGCGAAAGAAAAAGTATTAGCTTTATCTAAGACAGGATATAAAGCGCCAATTCGTGAAAAGATTCCTGTTGTTGGGGAAGCAGGATATGCTGCTATGCTGATGGGTGCTAAATCACTTCAATATGGGGGCTATGCATCTGAGCACGATATTAAAATCGCGGAAAAATTAGCCTATGTTTTATCAGGTGGACGTATAAGAGAAGGAAGTACCATTGATGAGCAAGTAATGTTGGATCTGGAAAGGGAAGCGTTTTTAAGTTTAATTGGAGAGCCTTTAACTCAAGCAAGAATGCAACACATGCTATTGAAAGGTAAGCCACTACGTAATTAAGGGGGCGGTAAAATGAAAGAAGCTGTTATTGTTTCAGGGGCGAGAACCCCTGTGGGAAAAGCATTTAAAGGTTCCTTAGCAAATACGAGACCTGATGATTTGGCGGCATTAACTATAAAAGAGACATTAAAACGTGCAGATGATTATGATGGAAACATAGATGATGTCATTATCGGTTGCGCCATGCCAGAGGCTGAGCAAGGTATGAATATGGCCCGCAACGTAGCAGGGTTGGCTGGTTTAAGTCATGATGTTCCAGGGGTAACGATCAATCGTTATTGTTCATCAGGTTTACAGTCAATTGCTTATGCTGCAGAAAGAATTATGGTTGGAGCAAGTGATACGATTATTGCTAGTGGAGCAGAATCGATGAGCTTAATACCAATGGGAGGACATGTGATTAAGCCAAACGTGAAATTAGTAGAGAATGCACCCGGGTATTACATGAGCATGGGTCATACAGCCGAGGAGGTAGCAAGTCGTTTTGGCATATCTAGAACTGACCAAGATGAGTTTGCGACAAGAAGTCATGAACGTGCTGCTAAAGCTATTCAAGAGGGACGCTTTACAGATGAAATTGTTCCTGTTGATGTAAAGGAACGTGTTTTAGGAAATAACAATAAAATAGATGAAGAATCCTTTACGTTTAAAATCGATGAAGGAGTGAGACCGGAAACGAGTGTAGAAACGTTATCCAAGTTACGTCCAGCTTTTAAAAATAAAGGGACTGTAACAGCAGGTAATTCCTCACAAATGAGTGATGGAGCTGCTTCCGTTTTAGTAATGGATCGGGAAAAGGCAAAATCAATTGGATTAACCCCAGTTGTTAAATTCCGCTCCTTTGCGGTTGCAGGAGTTGAACCTGAAATTATGGGGGTTGGCCCCGTAGCAGCTATTCCCAAAGCATTACAAATTGCAGGATTGGAATTATCTGATATAGGTTTATTTGAATTAAATGAAGCATTTGCTGCACAAGCAGTACGCGTCATTCATGCTTTGGACTTAGATATCGATAAAGTAAATGTCAACGGTGGGGCAATTGCTCTTGGCCATCCACTCGGCTGCACTGGTACAAAATTAACCCTAACCTTAATGAATGAAATGAAGCGTAGAGATGTTCAATTTGGTGTCGTTACCATGTGTATCGGTGGGGGCATGGGGGCAGCCGGTGTATTTGAACTTTTATAGGATGTTCAAAAAGTACGGTAAAAATGACATGCCCCTGCAAAAGGGGTATGCCGACGTTGGGCGCAAAGCCGCCTTGAACTTCTCGGTCCTTTTTATCCTCCTTTTTGAACACTCAATTTTATAAAAACTAGTAATCTATTTTAGAAAGGATGAAGAAAATGAGTGAAACAAAGGAAAAATTATTTAAAGGTGGAGCATTTTTAACAGAAGACTTAACAAGTGACGATGTTATAACACCAGAAGATTTCAATGATGAACAAAAACTGATTGCTAAAACAACACATGATTTCGTTGATAAAGAGGTATTACCAAACATAGAAGAGTTAGAAAATCAGAACTTCGATTTAAATAAAAATCTTCTTAAAAAGGCTGGAGAATTAGGTCTACTAGGAGCTGATGTCCCAGAAGAATATGGTGGATTAGGTTTAGATAAGACAAGTTCTGCTCTAATTACAGAAGAATTCTCAAGAGCTGGTGGTTTTTCCCTTTCTTATGGTGCACACGTAGGGATCGGTTCTCTTCCAATCGTATTTTTTGGTAATGAAGAACAAAAGAAAAAGTACTTACCAAAACTTGCAACTGGTGAACTAATTGCAGCATATGCGCTAACAGAATCTACATCAGGGTCAGATGCATTGGGAGCCAAAACAACCGCAGTTTTAAATGAGGCTGGAACACATTATGTATTAAATGGCGAAAAACAATTTATTACGAATTCTGCTTTTGCTGATATATTTGTAGTCTATGCAAAGATTGATGGAGAACACTTCAGTGCCTTTATCGTTGAACGAGACTATCCGGGAGTTTCTACTGGTGTGGAAGAAAAGAAAATGGGAATTAAATCATCCTCTACACGAACGCTAGTTTTAGATGATGCACAGGTCCCAGTAGAGAATCTTTTAGGTGAAAAAGGGAAAGGACATAAGATAGCCTTTAATATTCTTAATGTTGGAAGATATAAATTGGCCATTGGCGGAATTGGTGGGGCAAAAGATGCACTTGAAGCTAGTGTGAAATATGTAAATGAACGTAAGCAATTTAATACGAAGATTTCTAGTTTTTCTTTAACACAGGAAAAACTCGCTACGATGGCTGCAAGTATCTATGCTAATGAAAGTTCTGTATATCGTACAGTTGGATTATTTGAACAAAGAATGGGAGCCTTAACAGATGAGCAATTAAATGATGGAAGGGAAGTAGCTGCAGCTATAGCCGAATATCAAATAGAATGTTCATTAAATAAATTTACGGCTACAGAAGCATTGGATTATGTAGTAGATGAAGCAGTTCAATTACATGGTGGAAATGGATTTATTCAAGAATATGCAGTTGAAAGAATGTACCGTGATTCAAGAATTAATCGTATTTTTGAAGGAACAAATGAAATTAACCGATTGATTGTACCTGGAACTTTATTGAAGAAGGCGATGAAAGGTGAATTACCTTTAATGCAACAAGCTCAAGATCTTCAAGAAGAATTAGTAACGAAGATGCCTGAACAGGTTGGAACTGGTACATTGGAACAAGAGAAATACTTACTTAAAAATGCGAAGAAAATCGTATTGTTTGCTGCAGGGTTAGCTGTTCAAAAATACCAGCAAAAGATTGAATTTGAGCAGGAAATCCTTGTGAACTTGGCAGACATGGTTTCCGAGGTTTATAATATGGAAGCGGCTATTCTACGGACAGAAAAGGCAATAAAAAAATCCGGGGAAGCAGCTAATAACCAAAAACTTCTTTATACACAAGTGTACGTACAAGAAGCATTTAATCGTGTGGAAGCTGATGCGAAAGAAACGATTATCGCTGCCAGCGAAGGAGATACTTTACGTATGATGTTATCTTCCTTACGTAAATTAACACGTCACAACCCAATTAACGTTGTAAAGAAAAAGCGTGAAATTGCCGCTAAAATTATTGAAGAAGAAAAATATGTAGTTTGATTTTGAAAGAAAAAGATATGATTCCCGAAGTATAAAGGGAATCATATCTTTATTTGTTTTTCAGGTTGAGTTGTACTGATCTTCTGCGAGTGAATACAGATAACTTGGTATGAATGCTATAGTTCCTGTTTGATTCTAGTAAAGTCTATCTATCGCCAGTGATAAGTCAAACTAATGTATTTAGCTGGGAAACATGATAAGATAGAAGAAATGATCATGAGCAAGGAGTGTACATAATGGCATTAACTTTTTACTGGTATCCAAACTGCGGAACATGTAAAAAAGCAAAAAAATGGTTTGATGATAATCAAATAGAGTATCATGCAATTCATATTGTAGAAGAAACACCTACAAAAGAAGAGTTATTAAGTCTCATAGAGAAGAGCGAATTACCAGCAAAGAAATTCTTTAACACAAGTGGGAAAAAATATAGAGAATTAAATATAAAAGAAAAGATTAAGGATGCATCCACAGAGGAAATGGCAGAAATTTTATCTTCGGATGGCATGCTAATTAAACGTCCGATAGTTACAGATGGAAATAAAGTAACGGTCGGATTTAAAGAAGACATGTTTACAGAAAATTGGTTATAGAAGTTGTTCAAAAAGTCTGGTGAAAAGAACACTGCGAATTTAGCTGATCTTGGCCCTTTTTGAACAGCATTATAAACATAAGTTTTTCCTATAAGTAATAGGATTATACAAACGAACATTTGGAGGGATAGATGATGAGTTTACCAAAAGATTTATTATATTCAAAAGAGCATGAATGGGTAAAAAAAGAAGGGGATAACGTACGTATTGGGATTACGGACTTTGCACAAGATGAACTAGGAGATATTGTATTTGTGGAACTACCTGAAGTGGGCGATGAGATTAAATTAAATGAACCATTCGGTAGTGTTGAATCAGTTAAAACGGTGTCTGAGCTATATGCTCCGATAACCGGAAAAGTAGTTGAAGTAAATGATGAATTAGAAGATCATCCAGAATTTGTGAATGAGTCACCTTTCGAAAAAGCATGGATGATTGTAGTAGAACCATCAAGTGAGTCTGAATTAGATTCAATGTTGAAGCCAAATGAGTACGAGGAACTAATAGATAATTAAAATAAAAAAACATGGCTAACGTACATTTATTCTAAAAAGCGTATAGTTATCCTCCGTTTTATCATATACTTATGTAAACAGGATACTTATAACGAGCATCTTACTTGCTTACATGGGGAGTGCTGTGTGATGATAACGTCTGATTCGGAAAAAGTAATCATTGTAGAAGGGTTGACTGATAAACGTCAAATCGAAAAAGTTATCAATGACGATGTAACGATTGTCTGTACGAACGGTACACTAGGAGTGGAGCGATTTGACGAGATGTTAGAAATGTATCAATTAGATGATAGGGATGTTTTTATTTTAGTGGACGAAGATCGTTCAGGAATAAAGCTCAGAAAGCAGCTTGCGCGTGAATTACCACATGCTGATCATATTTATGTAAGTAGTGAATATAGGGAGGTTGCAACAACACCCGAACATATCCTTGCAACTACACTAGTTGGTAAACATTTCTCAGTTAACCCTTTATTCTTAATAAAAGAATTTTAAATGATTATTCGTTCAATTTAATCGGTATAGGGTGGTTTCATTGCAAGAAATAACAGAACAAGCATTAAATGAAGAAAGATATCTATTATATATATACACCCCTTTTTGCGGAACATGTAGTGTAGCAAGAACGATGTTAGAAAAAATCGAATCTGTTCATAAAGAAACCATTTTTTATGAAATGAATGCATCGTATTTTCCAGAATTTATGTATGACAACAAGATTGAAAGTGTTCCATGTTTACTTATTAAAGAAGAAAATCAAATAAAAGAAAAAATCTATGCTTTTAGGTCCACAGGAAATATTTATCGTTATTTAATTCAGTATAAGCCAGAGTTATTTGGAAATAACTGAAGTGAAATCGACAAAAGCAGGTTTATTTTTGATCGGTAGGACAGAAAATACTCTCCTATCTGTCTGAGTTAACTAAGGCATTCTCTTAAAAAGCTTGACGACATGCCAAGTTTCCTAAGGGGATATGTAACTTTGCTTCGTTATTTGACAAACCTAAGGGCATAGTGCTATCATGGTTTTAATATTATACTAGTAAGCTATCAATCTCTTATCAAGAGCGGTGGAGGGACAAGGCCTGAAGAAACCGCGGCAACCTTCAAACAATGTTGTTTGAAAAAGGTGCTAATTCCTGCAAAGCATATTGCTTTGAAAGATGAGAGAATGGAATGACATAGTAAGCGTCTTTCTGTTCTCATGTTCAGAAAGACGTTTTTTATTTTAGTATACATTTGTATCGATTATTGCAAGTATTTCCAATGCTAGATGTCGTATACTAAAAGAGATTCTAGTTGAATGAAGGAGGATTCGTTTTGATTTCAATTAAAGGGTTACGTAAGGTTTATACATCAGACAATAAGAAATTAACAGCGGTAGATGATTTAACCCTTGATATAAAGAATGGTGAGATTTTTGGTGTCATAGGCTACAGTGGTGCTGGAAAAAGTACATTCGTACGACTACTAAACCGCCTGGAGGAACCAACTGAAGGAAATGTTATTATTGATAAACAAGAAATCACCTCATTAACTAAGAATGAGTTGCGCTCCGCACGAAAGGAAATTGGGATGATTTTCCAACACTTCAATTTGTTATGGTCCCGTACGGTTGAAGATAATATCTCTTTTCCACTTGAAATTGCAGGGGTTGCCAAAGAAAAAAGAGTAAAAAGAGTCCAAGAATTAATTGACTTAGTAGGGTTATCTGGTAGAGAAAAAGCATACCCTTCTCAATTAAGTGGAGGTCAAAAGCAACGTGTTGGGATAGCACGTGCATTAGCAAACAATCCGAAAGTATTGCTTTGTGATGAGGCAACTTCGGCACTAGATCCAGAAACAACCAATGCTATTTTAGATTTATTAGTCGACATTAACCAGAAGCTTGGTCTCACAGTCATTTTGATTACTCATGAAATGAATGTGATTCGTAAAATTTGTAATAGGGTTGCCGTAATGGAAAAAGGGAAAATCGTGGAGCAAGGTGATGTCCTTGATGTTTTCTCTCATCCAAAACAACCTGTGACGAAAAAATTCGTAGCTCAGTTAATGGAGCCGGGTTCTGAAGATGAAACAGAAGATATTGAGAATCTGTTACATAATGTAAACCATGACGGTGTTCTATTACGTTTGCGTTTTATCGGAGAGTCAACAAATCAGACTTTAATAAGTCAATTAGCGAAGAAATTCCCAATTGACATTAATATTTTGCAAGGTAAAATTACGCAGACACAAACAGGTGGATTTGGAACATTAATTACGCAATTTATAGGTAATGAAAAAGATATTAGTAATGCGATTGAATTCATTCACCATGAAACCTCAGTAGAAGTGGAGGTTATACGTAATGCTGACTAATATAAAGATGGAAGATATATGGACTGCAACTTATGAAACCTTTTATATGACTATTATCGCACTTATTGGTACAGCTATTATAGGTATTATCCTTGGTTTACTTTTATACTTAACATCTAAAGATGCAATTTGGGAAAATACAACTTTTAACGTTATCGTTGCGAGTATTGTCAATGTCTTTAGAGCTATTCCGTTTATCATATTAATACTATTACTTTTCCCATTTACGAATTTTCTTGTAGGAACGGTTCGGGGACCTACTGCTGCTTTACCAGCCTTGATCATCGGATCGGCACCTTTTTACGCGAGATTAGCTGAAATTGCTTTTCGTGAAGTAGATAAAGGGGTAATCGAAGCGGCAAAATCTATGGGGGCAAAAACAAGTACGATTATTTTTAAAGTGCTTATCCCTGAATCAAAACCAGCTTTAGTTTCTGGTTTAACCGTAACCGCCATAGCATTAATTGGGTATACCGCAATGGCAGGTGTTATCGGCGCCGGGGGACTAGGGGACTATGCATATTTTTACGGATTCCAGAGAAGGCAATTTGATGTTGTTTTACTATGTACGATTCTGATTTTAATTATCGTTTTTATTTTCCAATTTATTGGAGACTATATCACTAATAAAATGGATAAAAGATAGACAAGCTTAAACGGGCAGTAAGACCCCCACCTCAAGCTTAAGGGGAACAAAGAAGTCAACTACCCGTTAAGATCCGATAAAAGCGACTAACCATCAGTGGGGATGTAGGAAAATCCCTACTGATGGAAGTCTTCTTTATAAGCAAAAAATAATAAGGGGAGAGAGTAAATATGAAGAAATTATTAGGTACATTACTAGTCTTACTTTTCACCATCGTGTTAACTGCTTGTGGTGGATCATCAGATGAGAATTCAGCAAATGAATCAACAGAGGATGCGGAAATCACCATTGGCGCTTCTAGTACCCCACATGCTGAAATTTTAGAAGAGGCAAAACCACTCTTAGAAAAAGAAGGTATTACATTAAATATTGAAGAATACCAAGATTATGTTTTTCCAAATGATGATTTGGCAAATGGCAAATTAGATGCGAACTTTTTCCAACACATTCCATATCTAGAGCAAACAATTGCTGACACTGGAAATGATTTAGATTATTTTGATGGAATTCATGTAGAGCCAATGGGTGTTTATTCTAAAAATATTAAAAGTATAGAAGATATTCCTGATGGCGCAGAAGTCATTATGAGTCGTTCTGTTGCTGACCATGGTCGTGTCCTTGCATTGTTCGAGGCACAAGGTTTAATTACGTTAGATAAGAATGTTAAAAAAGCGGAAGCAACGGTAGACGATATTGTGGATAATCCTCATCATTTAACATTTTCACCTGACGTTGATGCAGCATTCTTACCAGAAATGTATGAATCAGAAGCAGATGCTTTAGTAGCAATTAATACGAACTATGCCATTGAAGCAGGATTAAATCCTTTAGAAGATGCAATATTTATTGAAGATGAAAATTCACCATACTTGAACGTAGTTGCTGTTCGCGCTGAAGATAAAGATAATGAAGCAATTAAAAAATTAGTGGAAGTTCTTCACTCAGAAGAGATTCAAAACTTTATGTTAGAAAAATATGATGGTGCAGTAGTTCCAGTAGGACAAAATGACAAATAAACATTAGTATTTGGCAGGATAATAAAGCAATTTTGTATAACTTAATCATATATGATTGGAAGAGTGTTATACGTTCATGAATCGAACTATATCCTTTGAATTTCATGTTGTAAGATAAAACATCAAGTGCTAAAATTATTTTATACCTTTTGAAAGGATGATTAAGTTATACATGAAGTATACACATGAAATGGAAAAGGCTATGGAAAAGTCTCATGGGATGAACTATTCTGAATATGAAAGAAAACTCTCTAATCGTATGAAAGTTGAAAGACGACGTGAACAAGATTACGCATTGAGTAAAAAAATTGTTGCAGAGGCTACATCTCAAATTCATAAATAAATTAAAAAATGCTGGTACTTACTTAGTGCCAGCATTTTTTGATGAATTTTGTCTGTCTGGGTTCGATTACTCGCCCCAACGTAATGATTTGCATAAGTGCAACTAAGGTATCGTCCGAGCCTTCTAAGTAAATATTAGAGCAAATTTAGCAATTCGGCATTTTAAGTTATATTTTTTGCTTTTATCTTATAAAACCTATATTCTAGAGTCTACTAGTTAATAAGTTGATAATTAATTGGAAATGCTTTAAGATTGTAATGAGAATAGATTGAGAATGGATTAATATTCATTTCAACATAGTTAAAATATCAGTCTTTGGAGGTATAATTATGGCAGGATCAGTTTTAGAAATCAAAAATCTACACGTTGAAATTGAAGGTAAACAGATTTTAAAAGGTGTAGACCTTACTATAAAAAGTGGAGAATTCCACGCAATCATGGGACCGAATGGTACAGGCAAGTCAACACTTGCATCTGCAATTATGGGACACCCAAGTTATGAAGTAACGGAAGGTAGTATCACGCTTGACGGAGAAGATGTATTAGAAATGGAAGTAGACGAACGTGCACGTGCAGGTCTTTTCTTAGCTATGCAATATCCAAGTGAAATAACTGGGGTTACTACTTCTGATTTCTTACGTTCTGCAATTAATGCTCGTCGTGAAGAGGGAAGCGAAATTCCTTTAATGAAATTCATCAAAGAATTAGATAAGGACTTAGACTTCTTAGAAATTGATCAAAACATGGCTACAAGATACCTAAATGAAGGATTCTCTGGTGGAGAGAAAAAACGTAACGAAATCCTTCAATTAATGCAATTAAAACCTGAAATCGCTATTCTTGATGAAATTGATTCTGGACTAGATATCGATGCATTAAAGGTTGTTTCTAAAGGAATTAACAAAATGCGTGAAGAAAATCTCGGTTGCTTAATCATCACACACTACCAACGTTTACTTAACTACATTTCTCCTGACTTTGTTCATGTTATGATGCAAGGACGTGTTGTTAAATCAGGTGGACCAGAACTTGCTAAACGTTTAGAAGCGGAAGGCTATGACTGGGTCAAAGAAGAACTAGGAATCGAAGACGAAACTGTAGAACAAAATGCGTAAACGTTAGGAGGACTAAAATGACTGTTGAAACAAAGCTTCCATATAATAAAGAATATATTGAGCAAATTTCAACCAACAGAAATGAACCATCATGGTTGAAGACATTGCGATTAGAGGCATTGGAACAAGCAGAAAGATTAGAAATGCCTAAACCAGATAAGACGAAAATTACTAGGTGGAATTTTACCCAATTTAAACATGAATTCACAGAAGGGGAAGCAATTTCATCTATTAAGGATTTGCCTGAAGTATTACAAGAATACTTTGATCAAAATAATATTCCAGAGAATTTAATTATTCAACGAAATAACTCTATTGCTTATGCAACGATTAACGATGATTTGAAGAAGCAAGGTGTTATTTTTACGGATATTTTCTCAGCACTTGAACAACATAGTGATTTAGTAGAAAAATATTTCATGAAAGATGCTGTACAAGTTGATCAAAACCGCTTAACTGCATTACATGCTGCTTTAATGAACGGTGGGGCATTTATTTATGTACCAAAAAACGTACAAATCGAAGAACCATTACAAGCAGTATTTTGGCAGGAAGATGCAGAGCTAGCATTATTTAATCATGTTCTTGTCGTTGCGGAAGAAAACAGTAAACTTACATTCGTAGAAAACTATATTTCAAGTGATGGCAATCAAGAAACCATTGCAAACATTGTAGAAGAAGTAATTGCAATGGATAATGCGAAAATCTCATATGGTGCTGTTGACAATCTTTCATCTGGTGTAACTTCATATGTTAACCGTCGTGGTGTTGCTAATCATAATGCAACCATTGATTGGGCTCTTGGACAAATGAATGACGGAAATACTGTTTCTGAGAACATTACTTATCTAATGGGAAATGGTGCAACATCCAATGCGAATGCAGTATCTGTTGGACTTGGAAAACAAATTCAAAACTTTACTGCAAGTATTATTCAACACGGAAAAGCGACAGAAGGTTTTATCCTACAACGTGGGGTTATGAAAGAAAGTGCGACTACAATTTTCAATGCAATTGGTAAAATTGAACATGGTGGAACGAAGGCTAATTCTGAACAAGAATCACGGGTATTAATGCTTAGCCCGGATGCTCGTGGTGATGCCAATCCAATTTTATTAATAGAAGAAGATGATGTTACTGCAGGTCACGCAGCATCTGTAGGCCGTGTAGATCCATTACAGATGTATTATTTGATGAGTCGTGGTTTATCAAAAGAGGAAGCAGAAAGACTTGTTGTACATGGTTTCTTAGCGCCAGTAGTAGATCAATTACCAATTGAATCAGTTAAGAAACAATTGAAACAAGTGATTGAAAGGAAAGTATATTAATGGATATTAAAGCCATTAGAGAAATGTTCCCTATTTTAGATCAAGAAGTTAATGGAAACCCATTAGTCTATCTAGATACATCTGCAACATCTCAAAAACCATTACCGGTAATTAAAGCAGTGGATGATTATTATCGGAATAATAATTCTAATGTCCATCGTGGTGTGCATACATTAGGTACAAGAGCGACTGATCAATATGAGGGAGCTAGGGAAAAGGTTCGAGCATTCATTAATGCTGAAAGTGCTGCTCAAGTTATCTTTACCCGCGGAACGACTACTTCCATAAACTTCGTTGCCTATGGATATGCACGACCTAACTTAAAACCAGGTGATGAAATAGTTATTACACCAATGGAACATCACAGTAATATCATTCCTTGGCAACAAGCTGCAAAAGCGACGGGTGCTACATTAAAATATATTCCCCTTCAAGAAGATGGAACGATTTTACTTGAAGATGTTCGGAATACAGTAAGCGATCAAACAAAAATCGTAGCAATTACCCATGTATCGAACGTGCTTGGTACCATCAATCCTGTAAAAGAAATTGCTAAAATAGCGCATGATCATGGTGCGATTATTGTTGTAGATGGAGCACAAGGTGCACCACATATGAAGGTAGATGTTGTAGACTTAGATTGTGATTTCTACGCTTTCTCTGGTCATAAAATGTGTGCCCCAACTGGAATAGGGGTACTATATGGGAAACGGGAGCTATTGGAGAAAACAGAACCTGTTGAATTCGGTGGGGAAATGATAGATTTTGTGGATTTATATGATTCCACCTGGAAAGAACTACCTTGGAAATTCGAAGGTGGGACTCCAATTATTGCTGGTGCAATTGGATTAGGTGCTGCCATTGATTTTCTAAATGATATTGGAATGAATAACATTTATGAGCATGATAAAAAATTAGCAGATTATGCACTGGAAAGATTAAGCACGATTGATGGTATTACCATTTATGGACCTGAAGAGCGCGGAGCACTTGTTACATTTAATTTAGATGATGTTCATCCACATGATACTGCAACAGTTCTAGATGCTGAAGGTATAGCTGTTCGAGCAGGTCATCATTGCGCACAACCATTAATGAAGTGGCTTGATGTTACGGCTACTGCTCGTGCAAGTTTTTATCTGTATAATACGTTGGAAGAAATAGACACCCTAGTCGATGGACTTTTAAAAACGAAGGAGTATTTTGGGAATGTCTTTGAATAATCTCGATACACTTTACCGACAAGTTATTATGGATCATTATAAAAATCCTAGGAATCGTGGAGTTGTAGAAGGAGAATCTGTCTCCGTTGACATGAATAATCCTACTTGTGGTGACCGAATCCGACTACAATTAAAAGTGGAAGATGACATTGTAAAAGATGCGAAATTTGAAGGAGAAGGATGCTCCATTAGCATGTCATCTGCATCCATGATGACACAAGCAGTAAAAGGAAAAAAAATTGAAGATGCCTTGGAAATGTCTCAACTTTTTTCGGATATGATGCTTGGAAAGGAATTAAAAACAGATTTAGATTTGGGAGATATTGAAGCTCTTCAAGGAGTTTCTAAATTTCCCGCTCGTATAAAGTGCGCTACATTAGCTTGGAAAGCAATGGAACGAGGCGTTAAAGAGGAGAATTAGGACTGTAGGCCATATATGATAGGTATGCTACTAAGATGAATCTACAGCTAATACCTAAAGGAGGTTTTTTAATTGTCTAAGAAAGCACCTGAAATAGAAGAGTATCAATATGGATTCAGGGACAGAGACGTTTCTGTATTCCGTACAGAAAAAGGTTTAACTCGTAAAGTAGTAGAAGAAATCTCAAAAATGAAAGAAGAACCTCAGTGGATGCTAGACTATCGTCTAAAAGCATTGGAACATTTCTATAAACGTCCAATGCCACAATGGGGTGGAGACCTCACTGGGTTGGATTTTGATGAGATTGTATATTATGTAAAACCATCTGAAAAACAAGGTAAAACTTGGGATGAAGTACCAGATGAAATTAAACAAACATTTGACAAACTTGGTATACCTGAAGCTGAACAAAAATATTTAGCTGGTGTTTCTGCACAGTATGAATCTGAAGTTGTTTATCATAGCTTGAAAGAGGACTTGCAAGAATTAGGTATTGTCTTTTTAGATACGGATACAGCATTAAAAGAACATGAAGAACTCTTTAAAGAATATTTCGGTACCGTTATTCCATATTCTGATAACAAGTTTGCCGCATTAAACTCGGCTGTATGGTCTGGTGGATCATTTATTTATGTCCCTAAAGGAGTTAAAGCAACTACTCCATTACAAGCCTATTTCCGTATTAATTCAGAAAATATGGGACAATTTGAAAGAACATTAATCATCGTTGATGAAGGTGCATCCGTACACTATGTGGAAGGTTGTACAGCTCCTGTTTATACAACGAATTCCCTTCACAGTGCGGTTGTGGAAATCATCGTTAAGAAGGATGCATATTGCCGTTATACAACCATCCAAAACTGGGCTAACAACGTGTACAATCTAGTTACAAAACGTGCGACATGTGATGCGAATGCTACGATGGAATGGATTGATGGAAATATTGGATCTAAACTTACCATGAAATATCCAGCTATCCACTTAAAAGGTGAAGGTGCTCGTGGCAATACGATTTCTATCGCTATTGCAGGTAAAGGTCAAGTACAAGATGCTGGTGCGAAAATGCATCATTTAGCACCTAATACATCTTCCACAATTGTGTCTAAATCATTCTCTAAGCAAGGTGGTAACGTAACTTATCGTGGTTTAGTTCATTTTGGACGTAAAGCAGATGGAGCACGCGCGAATATTGAGTGTGACACGTTAATCTTGGATAACGAATCCAAATCTGATACGATACCATATAATGAAATTTATAATGACAATATTTCATTAGAGCACGAAGCTAAGGTTTCTAAAGTTTCTGAAGAACAATTATTCTACCTAATGAGTAGAGGTTTAACAGAAGAAGAAGCAACAGAAATGATTGTAATGGGCTTCATTGAACCATTTACAAAAGAGCTTCCAATGGAATATGCAGTAGAGATGAACCGTCTAATCAAATTCGAAATGGAAGGTTCTATTGGATAAAGTTCTAAACCTAGAAAAGAGAAAAAGCTTCATTAGTTCATACAAACGAATAACCTTCTAGTAAGAGTAGCTCTTACTAGAAGGTTATTTAAAATTATTGATAAATATAAAAGCGTTATAAGAAAATAGGCTAAAGTTTTAGGCAAAGCTGTATCCAGTATACGAATATCATATGTCAGTTTCGTTTGACTCAGAGTAATATACCCCAAACCAATTGTGGTTACCAAAACACTGGAAAACCAATAATCACAACCACTGCAACACCTCGGCTATATAATAATGCCATTATGTTCCTACTATTAACAAATAAGGGTGACTTTAATCGTTGCAAAACCGACTGATTTTTCTTTCATCATCATAAATATAATCATTAAATTTAAAAGGTGAATCAATCAAAACAAATCTTTATTTTAGTGAATGAAATGTGACAAGCAATTAAGAAGAATGCTATACTATGAATAATTAGAATAATCAATATATAATTGTGGAGCTAAGAAAAAGATATCAAATGATAGAGGAGGAACAAAAATGGAACATATTATTATAGAAACGAAAGATGGGGTTCGTACACTAACATTAAATAGACCGGAGCGCCTAAATGCCGTAAATGATACACTTAGTAATGAGATTATCCAGGCAATTTCAGAGGCATCTGCTGACGATGAAGTCCGCGTTATTGTCATTACCGGAAGTGGGCGAGGATTCTGTGCAGGTCTTGATTTGACCGATTATGTGAAGAGAAATCCAGACGCTCAATCTCGTCATCAAAAATTAGATGAATTGGGTTGGGTTGGTCATCAAGCCTTGGGGATTGTTCATTGTGATAAGCCGGTTATTGCTGCAATCAATGGGATCGCGGCTGGTGCAGGACTTGCGCTAGCTCTGGCTTGTGACATTCGCTACATGTCTGCTAATGCAAGGGTAACAGCTGGATACATTCGCCGCGGTCTCAGCCCTGATGCGGGAATGAGCTATTTTTTACCACGGTTGGTCGGGCAGGGAAAGGCTACCGAATTGATCTTAACCGGTCGGGATATTTACCCTGAGGAAGCAGAACGAATTGGATTGGTCAATGGGATATTCCCTGATGAAGAATTTCAGGAACGGGTGATGAATTTTGCCAGGGAATTAGCGGCAGGACCACCAGTAGCAATGACGCTTTCTAAAAGATTACTCGCTGCAAGCCCAGACACAGACCTTACAACGATTCTAAAACAAGAGTACGCTTTTATTAAACAATGTTTTGGAACTAAAGATGTTCAGGAAGGGGTTCAAGCATTTGCTGAGAAGAGAAAGCCCGTGTTTCGAGGGGAATAGGTAAATTCTAGAAACTAAATTCATGATGAAGGTTCAATTGGATCAAATCTAAATAACTATAACGTTTGTGGCGGGAGTAATTTATTTTTTTGCGGATCTCATTCGTGCATTCCTTGTGTCACGTACGGAATGCAGAAGGACAATTATATGGGTCAATGGTTAGAAGGATAAAACGAAATAAAAAATTACTAAAAGTAGACATGGAAATGATGTGAAATCATCATTTATTTGTTATACTAACTGTAGTGTAATAGGGCTTTCATGGGTGGTGGTTCACCCCTTTTTTGAAAGAAGGGGGTGATAATATGACGGTATTCGAAGCGTTGGTTTTGATGATCTCTTTCTCAACCTTAATCGTTGCCATACTGTCTCAACAAAAAAAGTAACCACCCATTGAACGCCTAGCAAGCCTTTGGGTTGGTTACTTCTCTAACTCAAACGAGTGAGCTGCCCCTTGAAGGGCTGTTACACATTAGACCGTTCCATGTACCAGCATGGTCGGTCTTTTATTATACTATGACTTTCTATATATATTATACCTTAATATCCTCGAAAAATAAACATGTAGCGGTTTATCATCATTACTAATGAACATTAATGTTGCCAATCCATTATTAATTTTTTGCTATAGATTCTTCTCGATAGTTGGGAATTAAATACATTTAGTGCTAATATAAATAGTGAAGTTTAATATTTGGATAGAGGGGAAAGCTTTGGTTTTTATAATTTGTGTATTAATTGGTATCCTTACTGCGTTTGTTGGCTCCATTGCGGGGTTGGGTGGAGGGATAATATTAGTTCCTAGTTTATTTTTAATGAATCATATTTCCCCATCATTTGCTTGGGCAACACCACAAACTATTGTCGGTATATCATTAGTGACGATGATTTTTACTGCTTTATCTTCTTCTTTAACCTATATCAAGGGTAGAAGAGTGGATTATCAAACGGGAATTCTTTTCTTAATTGGTAGTATTCCGGGCGGTATTATTGGGTCTAGATTAAATGCTTATTTTGATGTAGACGTATTTACTTTGTATTTTGGACTTTTGATGATTATTGTTTCATCTCTATTGTTTATTAATAAAAGCGTATTTAAAAGGGAAGTTAGGCCAAATCAAAAAAGTGTTAAAACGGTTGAATTAGCTGGAGAAAGGTATCATTATAAAGTTTCTGTTATCCCAGCTATTATACTTTCATTAGTAGTAGGAGTTTTATCAGGCCTGTTTGGTATTGGTGGTGGATCGATTATGGTTCCTGCCATGATGTTATTGTTCGGAATTCCAACACATATTGCTACTGCAACTTCTATGTTTATGATTTTCTTTGTAAGTATCTCGGGAACCATAACACATTTTGTGCAAGGTCACATTTTATGGGAATATGTAATATTGTTTATTCCTGGAGCATGGATTGGTGGCAGATTAGGAGCAAAGGTTAATCAAATGCTGCCGGGAAAGACACTGGAATGGATCTTACGTATTTTACTTATTATCGTTGGATTACGAATGATTATTGAAGGACTTTCGTAAGGAGTTAAATGATGAAAGAGAAGTTATACTTTTACTATACAAATGATTTACATAGTAATTTCGAACAATGGCCAAGAGTGGCGGCGTTTATAAAAGAATCCATAGCAGCGCGAAACGTTCGAGATAATGATTATTGGCTTTTTGATATTGGCGATCATATGGATCGGGTTCACCCGATATCAGAGGCGACTAAGGGAAAAGCTAATATTCAGCTTATGAATGATTTAAGATATGATGTTGTGACATTTGGTAATAATGAAGGAATTACCTTAGCCCATGATGATCTTTATCATTTATATGATGATGCCGAATTCGATGTTGTTTGTACGAACCTTCATAGTTCGGATAATCAAAACCCTCTTTGGTTGAATCGTCAAGTTAAATTAACATCGGAAAGTGGAGTAAGAATTGGAATTCTAGGTTTAACGGCACCATTTAATGATTATTATCATTTATTGGGCTGGCATATCTCATCCGCATTTGATGAACTAGATAAGTATGTTCATGAATTAAGCCATGAGACGGATATTATTGTTCTCTTGTCACATCTTGGTTTAAGCGAAGATCAAGAAATAGCAAGAAGATATAAAGATATAGATGTAATAATAGGTGGTCATACACATCATTTATTACGAACTGGTGAAAAAATAAATAACACCATAATCACTGCAGCTGGTAAACATTGTTCCTTTGTTGGGGAAGTTATTTTAACCTGGGATCACAATCAAAAAAAACTCATTAATCAAGAAGCGTATGCAACGGATATCTCGGAGTATGAAAATGATACAGAGACAGAGCATAAAATTATGTCATTGCAAGAAGATGCGGAACAACGTTTGAATTATCCAATTGTCTATACAGATTACCCAATAGAGGTAAGATGGTTTAAAAATACCAAAGTCATGCGAGAATTAACAAACACATTACGAGAATTTACGAAGGCAGATATTGCTATGTTGAATTCAGGTTTACTATTAGATTCTCTTCCCGCTGGTAAAATAGCTTATAAGGATGTTCATCGCATCTGTCCACATCCGATTAATGCCGTTACAGTTGAGTTAACCGGTAGTGAAATATTGGAAGTGATTCGTGTTTCTTTAACTAAGCAGTTTACAGAATTTCAGTTAAAAGGGTTCGGATTTCGAGGTAAAGTATTAGGGGAAATGGTATTTTCGGGTATAGAAGTGGTATCGAACTTTCATCCAAATGGGGAGAAATATGTAAAAACTGCATTGTTGCCTGATGGCAGTGAGCTAGATGCAAATCAAACCTATAAATTGGGGACTGCTGATGTGTTTACGTTCGGTCGTTTATTACCTGAAATAGCTAAATCAGACACGAAGCATTTTTTTCTTCCGGAATTTTTAAGAGATTTATTAGTAAAAACATTGGAAGAACACTATTCATAAATACTTCTGTTTGGAATGTCGTATTTTTAGTGACAATCCATCAACATAATGCATAAAGATATAATATACATTGCGAAGGAGGTTTATCATTCTTATGGTAACAGTAGAACCTATAGAAATAGAAGGAAAGCATTTTGTTGCAACAACGGTTAAACTCCCGAAAACAACATTATTATCGGTTTCTAATGATGTTGGCTACATTATGTGTGCGGCATTAGATGTGGATTTTTTTGATGTAAACCCAAAATTAAAAGAAAGAAAAGTAATTGCTGGTCGTGCGGAAGGTGTACGAAGTATCGATCAATTATTGAATGCCCCGTTAGCCAAAATAACGGATGCTTCACGTGAAGAATTTGGTTGGGAAATTGGAATGACTGGTAAAGAGGCATTATTAAGACTTTCGTAAACAAATATAATGATGAGGGGATGCGACTATAGCTTTCTCTTTTATTTATCCTATCTAAACGGGCAGTAAGACTCTGACCTCAAGATAAGTGCGACTAACCATTAGTGGGAGATAAAGGAAAACCACCACTGATGGAAGTCTTCCTCTAATCATGTAATTAATGTGTGTTATTAAATCTTAATGCAATAGAAATAAATTCTATCCCCGCTAAAACAAGCATAGATTGTTTTAGGGGGGATTTTTAATGGGGCCACGTAGACGATTCGGGAGAAGAAAATTTGCACCACCTCCAAGGAAAAATATCTTTTTGATGACCATGGTTGTTTTTGTCTTGTGTATAATTTTAAGTATTGGAATTGTAAGTAAAGGAATAACACCAGCAATAAAAAATATATCGGAAGCTAAAACAGATGAATTTGCCACTAGGGCGATTAATATGGCAGTACGATTTGCAGAAAGTTATGATTTTAGTGATGTCTTAAACATTAGTTATGATGATAATGGTAATGTTACAGTATATAATTGGAACCAATCTGTAATAAGTGAAATTAACAGAGTGGCAACAGACAGGGTGGAGGAGTTTTTCCTACATATGAACCGGGGGGATCCCATATCGTATGATTATTCATTACATGAACCTTATGACTATGACGATGGGGCGGAAGATCGCGCTGCACTAGATCCGACTTTAATTGAGGTGCCACTAGGTGAAATAACAGGAAATGCTTTATTGGCAAACTTGGGACCCAAGATACCAATTAATTTGGAGTTAATTGGGGCAGTTCGTACCAATGTTGTTAGAGAGACGGAACCATTTGGAATCAATGGCTCCTGGGTTTCGTTGTATGTGAATGTAGAAGCGGACGTTCAAATCATTATTCCTTATATTACAGAACGTAAAACAGTTCAAACTGAAATATATATTGACGGCGGAGCAATTATGGGAGAGGTACCGGAGTTTTATGGCGGAGGTAGTAACGGCCCATCCATATCTATCCCAAAGGAGGACATTGGTGAACGAGGAAAAAATCGTAACTTGCAAGAAAATGAATAATCTAGTATATTAGGAAATAGATAAAATTAAATAGACCTCAGATCGGTGAGGTAGAGGTGCGGACAAGATAAGTAGTCAACAGGAGAATGACAACGATGATTGTTGATGAAAGGATTGTTTGCCGAAGTATAATAAGGGGTCAAACTTATTATAACTGGTATATCCTTGAATAAGGGGTATACTGTCATGCATATGTGTTGCATGGAGAACTACTGATCGAAATGGAGGATAACGTATTTTGTAAAGAACAAAGATGGTTATTTTCTATCTTTGTTCTTTTTATTTGGATTTATTTAAATGTTTTATCAATTCTATGAATAAAGCCGCGTATCCTATCAAAAAAACTTTCAGAAGTACACCGATCATTTCACACATCAATATAAGAAAATAACTTGGAGGTAGCAACATGGAAGGGACATTTTATTCGCTTATTCCTGCTATGGTAATGTTAATTCTAGTGCTATTAACTAGAAAAGTAATTCTATCATTAGGTATTGGTATTATTATAGGGGCATTATTTATACATGATTTTAATATTTTGGGAACCATTCAAGAAATATGGAAATCATTCTATGAGATTTTTGTATTAGATGGTGCTTTAAATGTCGGTAATTTATTGTTATTAGGGTTTTTATTATTACTGGGAATGATGATTGCCTTTTTACAAGCTTCTGGTGGTAGTCGAGCATTTGGGAAATGGATGCTAACACGTGTGAAAACTCGTAAAGGTGCAACTCTAGTTTCTGCTCTATTAGGTATTATTATATTTATTGATGATTATTTCAACGCATTAGCAGTTGGACAAATAGCTAGACCGATTACAGATCAATATAAAATTTCCCGGGTAAAGTTAGCTTACATTGTAGACTCTACTTCTGCCCCAGTTACAGTTATATCACCAATATCTAGCTGGGGGGCCTATATCATTGGAATTTTAGGGGGAATATTTGCTGCAAATGGCTTAACGGATATGCAACCATTACAAGCATTTATCCAAATGATTTCACTTAACTATTATGCAATCGCAGCAACGTTATTAGTTTTTCTAGTAGCCTTTTTCAAAATGGATATCGGTCCAATGCGAACACATGAGGAACGTGCTATTCGGACGGGTGAATTAATTGATCCAAAAAATAATAAAATAGCTGGAGATTTAAGTGGTGTATTTGAACCGCATCCTGAAGGGAAAGTTCGTCATCTAATCTTACCTATTTTGGTGCTTATTATTGTGACAGTCTTAGCTATGTTTTTAACAGGAATCAATAATAGTGAAGGTAATGTTAATATCTTTTCTATTTTTGCTAACACTGACGTAAATTTATCCTTATTTGTTGGTGGCTTAGCGGCTGTTTTAATATCACTTGTATTTCATATAAATCAAAATACACCTAAAGCAAGTTTAGGTAAATTGTTAATAGAAGGAATGAAAACGATGCTTCCGGCGATATATATTTTAATATTTGCTTGGATGATCGGTTCTATCATTGGTACTCTTCAAACTGGTGAATACCTAGCACATATATTTGATAATTTACAGGTGAATGTCGCTTTATTACCATTTTTATTCTTTATCATTGCAGGTTTTATGGCACTAGCAACTGGATCTTCATGGGGAACCTTTGGGATTATGTTGCCAATTGCAGCGGAAGTTGCACTAGTAACAGATACAAGCACACTTCTACCATCATTAGCTGCAGTTTTGGCTGGTGCGGTATTTGGGGATCATTGTACACCAATTTCAGATACGACAATCCTTTCCGCAACTGGATCAGGTGCGAACCATATTGACCATGTATTAACACAGTTACCATATGCAATAATTGCAGCGGTAGTAGCTATGGTAGGATATTTGATAGTGGGCTTCACCAATCAAGTATTTTTATCTTTTATTTTAACTGTTGGATTATTAATTGTAATAGGTTTGGGAATTAATTATTTTCATAAGAAAAATGCATAATTTGAACTATTGACTCATTTATTGAAAATGAGTCAATAGTTTTTTTAGTTATTTTAAATTCTTAAAAATATATTTTGACATAGTAGGAAAATGCCGCTATAATATTTTTAAATATCTGAAAATACACACTAATCTAAGTTCTCTTCTGTTATCGATTGAATAAAAAAAGGGAGGATAATTTATGAGAACTCGTTCACAATGGGGGACAAGAGCAGGTTTTATTTTTGCAGCAGTTGGATCTGCAATAGGCCTTGGGAATATTTGGAGATTCCCGGCTGTTGCATATGAGAATGGTGGAGGAGCGTTTTTTATACCTTATTTATTTGCGCTTCTTACTGCCGGAATTCCATTATTAATTATGGAATTTACTATTGGGCAAAAATATCGTGGATCGGCCCCGCTATCTTTCAAACGGATGAATAAAAAGGCTGAATGGATTGGCTGGTGGGGAGCATTAGTTGCATTTGTAATTGGAACCTATTATTCCGTAATCATTGCTTGGGCTATGTCTTATTCTGTATTCTCACTCAATTTAAATTGGGGATCAGATACAGAAGCGTTCTTATTTAATGATTATTTAGGATTAACAGTTGATCCGGGTAAAACAGGGAGTTTTGTCCCAAGTGTACTTATCCCACTTATTATTGTTTGGGCGATTGTATTTGTCATTTTATTTAGAGGTGTGAAGAAAGGCATTGAAATTGCTAACCGAATTTTTATTCCTTTATTAGTGGTATTATTCTTCATTCTTGTTGTGCGTGCAATTACCTTACCTGGAGCGCTTACAGGGCTTAATGCATTCTTCCAACCCGATTTTAGTGCCATTATGTCATCTGATGTTTGGGTTGCAGCTTATGGACAAATTTTCTTTAGTTTATCGATTGCATTTGCGATCATGATTGCTTATTCAAGTTATTTGCCTAAAAGATCCGACATTACGAATAATGCCTTTATTGTCGGCTTTGGAAATTCTGGTTTTGAGTTATTAGCCGGTATTGGGGTCTTCTCCATTCTAGGATTTATGGCCGGTCAAGCTGGGGTAGGAATTGATGAAGTTGTTGCGGGTGGAGTTGGTCTAGCATTTGTAGTATTCCCGCAGATTATTAATGAAATTCCGGCGTTCAGTGAATTCTTTGGTGTGTTGTTCTTCGTGTCATTAGTTCTAGCTGGTTTGACCTCCTTAATTTCTATTTGTGAAGCTTATATTTCTGCTATAATCGATAAATTTAACCTAACTAGAACGAAAGCTGTTACGTTTGCCGGGGGACTTTCAGCCATCATATCCCTTCTATATGCTACACAAGGTGGATTATTCTTCTTAGATACGGTGGATTACTTTATTAACCAATTTGGCGTTGCGTTTATCGGCTTAGTTGAAGTAATCGCAGTGAGTTGGGTTATGAAACAATTGAAAGATTTAAAAGAGCATGCAAATGGTATTTCTGATATTCGTCTAGGTTCCTGGTGGACGTTTAGTTTAGGTGTGATTACACCAATTGTTCTTGGTTATATGATGTTTGATTTGTTTAGACTTAACCTATTAAGATTATTCCCAACAGATACAGGAAACTATGAAGGATATCCAGATATATTTATTGCCACAGCAGGTTGGGGTGTTGCTGCAGGTGCTTTAATAATCGGTATCCTGTTTACATTTACTAAATGGAAGAACGAAGAACCTTCTGAAGATCTAAAACAATCGGAGGAGGCTAAATAAATGACCGGTGGGGCTATTGTCGTAATGATTATTGGTATTGTAATTATCTGGGGGGGCCTTGGCTTAAGTATTGCTCATGCTATGAAAAGTTCAAAAAAAGTTGATTAGAAGACTCGGTATATCGCTAGGTTTCTGGGCGGATGCCTCAGTTGCACTTATGTAAATCTTTACGGCGGGCGATTAATCGGAGCTCCGCCGTAAAGATTTTTATGCTTTCTACCTGCAGGAATACGGAAAAGGGCGCTTTTCTTTTAATCTTTCGCCATCCGTTCCCATTTTCTTAAAAAAGGATAAGGGTCGAAAGAAAATTCATTTACTCCGTTATCTTTGTACATACCATAATGTAAATGTGGAGGGAATTTTCCTGAAGTCCCGGGAGGTCCATATCCAGTTGATCCTACACTGCCAAGTACATCACCTGGTTGTACGACTTGTCCAATTTTTACATCGTCATTAAAACCGCTCATATGTGCGTAATAGTGGTAAATATTGTAAATATCACGAATACCAATACGCCAACCACCATATAAATTCCAACCCATCATTTCAACAACACCATAAGTTGTTGATTTTACAGGTGTTCCATAATCGGCAAATATATCCGTACCTTCATGGATACGTAAACCTCCAAAACCTCTTCTATCTCCCCAGGTGCTACGATAACTATAATTGTAATTTGTTGCTACAGGGAAATCTCTATTGGTTAAGTTAATGTCTTGAAACTTTCGAAACACTTTCGCTGTATTCTTGATGGTTTGTACGGTTAAGTCGCGTTGATAGTAATTCCACAATCCAATTTTAATATCGTCTTCCGTTGGTCCGGATTCAAGAAGTATATTTCCCATCGTGTATAAAATATCTTCCGGATCATTAGGGTCAGCTTGGCCATCCCCATTTCCATCTTTTCCTTTTCCATCGTGCATTTCAACTATTCCAATGTCTTTGTTTTTCCCTATATTCCCAATTCCAAACCAAATTTCATCTGGTATATCAATGGAAACAACTTGTTCAGGCTCATTGCTATCTAATATATTTCGCTCAAAGTTATCAATAGCAGCAAAATAATACCAAGGTATTTGAGTTAATGCTTCTGTTTTTTTAAATAAGCCCATTCTTTCTTCATAAATGGTATTTTTAACTTCTTCCTCTTCTGCTGCTGCACTAATCGTTGAAACGGAAACGATGAGCACTATCAAATAGAGCATTGGAATGATTCGTTTCTTCAAGTATTTTTCACCTCCTAAAAATACAGGTTCAAAAGAAGGATAAAAAGGATCGACTCGGCTAAAGTCGAACATCCTGAGATTTCGATTACTCATTTCACCCCACCGTAAAGATTTGTTTGAACATCATCTAAAATAGACATTAGCTATCGCCAGGTATTATGGCGATAGCAAAATAAAATGAATTATTCATGTTCGTATGGTTTTTCCATGTCATTAATTAACTTTTGAATCAACTTATCGTAATTACGATTCGTATTTGAGTTATGAAGACTTTGGATATCATACATTAAAGATTTGTTATCACTTACATATACCTTGTAAAAACGTGGCATGACAGATTCAGCAGTTTTTTGGGCAACCTCTTTTGTTAACTTGGAATCACTATTGTTATCTCTATCATAAGCAATAAGCACTTCTTGATCTGTAACAAGTGTTGCCACTTCATTAAATCCATTATTGTTTAAAATTAAACGAGTAATCATGTCAGCCATTTCTCTTCTATCAATTCTAGCTTCATGATTGTCCAGATTTTGTGTATCGATTTCATCTTTTGAATATCGGACATATCCTAATTGATGATTAATATCTTGATTGGATGGGGTTTGAATTTTATGATTTGGATTCAGCTGGTCTTGAATTTGATTTCTATTTTGCATATCTTGTGTCGCGTTGTCTGTATCATCGTTTGTGTTACATGCACTTATTACGATCAACATATATATTGCAATAATGGAAGCGAAGACTTTTTTCATGGTAAACCACCTTTTTTCATATAGTTCGTGTTCAAAAAGGAGGATGAAAAGGACCGACGTTGGCTAAATGCGCAACATCCTAATGTAACGCTGTCTCTATACAGGGGAATGTCTTTTTCACCGGACTTTTTGAACAATCTCATATATCTCAATTATAGTGTGGTAATAAAATAGGAAATAATGCACTGAATTAGGTGGTTTCTATTCAGCAAGATATGGTAAAATATATTCAATTAGGTGAGGTGACTGATACATTGATCGAGTTACATGGAAAGCATTATGAGATCGTAGAAAATATTAAGAATGGTTTTGAAGAAAATGCAATAAAGGAACGGTATTCGGATATCTTGAGTAAATATGATTACATTGTTGGGGATTGGGGATATAACCAGCTTCGTTTAAAAGGTTTTTATCACGATCGAAACGCAAAAGCGCAGGTAGATACTAAAATCAGTGCGTTAGATGATTACATTTACGAATACTGTAATTTTGGTTGTGCTTATTTCGTATTGAAAAAGGTGAAAAAATAGGAGCAGTAATCCTAACACTGCTCCAATTCATTCAAGTCTAGCTCCAGCGCCTAGCGAGACTTCCTTCACCTCTGTCCGTCATTTAAATGGGCGCTTGCGCCTTTGTTATTCATCATGTAAGGGGTGTGCTCCTGGGAATTGTCTTGGCAGATCATCATGTTGATCTTCATCAGGGTAAACATACGCACTCATTCGTTTTTGCCCTTCTTTCCATTCTGTTGATTTGCTTGATACCGTTTCTTCTTTATTTATAGCAGAACCAACAGCACCCTCAGGAAATTCCTCTGGTATTAACTCATTTTTCATTTTTTCGACATTTGAAAAGTTGGAATACTTTTTATTATGATCTTTTGGCATGTTTTTTCCTCCCTTTAGAATTAGCTTTCTCAGAAGTAAAGCATAATATGTTTAGGAGTGAAACGTGTATTCATAAAAGTTTAGGAAAGGGAGTGTAGATCGTTGAATATTTCAACTATATTGAAGTGGATAAGCGGTGGTCTTGAAGCGTTTTGGGGAATACCGTTTATCGGTGGAGTTATTATTATTAGTTATGCGTGGTTACCATTAGCGGTAATGTTTATTTTGCATTTAGTGACCCTGATTTTTTCGGTTTACGAAAAGAAAAAAATCCACGGAAGTATTCTTGGAATTATAACATCATGTATCGGATGGATTCCGATTGTTGGTATGATTATGCATATTATTACAGCAGTATTTCTCCTTATCGATGCCTATAAATCATCACAAATAACAGGCTTTGAAGAGAATTAAATGAACAAGAAGCAACCTTTTGAGGCGAAGGTTGCTTCTTTAAATTTAGTGTAAAGGATAAAACTTTCTTCTATTAAATGCCAAGGTTTTAATCATAATAAGAACAACGGGCATATCCTCTAAACCGTTTTTCAATTAATCTTCCAAGGCGGAATATGGCATCTTCATTTCCTATACTACTCATAATTTGGATGCTAATCGGCATCTGTTTATCATCCACCCCAATTGGTATGGTTAATGAGGGGAGCCCCCAAACATTAGCATAAGTTACATATGGCATATATTGTAAAAAGGTCTTACGTATCGAAAAAATATCATGATATACTTTTCCATGTTCCTTGGCAGCTTGATAATACACAGGAAAAATAAGTAGACGGTTTTTCAAATACTCCGCTAATCTTTTATCTCCCTTTTCAATTATTTCCTTCACTTCTAATGTTCGTTTACCATTTGGCTTAAATAATTTCGAACCAAAAATTCCCCAGGACAACGAAGGGCGAATGGAGGTTCTTTCTGTTAATTTTTCTCTAAAAAAGGCTTTGAAAACTCCTGAACGATCATTGTTATATGCCTCTTGTTCTAAGATATGATTATGATCACTTGCAAGAATATCTTGCCAAAGTTTAGCACTATCTTCAAAGAAAGGGGGAACGGTACGTTTTATAGAGAAGAACTTTTCTAAGTAGGTCTCTACGGTATCAAGCATTTCTTTCATGTTTTCCGAAAGAGGGTATTCGATTGTTCCAGGTAGGATTTCGACTTTATAATTTTGTAAATGTTTAGTTTTTAAACTTTTATTAGATATGATTTCATATAAAAATCGCATATCCTGCACAGATTTACCCATTGGGCCAATCGATAGCATTCTTTCTGCGAATGTATTCATAACTGATGGAAAATGACCTTCTTGTGAGACTTGATTCATTCCTGGTTTAAAACTGATAATACCATTAAAGTGAGCTGGAATGCGAATGGACCCACCAATATCCGAGCCAATTCCTGCTGCTGCACCGCCTACAGCAAGTAAAGCTCCTTCTCCACCACTTGAACCACCCGCTGTTTTTGTGAGATCCCAAGGGTTGTTCGTTCTGCCATATAATTTATTTTCCGTCTCTTGGCTAAAACAAAGAGCAGGTGTATTTGTTTTCCCTAAAATGATTGCCCCTGCTGCTTTTAATTTAGTAATTACCTCTGCGTCCTGCCTAGCTATTAAATCTTGTCGATGTTGCAGTCCGCCTGTAGTTTTCATGTTAGAAACATTGATTGATTCTTTTACACTAATAGGGACCCCATATAAGGCACCTTTATTGTTATTATGTAATGATTGTTCATCTAATTCCTTCGCTTCCTTTAAAGCCTCTTCAAAACGTTTTTCAATCATCGCATTGATACTTAGATTTGCCACATTTATATGCTTTATGTATGCCGTAACTGCTTCCGTACTAGTTAGTTCCCCTTTTCTAATCGCAGAAGCCGTTGATGATGCATCCATTTCAATTATCGCTGTAGTATCCATACCTAGTTCCCTCTTTATTTTTGTGATGTTTTTTTCAGTTTTCCCACTTATGATATAAATATAATGATATGGTAAAATGGAGGAAAGTCAATTAGGGGGAGACGAAAACAATGTATTTTGTTGACAGAAATAATATAGAAATTACTTTAAAAAATATGGATCAATTACTAAATGAGCTATCTAACAATAAAATTGAAAGTTATATAAGTCAATTAGCCCAGGAAAGAATTGCGCATATCTTAATCGAATCTATCCTCGACGTTGGAAACATGATGATTGATGGATTTATTATGAGAGATCCTGGGAGCTATGATGATATCATTGACATATTAGTAGATGAGAAAGTGATACCCCAATTGGAAGAAAAAGGATATAAAGAGGTAATAAGCTTACGTAAGATGCTTGTCAATGATTATCAAAATGTAGACCATGAACAACTAAACGCTGTTCTTTCAAAAAATAAAGCGCTATTAGAACAGTTCAGTACTCATATTAGAACATACCTAAAAAATGAATTAGGGGTTGCTAATGCTTTTTCTAATCATGTCTAACTTCAGCGCCCAGCGACTAGCGAGACTTCCTTCACCTCCGTACGATAAGTCAACATCGGCTCGCTTACGCTCACCGTGTTTCCTTTATCTCCTACGGCTCAGTCCAGTCCGTACGTCGCTAAACGGGCGCTTATGTTTTTCTAATCATAAATAAGGGTGATGTAAATGGGTAAAAAGATGCCTCCAAAACAAAGAATTTTACATCTTTTAAAGAAGAATCATTCCATGGCGATAGGGGAAATCATGGAATATTTTACGATTTCAGAAGTAGCAGTTCGAAAGCATATTCATGAACTAGAAAAACAAGGACTCCTTACTAAAAAAGCCTATAGTCAAAGTATTGGAAGACCTTACTATCAATATACATTAACTAAAGCAGGTCATGAAACTTTTCCAAATCAGTTAAAAACATTGCCATTAGATTTATTAAAGGATTTAGAGGAACTTCAAGGTTCAGAAATTGTCAATGATTTGTTTAAAAAACGGATGCAAAGAGAAACGGATTATTATGAATCATGCATTACTTCTGAAACGCTGCCCGATAGAATCAATCAAGTCGTCCAAGTTCAAAATGACAATGGTTATTTAGTAGAAGTGGAAAAGACAGAAAAGGGTGATTATGAAATTAGAAATTATAATTGTCCAATACTAAATATCGCATCGGAGTACCATCAAGTATGTGAAAATGAAATTACCATGCTTGAGAAATTGTTTTCTGATGGAACCGTTTCTGTTCATTCACTAATTACAAAAGGGTCACATGTTTGCAAATGGACCATTAAAACATCTTAAAATAATTTGATCATGAAATGAGGAAGAAAATGAAGCAATATAACGGATATTTAATCGATTTAGATGGCACCATGTATCTAGGCAAAGAACCAATTCAAGAAGCAACTCTATTTATTGATAAATTAGTGGAGAAAAATATACCTTTCTTATTCGTAACGAACAACTCGACAAAAACGGGGGAAGATGTTGCGGGCAAGCTAAATAATATGGGAATACAGGCAAAGGCAGACCAAGTTGTGACAACAAGTTTAGCAACTGCCAAATATATTAAACAACAAAAACCTAATGCGACCTGCTATGTCATTGGTGAAGCAGGTCTGTATCATGCATTAGAAGAAAATGGACTTAAAGTTGTGGATGGAGAAGAAGCAGATTATGTTATTGTCGGGCTTGACCAAGAACTAACTTATGAAAAATTAGCAAAAGCATGCTTATCTGTCAGAAATGGAGCAACATTTATTTCAACAAATGGGGATGTAGCTTTACCGACAGAAAGAGGATTATTACCTGGGAATGGATCCATCACTTCTGTAATCACGGTGAGTACAGGAGTTGACCCTATATTTATTGGTAAACCTGAATCTATTATTATGGAAGAGGCTTTAAACTTAATTGGATTAACAAAAGAGGAAACATTAATGGTCGGCGATAATTATGATACCGACATTAAAGCAGGGATAAAAGCAGGAATGGACACATTAATGGTTTTTACAGGAGTTACTCCTTTTTCCGAGTATGAACATTTAACTGAAAAACCAACTTATTATGTTCATGGTTTAAATGAATGGTTAGATAACATATAAAGAAGACTTCCATCAGTGGGGGTTTTCCTTCACTCCCACCTACCTTCTTTGTTTCACCAGAACTTTAGGTGGGATAAAATTTTTAGCGAGAAGCGGATACGTCCCAAAATAAGAAAACCTAACACATTCGCTAACAGATGTGTTAGGTTTTCTATGTTAATCATTTTCCATTTCTTCCGCATACGTATGGGCTAGTCGACTCGAAGCTGCTGCTGCAATTGCACCAATAATATCGTCTAAAAATGTATGAACTTCACCCGTTGATTTATCGTTTAATCTTTTTAGAATTCCTGGTTTTTGTTTATCGATGTATCCATAGTTTGTAAAACCAATAGAACCATAAACATTGATGATGGATAATGCAATTACCTCATCAATACCATAAAGCCCTTCATCCTTCTCAATAATTTCTTGTAAAGGTTCTTCTAATTGTTTTTTCTCCGCTAAGATATCTAATTGAATACCTGTAATGATTGCATTTTGTACCTCTCTTTTGGCAAGAACCTTTTCCACATTTTCCCTACATAGGTCTAAATCTAAATCTGAGTGGTAGGCGGATTGTAAATAATAAACTAGCTCCGCGATATGGTCAATGGTGACACCTCGATTAGATATTAAGTCTCTTGCCTTTTTTTCTAGTTCACTTGTTTTTGCCAAATTAATCACCTTTTCTTTTTAGTTAAATAATCATTTTCTCTACATATAATGTTAGTAATGGAGAGGAGAGATATTAGTGCCTTTTAATGATTTTCTTTCTACCTATTATGGTATCCAAGTTGATGAAAAAATAGGCTTTGACCGAGAAGAAGGGTATAGGACTGGTAATTATATCAATTTTATCACTTCTGTTGAAAACAAGGAAATGGTTTATTTGGAACAGGCGAGTCTTGCTTACTTTTTAAGAGATAATCATATAGATCATATCACCTTACCGATTCCGAATCTTCAAGGAGAATGGTTTACCTCTTACCATAATAATAATTATATGGTGATGCAGGTAGCCAATATACAACAAATGGATAAAAACTTTGAAGGTAGAAGATTGGCGGAGTTTCATCAGATTGGATCAAGGTATCAGTATCAACCAAAGGAAATCTCAAGTTACGGTAAGTGGAAATCACTATGGATAGAGAAACTTGATTATGTTGAGGCCAAGGTTGAAAAAGAAGCAAATAAAAATCCGAATGCTTACTACCGACTCGTTATGGATGTTCTACCGTATATTATTGGTATAAGCGAAAATGCTATACAATATATTCGAGAAAGTGAAACAGAAACTAGGTTTCATGAAGTGGATCAAGGAACGATCACATTTCACCGTTATCATCATCAATTAAATGATTCCATCTTATGGATTGATAATTTGGTCTATGATCATCCGATTAGAGACATAGCAGAACATATTAGGAATTGTATAGTAAAAGGGGAAAGTAAAGAAAAAATACTCCAATTTCTAAATGAATATCAATCGGTTCGTCCGTTATCTGTTTTTAGCTTCCGTTTATTATATGGGCGCTTATTATTTCCTGCTCATATTTTAGATTTATTCATACATGGATTTACGGAAGAAAAAGATGAAATTCTATATGAAGAATTGAGGCAGCTTTTAGATAACCAAACTTATTACGAAGATATGCTACGAAACTTTTATGAGAGTTTAGATATTAATCCTAAGATTTTAAATATTCCTGTGGTAAACTGGTTATGAAACAACAACCAAAGGGCGGGGATAGCATGAATAAGCCAAGTATTTATATTACAAGAAAAATACCTAGAGAACTTGTAAATATTTATGAAAATCAATACAACATTCGTATGTGGGAAAAAGAAGAAGAGCCAGTACCAAGGGAAATATTAGTAAAAGAAATCCAACATGCTAATGGAATCATATCTATGCTCAGTGAAAAAATAGATGAAGAACTATTGTCTAAAGCACCACACTTGAAAGTAGTGGCAAATCTTGCAGTTGGATTTGATAACATCAATGTAGATGTAGCAAAAAAACGAGGAATAATCATTACCAATACACCTGATGTATTATCGGAAACCACTGCCGACCTCGGATTTGCATTGCTTATGGCAACAGCTAGAAGAGTGATTGAAGCAAATAATTACATAAAAACGGATCAATGGAAAAATTGGGCACCGTTTTTATTAGCAGGAACGGACATTCACCATAAAACGATAGGTATCGTTGGAATGGGAAGAATAGGTGAAGCAATCGCTAAACGTGCAAAGGGTTTTGAAATGGAAATTTTATATCATAATCGAAGCAGAAAGGAAGAAGCAGAGAAAGAGTTAGGAGCATCCTATGTTTCTTTTGATGAACTATTACGTTTATCGGATTATGTTGTGTCCGTTGTACCATTAACAGACGAAACGAAGAGACTGTTTAATAAGGATACTTTTCGTAAAATGAAGCCATCTTCCATTTTTATTAATATTTCCCGTGGAGGAGTAGTGGACGAAGAAGCGTTAGTAGATGCATTAAAGAATAAAGTGATTGAAGCAGCGGGATTGGATGTATTTAAAAACGAACCAATTAATAGTGATCACCCATTATTAAAGTTAAATAACGTTGTGTGCTTACCACACATCGGTTCCTCTAGCATAGAAACAAGAACAAGAATGATTCAACTTTGTTTGGAGAATGTGGATGGGGTAATACAGGGTAGAGGTGCAAAAACACCGGTATAATATACAAAGGCGGAAGCGCCCGTTTAGTGACGTATAGACTGCGCCTGGCCATGCCAGGTGGTCCGATGTTGCCGCGCAAAGCGGCGGTTTTAATCGGACATTCCACCGCCGTAGGAGATAAAGGAAACACGGTGAGCGTAAGCGAACCGATGTTGACTTATCGTACGGAGGTGAAGGAAGTCTACTAGTCACTGGGCGCTGGAGCCGGACGTGGCTATTTCTGTATCTAAGTTATCCACAGCCATACAAATGTTATAATTTCCTAGACAAGAACAAAGGCAGGTAACGGAATGGTTCCTGCCTTTCATATGTTATTAAAATACTTGCTCGATTTCTTTTACACCAGGTACTTCCGAAGTAAGGGCGCGTTCAATACCGGCTTTTAAAGTAATAGTTGAACTTGGGCAATTTCCACAAGCTCCCATCAGACGTAGAAGAACGACTCCATCCTCGTCCACATCAACTAATTCTACATCTCCACCATCACGTAATAGGAATGGACGTAATTTATTTAACACTTCTTGAACTTGTTCATACATAGTTTTTTCTCCTTTCCCTGAATTCATTATAAAGTTTTCGACTAAAAAAATCTATTTGAATTTTTTTTGATTAATCCATGTTTATTGTTATTTTATCTTGAATATAACATTTTGTAAAATGAAAATCACTAGGGATACGGTGAATCCTGAGATATGAAAAAAATAAAGAGGTAAAGAAAAAATGAATTAGTTGAAGTTGTTAATTTTACTTTGTATACTTAAAATAAAGATTAAGTAAGGAGGTCCGTGAAAAAGATGGTAATTAATTTAACCGATCAAGCAAGTACAAGAATAAAAGAAATGATGCAAGAAGAAAGTGAGAATGTACGTCTACGTTTTGGTGTAAAAGGTGGCGGATGCAGCGGATTATCTTATTCAATCGGATTTGATTACGAAATAAACGAGGAATTGGATGTACAAGAGGAAGTGAATGGTATTCCAGTTGTCATCAATTCACAGGATATTCCAATTATAGAAGGTACAACTATTGATTATAAAGAGAATATGATGGGTGGCGGATTTAGCATTGATAATCCTAAGGCTGTATATTCTTGTGGATGTGGCTCATCCTTTAGAACGAAGGAAGTTGTTGGAACACCAGGTGATTGTTAGTTTCTCTCGCTAGGATGCTTTTTTAAAGTGTTCTAGCTTTTTAACTTGAATGGAGAGTGCGAAATGGGTAAAAGGTGTCATCATGGAATTAGCAAAGATCAGCTGTGTGTTGCAAAAGTACCTTTTTTTAATCATTTAACATTCGATGAGATGGAAAAAATTGCAGATATGAGTCGCCATCTCAATTTTAAAAAAGGCGAAATTATTTTTAGTGAAGGAGATCCATTAGAATATCTATACATCATACATCAGGGGCGGGTTAAAAACTATCAATTGTTTGAGTCTGGTAAAGAACAGTTACTTCGTATATTGGAGTCTGGTGAATTCATGGGGGAGTTAGCTTTATTTACTGAGAAAACGTTAGATAGTTACGCCGAGACAATCGAAAAAACAGAAATATGTGCCATTCATCGTAGTGACATGCAGCAGCTTTTGAAGCAATATCCGACAATAGCTATAAAAATATTAGAGCAATTTAGTAATAGGTTAGATGAAACAGAAAAGTTAGTTGGAAATCTAAGTTCAAAGGATGTAGAAACACGAACGGCAAGTTATTTATTAGAGTTAGTTGACAAATACAATACAACGAGTGTCGAGTTACCTATAAGCAAAAAGGATCTCGCATCTTATTTAGGGACAACTTCGGAAACGCTAAGTAGACGTTTGTCTAGTTTCCAAACAAATGGATGGATTGAGCAAAGAGGTCAACGCAAAATTCAAATATTAGATAGAGAAGCGTTAAGGGAAATGAGTATTCATAAATAAAGAAGCTATAATCAGAAGAAATCTATTATTATAGCTTCTTTATCTATTTCGTCCGGCTCCAGCGCCCAGCGACTAGCGAGACTTCCTTCACCTCCGTGCGATAAGTCAACATCGACTCACTCCGTTCGTCGTGTTTCCTTTATCTCCTACGGCTCAGTCCAGTCCGTACGTCGCTAAACGGGCGCTTCCGCCTTTGTTCTTTTAAAACAAATCTAAATCAGATGAGTGTTTAGGTTGTACGCGTGCTTTTGGATCAATATAACGTTTAGCGTTATTAATTGCTGTTGGTCCTTCACCGAATCCAGTAGCAATCAATTTTACTTTGCCATCATACGTACAAACATCTCCAGCCGCATAAATTCCTGGAATATTTGTTTCCATTTTAGAGTTAACAACAATACTGTTCTTTTCAATTGTTAAGCCCCAATCTTTGATAGGACCTAATTTAGAAATAAAACCATAATTACAAATAATAGAATCGGGTTCTAATGTAATTTGATTCTCACCTTTTACTTCTTGTAAAATCAATTGATCAATTTTGTTGGAAGAAACAATATCAGCCGCAACATAAGGAGTTAGAATATCAACATTAGAGGCATGGAGTTTCTCTACAGTATGTTCATGAGCCCTAAATTCATCACGCCGATGAACTAAGGTAACTTTTTTGGCAATAGGTTCTAACATTAGAGCCCAATCCACTGCGGAATCTCCACCACCTAGTAAAACAACGTGTTGGTCTTTGAATATACTCATATCTCTTACATAATAATGCAGATTTACTCCCTCGAATTGTTCACTATCTCCAATATTTAAGCGGCGCGGTTGAAATGCACCATTACCTGCTGTAATGATCATTGTTTTTGTTAAATGAACATCACCGGTATTAGAAGTAAGCTTCAGAACGTTTTCATCTATTCGATCCACTGTTTCAATAGACTGACTAAGCACAATTTCTGGGTCAAATAAACGAGCTTGTTTTTCTAAATTATCTACTAATTCCTGAGCTCTTACTTTTGGAAAGCCGGCAACATCATATATATATTTCTCTGGATACAGGGCTGTTAATTGCCCACCAGTATGCGGTAAACTCTCAATGATTTTAACACTTGCTTGTCTCATTCCACCGTAAAACGCAGTGAACAATCCGACAGGGCCTGCTCCAATAATCGTAATATCATAGATTTTTTCTGACATGGATATTACCCTCATTTCTACTATTTTAAATTACAATATAGTATTTATAGTATCATAAACAGGGTGGTAGTGGTATGAAAAGACTTTGAATATTGATAAATATAGTAGCGTATACATGGTATCATTCGAATTCAGAAAATAAATAATTAGGAAATTAGATATTAGGGGTTGAAAAAGAAAACAATACACGCTATGATTACATGTGAATTATGTTACAATTTTGTAACAAAATGGTTAAATTTATATTACCAATAAATGTTAATGTACTAGGAAGAGAACAAAGGCGCTGGAGTCTGACGTGGCTATTTCTGTATCTAAGTTATCCACAGCCGTACAAATTTTATAATTTCCTAGGCAATTAGGAAACTTGACATTCACCAAGCTTTTTAAGTGAATGCTAAGTCTATTAAAGTAATAACGAGGTTAGGAGATGGAAGTGAAATTATGCATAGACCACATATCGTCATACTTGGAGCGGGATATGGGGGAATAGTAACTGCATTAAATCTACAAAAGAAATTAAATGCAAATGAGGCACAAATAACACTTGTGAATAAAGAAGATTACCATTATCAAGCTGCTTGGCTACATGAAAATGCGGCTGGATCTTTACATCATGACCAGCTAAGAATTCCTATTAGGGATATTATTAATGAAAAGAAAATAAATTTTATTTTAGATAAAGTGGTTTCCATTAAACCTGAAGAAAAAAAGATAAAACTAGAAGACCAGACAATAGCATACGATATTCTTATTATTGCTTTGGGTTTTGAATCGGAAATGCCAGAGAATCATGGATTAGAGGAAAATGCCTTTTTTATAGGGGATATAAATAGTGCAAGGCTTATAAGGGAGCATTTAGAATATAATTTTGCTTGTTACCATAATGAAGATGTAAAGAATAAAGGAAGATTGAACATCGTAATTGGCGGTGGCGGTCCAACAGGAGTAGAATTTGCTGGTGAATTAGTTGATCGTATTCCAGAAATCTGTAAAGAATATGATATTGAAAAAGCATTGGTTCGTATAATTATGTTAGAGTCAGAAGCAACGATTTTACCTGCTGTTGATGAATCGTTACAACAATATGCAACGAACTCCTTGGTTTCTCGTGGTGTGGAGATAATAACAGGGGCAACGATTAAGGAATGTCATGCAGATACAATAACTTATGAAAAAGATGGGATACTAGAGGAAATACCTACCGTTACCAAAATATGGACAGCGGGGGTAAGAGCTAATTCTTTAGTTAAAAAGTCTGGATTACAAACCAAAGATGGAAAAGTAGCAGTAACTGGAGAGATGAAGGCACCTGACTTTCAAGATATCTTTGTTGTAGGTGATTGTGCAAATGTTATAGATCAAAAAAGTGGAAAAGCCTTTAACCCTACAGCGCAAATTACTGTTCAACAAGCAGCATTAGTTGCTTATAATGTTGTAGCAATGATAAAAGGAAATAAATTAAGAACGTTTGAACCTAAAATTAAAGGCATGGTTGTTTGTTTAGGGAGCCATGATGGAATCGGCCAAATTTTTAATAAACGTAAATTATTCGGGTGGAAGGCTCCACTCGCTAAACGATTAGTCGATACACAATACCTTTTAAAACTAGGAGGATTAAGCTTAGTGCTGAAAAAGGGAAAGTTCAAATTTTTAAATAGTTAATGAAAAGCAAAGGAGTGAACTGTTCCTTTGCTTTTTGTTTGAATTCATATAAAATGAAAATGATATCTTTGTATATGGGGAAAGGAGTATCTCGATTGGTTCAATTATTAGTTATGATCATTTTATATTTTGTCATGTTTTTTGGAATTGCATTTATTGTAAATATGCTTATACGTAAAACATGGCTTATGGCGTATTTATATCCATTTATTCTAATTATTATGATCGATAATTTAGCAACTTGGGAATATATTGTGAGGCCTGGACAAGCTTTTTCAGCTCTAGGTACTAAATTAGTAAATTTAACTGGATTTGACATTATTTTATTTGTGTTTGGTTTCTTAGGAACCATTACAGCTGGATATGTTATGAAACTACTAAGAAAGAATGGTTATCAAATGTTTTAATAGTTTTATATGAAAAAAATGAATAAAATCTAATGTGATTGGAAATGATGACACCCAGAGAGGTGTTATTCATGAAAATCAAAAATTTTATTCGAAGGACGACTTTGACTTTCTTATTTTTAGTAGCATTATACGTGACAATATCTACTATATCTAATATTACCATTGCAGATATGAAAATTTGGGCAGATAATTTACAGATACAACGCACAGATGAAAACTCATTAGATTACAGAAATCTAGAAAAGAAAGAGGAAAGACTTAAGAAAGTTAAACCTACTGAACGATTAATATCTAATAATGAAGTTGATGGATCTAAGACTTTAGAAGATATAGTTGATGTGGAAGGTTATCCCTCTAAGGTTGTAATGGCGACGGGTTATACAGCGGGTTATGAATCAACAGGTAAGACGGAAGCTCATCCTTCTTTTGGAATTACGTTCTCGGGAGTAAAAGTGAAGAGAGATCTATATTCTACTATCGCTGCAGATACGAGTGTATTTCCGATTGGTACTATTCTGTTTATTCCGGAGTATGGTTATGGTGTCGTAGCTGATACTGGTAGCGCTATTGTTGGGAATAAAATTGATTTGTATTTTAATACAGTGGAAGATGTTTTTAATGAGTGGGGAAAAAAAGAAGTAGAAGTGTTTATTATTCAAGAAGGTAATGGAAGTATAACGGAAGAAGAACTAGTAGCATTAAATGAAGAAAATGAAGCATTACAAGTGTTTAGACAGCAATTTATATCAGAGGATTAAAAAAGATTTTTCTTCTTCCAGTTTAAAATTGTGGAAAAATAATAATAAATGAAAAAGCATACCATATCGAAATCGGTATGCTTTTTATATTGGCGGTTAAGAAAGCATAAAATCTTTCCCGTCCGCATAAGTGCAACTAAGGCATCCGCCTACCCTAAAGCGGATGCCAAGATTTTTAAGAGAAACGTGGAGTCTAGAACAATGGATATAAAGCCAAAGCGACGATGATTCCAGTCAGTCCACCGAAAAAGACTTCGCTAGGTTCATGACCAAGTAATTCCTTTAATTCTTGACGTTTTTCATAATCTTTTTTTCTATTCCAGTCTTTTGCGTGTTCAAAGAATAATTGAAAATCATTAATTAACCGATTTAATACAACAGCGTGCCTTCCTGCATGTCTACGAACACCTGAAGCATCGTACATGGTGATTACACTAAATATGGCGGATATTGCAAACATAGACGAAGATAAGCCTTCAACTATACCAATCGCTGTGGTGAGGGCGGCTACTGCTGCTGAATGACTACTTGGCATGCCACCAGTACTAAATGCAATACTCGGCGTAAATTGCTTAGTTACTAAAAACTTTATTGGGATTTTTATGAATTGGGCAAAAACGATTGCTGATAATGCCGCCCAAATAGGGAAATTAGAAAATATCTCCATCTAAGTTTCAACACCTACCTAATTATTTTAGTGGTTAGGAAATTTAAAGTTTCCCAACTATATTACCTGCTTAGTAAAGAAAAAGCTTTTAAATATAGATTATGTAATTGTAGTAATTTTAACATAGGTGAAAACTAGGTAAAAGAATTAGCTAAATAAAAGAGAACCTAAACGTGCAGTAGACTCCCATCTCAAGCTTCTTGAGAAACAAAGAAGGTAGGTGGTAGATCAACAGCCCGTAAAGGTCCGATAAGTTCGACTAACCATCAGTGAGGGATGAAGGAAAACCCCCATTGATGGAAGTCTTCTTTATTGAATGATGGTATCTAAAGCGATTTCCATCATGTCATTAAATGTTGTTTGTCTTTCCTCAGAAGTCGTTTCTTCGCCTGTTAAGATATGATCTGAAACGGTTAAGACAGATAATGCTTTTCGGCTATACTTTGCAGCAAGCGTATACAGTGCCGTCGTTTCCATCTCAACAGCTAATACTTGATAGCTTGCAAGCAGTTCATTAATTTCCTGTGCATTTTCACGATAAAAAGAATCGCTCGTAAAGACATTACCTACTTTTAAGTTCAAACCTTTTTGGACCCCATTATCGTAGGCGGCTTTTAATAAATGGAAATCTGCTAATGGTGCATAATCAATTTGATTAAAAATCATTCGATTCGTTTGGGAATCAGTAGTTGCCCCTTGTGCTAAAATGACATCTCTTACTTTTACATCTTTTTGAAGAGCACCACAGGTTCCAACACGAATTAGTTTCTGTACATCATATTCTCGGATTAATTCATTTACGTAAATGGATATGGAAGGGACACCCATACCTGTACCTTGAACAGATACACGTTCCCCCTTATAAGTTCCAGTAAATCCTAACATTCCCCTAATTTCATTATATGGATTTACATTTTCAAGGAAATTCTCTGCAATAAATTTTGCACGCAATGGATCGCCCGGTAATAAAATTTTATCTGCAATTTCTCCCTTTTTTGCGCCAATATGGACACTCATTATTTTATCCTCCCTTAACGAATGGTGTAAAATAACGGTATCATATTATAAAAAGGAAGACAAATGTCATTTACAAACGGAACAAGGCTTAAATGGGGAGGTGAGTATGACACTTTAATGAGTTGTCTTCACAGCAAACTTCTTTCACGAATGATGTCGTTTCGTTTGATAAATATATAAAATTGTATATAATAAACATAGTTAACTCGTACAGCTTAAATAGTGTTCGAGTGAATTATAGGAAGAAGGGTGAAAAAATGAAATCACAAACATTTAAAATCACAGCTGAGTCTGGAGTGCATGCAAGACCAGCTACATTATTAGTTAATAAAGCTGGACAGTTCGAATCCGAAGTAAACATTAATTACAAGGGTAAATCCGTTAATTTAAAATCCATTATGGGTGTTATGTCTTTAGGAATCCCTGGTGGAGCAGAGATCGAAATTTCTACTGAAGGAAATGATGAAGAAGAAGCATTAAATGCATTAGCTGACGTAGTTAAAGAGCATTTAGGGGAATAAATAATATTATAAAAAGCTAGAGGGAGACAAATTTTCCTCTAGCTTTTTATGTTATAATATCGCTTTTTATAGTTGTTTTCTTCCAAACGGTTTAAAGTTAGTATTGCTTGTTGGTTATAAGGGGTATCCTCTTGTAAAAGCTTTTCTTTATATGTATGAACCGCGACTTTTAAAGAATCCCCATACGAAGGTACTTCTGCATCGTAAGGATGAACAGCAGGTTTTTTTACATTCATTTTTTCTTGATAGAATAAAGCTTTTCGTTCATGAAAAAATACACCCTCCACTTGTCCAGGATTATGCAGATCCCCTTGCATTGGATGCTTTAGCACAGCTAACACTTCTATTAGATAGTTTTTACCTCTATCTTCCTTGACTTTTCCAATGTAAGTTCCTGAATGGTAATGAGCTTTTACAATATCTCCAATGTTTACTTCAGCCATAACATATCACCTCTAAGTACATTGTGCCAAAAAAAGTAAAATTAAGCGAATAATATGGAAATAGGTTTAGTAAATAAGCTTATTTTGCTATAATGAACATTGGAAGGAAGGCGATAGAATGAATTTATATATATTAATGCCATTTTTATATTTTCCAGAAGATAAGACTGAATATATTCCAGCTGTCATCTCGTTAATCATTTTTATGACATTAGCATGTGTTGCAATGTATATCTTTTATAAGAAGTCGAAGAAGGATGAAAAGGAATTCAATAAAAAATATAGTGAACAGTTGCAACAGGTTGCTAAGAATAATAACGAAAAGTAACATCAAAAGGAGCATTACATAAGTTGCTTCTTTTTTGTTTGATGCAAATGGGTCTAAGTTGATTTAACGTTTGTATATTTTACTACAAGAAGTGAATAATAACGCAAAATGCACTAAAAAGGGGAAAGCTACATGCGTTTATTATTCATAATCTTTTTTACTTTGGTCTTGGCATCGTGCGGTAATGGGGAAACTGAGTCCACAAGAACAGTTGATATGTATAATGCTGAAGGTGATATGGTTGGAACAGCGACATTAAATGAAATGCCGGATGGGGTTCAAGTGAAATTAAAACTAGAAGGACTGACACCGGGATTTCACGGTATTCATGTTCATGAGTATCCCCAATGCAAGGGTCCTGATTTTAAAAGCGCTGGAAGTCACCTCAATCCTGAAGGGAATGAACATGGCTTAATGCATCCAGAAGGGGCCCATTTGGGTGATTTACCAAATATAGAGGCGGATAGTGACGGGTTAGTAGATGCGGAACTAATGTTGAGTGGAGCTACACTAAGAGAAGGGAAAAATTCCATTCTCAAAGGGGACGGTACTTCACTAGTTATACATGAATCACAAGATGATGGAGTTAGCCAGCCTGCAGGGAATTCCGGGGCTCGAATTATGTGTGGGACAATTAAAGCGGAACCTAAGAAAAATACGGAAACTCCTACAGATCCAACCGAGACAAATGAAGAGCAAGAAGAAGAAGGATGAACAAAATAACCACGTCCCTTTGCTGACGTGGTTATTATTTTATTATCTATTTTTTATTGCTTCGATAATTCGTTTTGTCCCTTCTGCAATAGTAGCACGGGGACAAGCTAAATTCATACGCATATATTGTTTACCTTCTTCGCCATAATCAACACCTGCGTTCAGCCCAACCCTAGCCTTATGAATCATAAATTCCTTTAATTCTTTCGCATCAAGACCTAGTGAGCTACAATCAATCCAGAGTAGATAGGTCCCTTCAGAAGGCGTAACGCGTAAGTCTGTGTTATGTTCAAGTTCTTTCGTAACATAATCTCTATGACCTTCTAAGACGGTGAGAAGTTCATTTAGCCATGGCGATCCATAATTATATGCCGCTTCTAAAGCAGTATTTGCCATCGTATTTAATCCGTTGCCATGACCTTGTTTTTGAAATTCTTCTATTAATTTTTTACGTTTTTCCTTATTTGTAGTAATAACGTAAGATGCCTCTAGTCCTGCTAAATTAAATGTTTTGGAAGGAGCCATACAAGTTATCGTATGATTTGCAATCTCTTCAGACAAAGAAGCAATAGGAATGTGTTTCTTTCCAGAAAACACAAGATCGGCATGAATTTCATCAGAAATGATAAGCACATTATATTTCAAACATAGTCTAGCCATTTCCTCTAATTCCGCTTTCTTCCAAACTCTTCCTACAGGATTGTGAGGGGAACAAAGTATAAAAGCTTTTACTCCAGATTTTAACTTTTCTTCAAAGTCATTAAAGTTAATTGTATAATAATTATTTTCTTCTATTAATGGGTTTTTAACAATTTCTCGATCATGGGCTTGTATAACATTGTAGAACGGTGTATAAACGGGTGTTTGTATTAAAATCTTATCTTGAGGCTCCGTAAATGCCCTAATAGCCATATGTAAGCTTGTAACAACGCCTTTACTGAAAGAAAGCCATTCACGATTTATTTCCCAATCATGTCGAGTTTTTACCCAATTTACGATAGAATCTTTCACGGCATTATCTACAACTGTATATCCATAGATTCCATGTTCTGCACGTTTAATAAGTGCTTCATTTACTTCACGTGGAGCCTGAAAATCCATATCAGCTACCCACATAGGCAGAATATCTTCATTTTGAAAGATAAACTCTCTTAAGTCCCACTTCATTGAACGTGTGTTTAAACGATTATGTACTCTATCAAAAATACTCACTATGATTAACCTCCTATCTTCATTATTGTTATTATATCAAATTAGCAGAAATATAAAGGAAAAATGGCAAAAAAAAAGCAAAGCGTTGTAACGCCTTGCATACAGGGGGAATACGAGAAAGTCTTACAATATTAGTTATTCCCCGGTATAAAAAATATAAACTTCTTTTTTTAAAAAAGTAAAATAAATTTTTTATCATTCTTTCTCATTGAATTCTAATCGTTTTCTTAGTACAATTTTCATTCAGACATTTATTATAAAAATGGAAATAAAGAATAAAGGAGAAGGAAATGTATGAAAAAAATAATAGTATTTCTAATGATTTTGGGAGTTTTAAGTGCCTGTGGTAATGCGAGTTCTCAAGACGCAGAACAGCCGAATACAGATGTAAAAGATGAAACTATTACCACTCAGAAGGATACGGAAGCGAATAAAGAAGAAGCCGAAACTGGAATGGAAAATAATGAAGTAAATAACGAGAACACTGAAATGGAAAATAATGAAATAAATAATGAGAAAACGGAAGTGGAAAGTGATGAAGTGAATTATGAAGAAATGGCAATTTGGGAAGAAGTAATACCTACTAATAATTATTCGCTAAGGGTTGTTGAAGATAATAATCATAAACGTATTGTACTCTTTGAAGATGAAAATGGTCATGTTTCTTATAAAAGTATTTACATAAAAGACAAGGATCGTTTAAAAGTAATAGACACAGATACTGATGATGGATTATTATATAACGATAAAATATAAAAAAGCAAAAAGCACCCCTATTGGAGGTGCTTTAAACTTATCCCACCTAAAACGGGCAGTAAGACTCCTACCCCAAGCTTTTGGAGAAACAAAGAAATCAGCTGGGAGATCAACTGCCCATAAAGGTCCGATAAGTGTGACTAACCATCAGTGGGGAATGAAGGAACCCCCTACTGATGGAGTCTTCTATAAGCGTTTTTCTAATTCTTCTTTTTGACTTTCAAAACCAGGTTTACCAAGTAAGGCAAACATGTTTTTCTTATATGCTTCCACACCTGGCTGGTCGAATGGGTTAACACCTAATAGATATCCACTCATACCACAAGCTTTTTCAAAGAAGTACACAAGATAACCGAACGTATAAGCATTTATCTCTGGGATTTCTAAAATTAAATTAGGTACGCCTCCATCTGTATGAGCAAGCATGGTACCTTGGAATGCTTTGTCGTTGATTTCTTGAATGGTTTTACCAGCTAAGTAGTTCAATCCGTCTAAATCATTTTCTTCAGCTTCTAACGTTAAGTCAATTTTAGATTTATTAACATGAAGAACCGTTTCAAAAATGTTACGACGACCTTCTTGAATATATTGACCTAAAGAGTGTAGGTCTGTCGTAAAGTTTGCTGAAGAAGGATAAATACCTTTTTGGTCCTTTCCTTCACTTTCTCCAAATAATTGTTTCCACCATTCAGAGAAGTATTGTAGGTTAGGTTCGTAGTTGATTAATAACTCTGTAACCTTTCCTTTATTGTAAAGGATATTACGGACAGCAGCATATTGATATGCCGCATTATTTTCTAGAGACGGATCTGAAAAATCATTCATTGCGTCTCTCGCACCCTGCATCATTTCATCCGTGTTAACACCACTTACGGCGATAGGGAGTAACCCAACTGCGGTCAGTACAGAATAACGACCACCGACATCATCAGGGATCACAAATGTTTCATATCCAGCTGCATCTGCAGAAGTCTTTAAGGCACCTCTTGCTTTGTCAGTAGTTGCAAAAATACGACCTTTTGCTTCTTCTACACCATATTTTTCTTCCAAATACTTTTTAAATATACGGAAAGCAACAGCAGGTTCAGTTGTAGTACCTGATTTTGAAATAACGTTAATGGAGAAATCTTTATTTTTTAATACATCAAATAATTCACTCATATAAGTGGAGCTTAAATGATTACCAACAAAAATAATTTGTGGTGCTTTTCTTTCTTCTTTAGAAAGAATATTTTGGAATGAGTGATTCAACATTTCTATAGCTGCACGAGCGCCTAGATAAGAGCCGCCAATACCTATAACCAAAAGAACATCGGAATCATTTCTAATTTTTTCTGCAGCTTTTTGAATGCGTGCATATTCTTCTTTATCATAATTTTCTGGAAGGTCAACCCATCCTAAAAAGTCTTTTCCAGCTCCAGTTTTATTATGTAACATATGATGAGCAGTTTTGACAAAGTCACTAAGGTTGTCTATTTCGCTTTGATTAAAGAATGACAAAGCTTTATCATATTTAAAAGATACATGTGTCATGCTGTAATTCCTCCTAATAAATAAAGATATGATTATACTTTAACTAATTAAATATTTTACATCAAGATTGAAACTTTTAGAAGTAATAGACTTTTCAAAAGGGCTGTATATGAAAAGGGCATGTCCAGTTCGCCTGTTCATGCCCATCCCTAGCTAGTTTTTAAATGTTCCTTCACGTTCCTCTGATTGTTCAATCCACTCTTGTAGTTTATCTTTAAGCGTATTAAATCCTGATGTTGCTTCTTCTTGTTGTTGTTTTGGTTTTTGCATCTTTTGGGGTTTAGTAGTTTCTTTTTTTGGTGCTTCCTCAGTTGCTCTGATGGAAAGTGATACTTTGTTATTTTCTTCATTTACGTTCAAAACTTTAACTTTTACTTCATCGCCAACGGATAAATGATCATTAATATCTTTAACAAAACCGTGAGTGATTTCAGAGATATGAACCAAACCTTGAGTTTCATCATCTAATGCAACAAAGGCACCATATGGTTGAATCCCTGTAACTTTACCTTCTAATACTTGACCAGCCTCAAATTTATTTGTCATGCCGAACATCTCCTATTTTTTCAATTCTTATTAGTACGTGTACAAAAAGGAGGATGAAAAGAACGGAGCATTTCACGTGAAGAACGGAAAAGCAAATCAACGAGTTACCACAGGATGTGGGTGACTTCCACGTTCGTCACAGGACGTGACAGAACCTAGTCGAAGATCCCTAAAACTGAAGCGTCTTTTTCACCGGACTTTTTGAACAACCTCTATTAGACAATAAATAATTTTATCACACATTAGTTTATCAAGCAAAGAAGTTTACCAATCTGTTATAGATAATAAGATATCTTCTTTTTTTATAATAAAATCTTGGGAGGGATGAATTTGATATTGATTATTTCGTATAATTCCAAGAAGCAGATGTCCTCTTTTTAATAGTTTTTGCGATACGTCGAGAAAAGACAGTTCTGTTAATTCCACTGGACATTTGGAATGAGAAAATTGCTTTTGTTTTAAGAGGTTAGTAATGTCTTCAAATGGAGTAGCTGTTTTTTTATGTGACAATTCATGAAAAAATAGGATACTCATAAAGTTATTGGAACGAATAATGGTTGTAGCTCCAGCTCTTAATGCATTCTCAATTTGTACTTTTGATAAAATTTCCGCGACGATAGGGACATCTTTGTTATTACCTCTAATAGCTAGTGTTGCTAGGATGGTCCAGTTATCCGAATGTCTTTCACTTTTTAAGTCATTTGCTGAAATTAATACCCTTGATGCATGCTTGATATTAGCCATGTGTAACACATAATCTTCGGTTGCATCTCCATTTATAAAATGGACGGGATAATTTTGATACGATATCTTTTTTTCCGAATGGTCAATTAGAACAATTTCCAAATTGGGAAAAATATCTGTAACAATTTCAATAAGTTGTCTAGTTCTTTCATTCCATCCAATAAAGATAAGATGATTTTGTCCTTTGAATTTTAGTTTCCCCCTTATAAGGTCTTGTTCTTTTCTAACGGCACGAGAAGAAACGGCTGACACATAAAGAGCAATAAAACTTCCGCCGGTTAACATTAATAATATACCTACTATTCGACCTTCTGTAGTTAGGGGAGTATAGTCTCCATATCCAACGGTTGCTGCTGTAACAAATGCCCACCAGATCCCATCGAAAATAGTCGGAAACTGCTTAGGTTCAATAAAATGGATAAGGATTCCGTAAAATAACATGACAATGATAACAAGTAAAAGCAATTTAATCAGTAAGGGAAGACGTAAATAAAGATATTTTATAAATTTGATAGTCATACGAATCACCTATTAAGGTTTTTCTTTCTAGCTTCAGCGCTCAACTCTTAATAGTATGGACGAAATGTCCGCATTATAATACATGCAAAATAGAAGAAAAAATGGCATTGATTAATCAATACCATTTTTTCTTCTATTATTTATTTAATGCATTTTTGATGCTTTGGTAAACTTCAGGGCGGAACTCTGTTTTTTCTTGGAATGCTTGATGCATAGATTTATACAGTTCTTTTGATTTTTCTTCAAAATCTTCCGCATCTTTTGATGGTAAACTAGCTCTCTTCTCATCCACAAATTGTTGAACTACATCCGCACGTGGTCCCCATTTAGCGAATTCGTTTCCATCTTTATCAATAAAAATAAATATAGGAATTGATCTTGACTTACCATTTGTTAAATACTGATCCATTAAGTCTAAATTAGAGTCTCGAAGAAGCATACGAACATCAATATTTGCTTTTTTAGATAATCTTAATAGAATCGGGATGTTAAGCATTGCGTCGCCACACCAATCCTCTGTAAGTACGATAGCACGGAGACTTTTTTCTTTTATTTTTTCATAAAACGCTGTATCCTCAGGTGCTTGAAAGCTTTCATAAATATCAAGAAAACCTTCTTTGTTTTTTTCCATACCCTTTATGTACTCTTCCGGTGACATTGCCTTTTCAAACCATTGATTTAAATCCATGTCATCCCCTCCATTTTTTTCTTTATTTTACCTATTAAATCAGAATGGGTAAACTTAAGTGCTCTATACTTTTATTTTTGCTATGATAAATCTATTAAAAGGTTGTCATTAGGAGGAATGCTTGGATGAATTGTAATAAAGAATTTCTATTGGAGCTATTAACAACACCATCACCTTCTAGTATGGAGATGGAAATTCAAAAGAAATGGATTAACTATGTAAAAGAATTTGCGGATGAAGTCATAACAGATAATGCAGGAAATGCAGTTGGTGTTTTAAATCCAAATGCTGAATTTAAAATATTGCTAGCAGGGCATTGTGATGAAATAGCACTTGTTGTTAATCGAATTGATGATGGGGGATTTTTATACTTTGATAAAATGGGTGGTATTAATCCGAAAGCAGCAGTAGGAATGCAGGTAACTGTTTTAGGTTATGAAAAAACAATCACTGGAGTAATTGGAGTTAATGCCCAACATCATGGCGGTTTAAAAAGTGATTTTGATTTGGGCGATTTATTTATAGATTGTGGTTATCAATCAAAAGAGGAAGCGGAAAAGGAAGTACAAATTGGTGATTTATGTGTATATAAAGTGAATCCCGAAATTTTAAAGGATCGTTATATTACAGGTAGGGGATTAGATAATCGGACTGGGTTATTTATCGTTGCAGAAGTATTAAAACGATTATCAGAAAAGGATATAAATGTCGGTGTTTATGCGGCAAGTACGGTAAATGAAGAAACGAATATGGGTGGTGCGTATTTTGCTGCTTCAGGAATTAATCCTACAATGGCCATTGCCTGTGATGTGACATTCGCAACCGATTACCCTGGGGTAAATAAAAATAAATATGGAGATGTAAGATTAGAGAAAGGTCCTGTTTTAGCTAAAGGTGCGCCGATTAACATTAAAATGAACAAATTATTAGAAAACGCCGCTAAAAAACTGGATATAAATGTTCAATACGAGTTAACGCCAAGAATGACTGGGACGGATGCTGATAAAATGAGATTTACCGGTAAGGGAGTTCCGATTGCATTAGTATCATTACCGTTACGTTATATGCATTCGCCTGTTGAAACAGCTAGTTTTATCGATATGGAACAGGAAATGGAGTTATTAGTAACGATGATTGAAAATATGACAGGAAAAGAGAGTCTTAATCCTTTGGAAGATTAGTAAATAACTCTTTTCAAATTAAAAAATAAGATGTATACTATACATAAATAATTTAATAATCGATTTCAATCTTCGGGGCAGGGTGTAATTCCCGACCGGCGGTAAATAGCTGTTCGCTATAAGTCCGCGACCCACAGTTTATTTAGATTGTGGTTGACCTGGTGGAAACCCAGGACCGACAGTTAAAGTCTGGATGAGAGAAGATGTCGAGCCTGATTAGGTACTTTTTTTGTACCATAATTTTGCTATACTTTTGTATATTAAACCCTAAAGCGCCCCAATTAGGCCTTTAGGGTTTTTATGTGTAAATATAGCATTTTTATCAGATTTAGGCTTCTCCTTCACGACAAGATAGAAATCGATCATATTGAAGGAGGATAACAAATGGGAAAATCAACTAAGCAATCATTAAGTTTAGTTAAATTAATTATTTTGGCATTATTAGGGACAATTTCATTAGTATTATTTTTCTTAAACTTTCCTTTGCCATTTCTACCACCTTACTTAAAAATAGATTTTAGCGAAGTTCCGGCTTTAATGGCGGGCCTAATTTTTTCTCCAGTCGCTGGTGTTATCGTCGTAGCAGTGAAGAACTTATTGTATCTTGCAGTTTCAGGTGCAGGTGATCCAATTGGAGTTGCGGCAAACTTTTTAGCAGGTCTTATGTTTGTTTTACCGGTATCCATTTTTTATCATCGATTTAAAAAAGGTGTGAAAAGTGTTGTTTCCGGACTAGTAACAGGAACAATCATTATGACAATTGGAATGAGTGTTCTAAATTACTTTATTGTTTTACCAGCGTATGGTTGGTTTATGGGTTGGGAAATGACACCAGAAGTAATTTGGTCCTCTGTTTTAATAGGGGTACTTCCATTTAATGCAATTAAAGGAATTATAGTGGGAATCTTATTCGTTCCTTTATTTATCAAGATGAAGAACTGGGTAGAACAACAACAAGCAAAATTTATATAAATAAAATTCACAGCTAGCCTCTAGGGGTTAGCTTTTTATGTAAATAAAAAAGAAGCAGCAAGTAAACTGCTTCTCCGTCCTTCATCTATTTTTTCTTTGAAACAATTCCTATTGTACATCTTGATATACATATTAAAGCATCTTCTTCGTCCGTTAGGCGTACTTCCCAAACGGCGGTTGTTTTACCACTGTGGATAGGTTTTCCTTTTGCGGTAACTATTCCCTCTCTTTTACTTTTAATATGATTGGCGTTAATCTCAATACCGAAGACATTACATTCATTGAGATCGACATTCATTGCTGCTCCCATACTTGCAACAGTTTCAGCGAGTGCGACAGATGCGCCACCGTGTAAAAAACCATATGGTTGACGAGTTCGTTTATCTACTGGCATAGTCATAATTATTTCATTTTTATCTAAAGAAACGATTTCAATCCCTAGATTTTCGATCAATGTATCATTTAATAAATCTTCCATCTCTATCCCCTTAAATAAAATGACTTATTAGTAATGATATACCTAAAAGTAATCCATATATCGTATTCGTTTTTCCAGTTTCCTTCATTGCTGGCATCATTTCTAGAGGTTCTGTTTTACCACGGAAATTTTTAATTACTTTAATCGCTATAGGTATGCTTGCAAATGTTATGATAGACCATAATGGTAATATATTAAAAATAATATAAACAGCAGTTAGAAGGTAAGCAATAAAAAATAAAAATGCCATAACCGTTATGGATTTTTCCCTACCTAAAAGAACTGGTATTGTCTTTCGTCCGCCTTTCTTATCTCCATCTCTATCGCGAATATTATTTGCCATATTGATACTTCCAATAAGAATCATGACGGGAAGTGATATAAATACGACTCGTCCTGTTAATACATCCGTTTGAATAAAGTAGCTTATACCAATAATAACGGATCCCATCATTAGACCGGATGCTAGCTCACCAAAAGGTGTAGACGAAATTGGAAGAGGACCACCAGTATATAAATATCCAATTGCCATACATGCAAGTCCAATTACCATGATCCACCAACTAGATACATAACAAATATAGGCCCCAATAAACATAGCTAAAATATAAAGGATAATGGCGAGGTTTTTTATTGTTTTTGGCTTAATTCCATCACGTACGATGGAACCGCTAATTCCAACAGATTCAGTTGTGTCTAAGCCTCTTTTAAAGTCGTAGTACTCATTAAAAAGGTTTGTGGCCGTTTGTATAAGTATGGAAGCTACGAGCATAGCAAAAAATAATAGCCAATCTATCTTACCATCAACGTAAGCAAGCATCGTTCCTACGAATACAGGAACAAAAGAAGCGGTTAACGTATGTGGACGAGTCATTCGCCACCATACATGGAAGCCGTCTTTTTCATTTAAGGCATGCTTTATATTATTATTAGTCGACTGCATTCAAGTCTTCCCCCTGACGTCATTCAATATGATAATTTGTTAGATAAAGAAGTATTTCTTAGAACATCATTCTAATTTTAGGTGAATCAGTATAGGGTGTCAATGTTTTATCCTATTCTAAGAAAGTTCTCAAAATCATCTTTTCATCAGTTTCCTAAATGAAAGAAAAGGGCTTTTCTTGAGAAAGATAGCAAAAGGGCATAAAATATATATGGACGTTTTTGCCATATCGGAGGTTTACGTAAAATGATTGAATTAAAAGAAGAACAAGTTGAAACCATTCTTGAAAAAGCGATTGAAGGCATAAATAGTGATGATGACTATCAACTTGTTAGCATGACTAAAAAGATAAAATATAATAATGCTCTTTCATTTTTTGAAGCAGCGAAATATATAAAAAAGAACCGTACGTTTTGGATGAGCTCGGAGGAAGATTTTTATTTAGTCGGGATTGGTCAGGCGTACGAAATTATAGCAGAGGAGTCGCGCTTTGAAGAAACAAAAAAGGCGTGGAATCAGTTGTTGGAGAAAGCGACAATCTATAATCCTTATGAACAGCCCGGGACAGGGATTGTTGCATTAGGTGGATTGTCTTTTGATCCCAAAAAGCCAACCACACCGCTATGGGAAAATTTTAAACCTAGCCATTTTACAGTTCCCGAATTTTTAATGACAAAACACAATAGAGAGTGTTATCTCACGGTAAATATTTTAGTAAGGAAAAATGATCATCCCCGTCAACTTGCCAATGAATGGAGGGATTTGGAAAACTCACTTTTTCAAAAGGCAAGCATAGAAAAGCAAATGTTAACAATTACAGAAAAAAAAGAAATAGAACCGACGGAATGGAAAGAAACCGTTCGGAAAGCTAAAGAAAAAATTAACCATTCAGATATAGAAAAAATTGTTTTAGCTCGTGAAATGTATTTACGGTTTAATGAAAATGCAAATATAGGATCTATTTTACAGAAATTATTAGATACCCATCCAAGCAGTTATATTTTTGCTATTGAAAAGGATGAAGATTGTTTTCTCGGTGCTACACCGGAAAGACTTGTCAAATTAGAGAAGGATCATTTACTTTCTACATGTTTGGCAGGGACCGCGCCAAGAGGGAAGACGAAAGAAGAAGATCAAGCAATTAGTGAAGGTTTATTACATGATCAAAAGAATCGAGAAGAACATGATTTTGTTGTGAAAATGATAAAAAATGCAATAAAAGATTGTTGTACACATCTTGATGTGCCTAATGAACCAATCATTTATCCTTTAACAAACTTACAACATTTATATACACCTGTAACTGCAACACTAAAAAAGGAGTATAGTTTATTTGATATCATTGAGAAACTTCATCCAACACCTGCTCTAGGCGGTACACCAAAGGAAGCTTCTCTTCAGTTTATAAGAGAATATGAACGTTTAGATCGCGGGTGGTATGGGGCGCCAATTGGATGGCTAGATAGTAATCAGAATGGAGAATTTGCTGTAGCTATTCGTTCAGCTTTAATTAAAGATACAGAAGCTTCATTATTTGCAGGTTGTGGTGTTGTAAAAGACTCCAATCCTGATGAAGAATATGAAGAAACCAACATCAAATTTTTGCCGATGTTATCTGTTTTAGGAGGTTAAGTAAATAATGGAGCGCATTGAAATACTAACGAGATATACTGCTAATTTTGTAGACGGAATTGTACAAAGTGGAGTGACGGACGTAGTTATTTCACCTGGGTCAAGGTCAACACCTCTAGCATTAACATTCACGGAACATCCAGACATTAAAGAATGGGTTTTAGTCGATGAACGTTCTGCAGCATTTTTTGCGTTGGGAATGGCGAAAGAACAAAGTAAGCCAGTTGTACTAGTTTGTACTTCTGGAACAGCCACAGCAAATTACTTTCCTGCAATTATAGAAGCATATTATAGCAGGGTGCCACTTATCGTATTAACAGCTGATCGTCCGCATGAGCTGCGGGACACTGGAGCACCACAAGCGATTGAGCAAATTAAAATGTACGGTGATTATGTGAAATGGTTTCACGAAATGGCGTTACCTGAGGCGACACCAGAAATGTTAGAATACGTCCGTAATAAAGCCAGTCGTGCAGTTTATACGGCAAATGAGGGGAATCCTGGTGTTATTCATTTGAATTTTCCGTTTCGTGAACCATTAACACCAGATTTTGCGATTGATAAACTATGGGAGCCTATTGGTTTACCACATTGGAAACAGATTGATCAATTAGTATATGATGGGGAGAAACAACTTAGCTCCCGTGATTTAAAATCGATTGTAACCCAGTTAAAGAATTTAAAACGAGGTTTAATTGTATGTGGTCCACAAATGGAACCTCGTTTAGCTGAGTCAGTAGCTAATTTGGCACTAAAGTGGGGAGTACCGGTTTTAGCAGATCCATTATCACAAGTTCGTTCAGGTCATCATCCTCTAGATAATATTATAGAAGGATACGATGCCATACTAAAAAATAAAACTATCCGAGACTTACTAAAGCCTGACTTCATTATTCGTTTTGGGGCTATGCCAGTATCGAAACCCTTTTTATTTTTTATGAAGGAAAATAAAGATGCAGTACAGTTTGTCGTGGAAAATCATGCCGGTTACAGGGAATTTACAGGAAATAGAACGCAATTTATTTTTGCTAATTCTTCGCAGCTATGTGAAAGACTATTTCAAGTAACTGATTTTAAAATGGATCCATCATGGTTAAGAAAATGGAAAAATATGAACCATATTGCTAAAAAACATATCCTATCTAGTCAGGAAGAAAAAATGACTGAAGGAGAGGCGGTACGTAGTCTATTCGAAGTTACTCCAAATGATAGCTATGTTTATGTTGCGAATAGTATGCCTATCCGCGATGTTGACAGTTTTATGCTGAATACAGAAAAAAATATAACTGTCTTGGCGAATAGAGGAGCTAATGGTATCGATGGACTTATTTCAAGTGGAATGGGTGCCGCAACTTCGAAAAAGCCCGTTACTATTATTGCTGGTGACCTATCTTTCTACCATGACATGAACGGTCTATTAGCCGCTAAGTTCTTTCAATTAAATGTTACGATACTTTTAATCAATAACAATGGTGGAGGTATTTTTTCCTTTTTACCACAGTCCAATAGTAATAATAAACATTTTGAAGCTATATTTGGCACTCCACTTGATATAGATTTCAGATATGCCGCTTTTATGTATGGTGGTAAATATGCAATAGCAAATACAAATGATGAATTAAAAGAACTATTGCAAACTAGCCATAATCAAAAAGGCTTACATGTTATTGAAATTAAGACAGATCGAGCGGAAAATGTTGTTTGGCATCAAAAAATTTGGAAAGTTATTGAGAAAGAAATTATAGAACGTTGGGGATGATGAAGTGTACATTTCATTAGAGGACGGTCATTATTGGTATGAGATCCACGGTCAAGGGATTCCTGTTGTGTTATTACATGGGTTTACCGGAAGTACTGAAACTTGGAATCATTTCTGCCATTCTGTGGAAGGGCTAAAAGTAATTACAATAGATTTACCAGGTCATGGAAAAACGAAACTGAAAAATCCACGCTTAATGGAAGACTGCTGTAAAGACCTAGATACTATATTTGAAACTTTAGAGCTAGATTCCTTTCATCTTTTAGGTTATTCCATGGGGGGTAGAACAGCGTTATCCTATGCGTGCCTATATCCTCGGCGATTACAATCATTAATATTAGAAAGTGCGTCCCCGGGTTTATTAAGTAATGAAGAACGGACAAATCGAATGGAAAAGGACGGGCGTTTAGCTGAAAAGTTAGAAAAAGTGGGAATAGAGTCTTTTGTGGATTTTTGGGAGGATATCCCTCTTTTTGCTACCCAAAAAAGTCTTCCTCAATCGGTTAGAAAAGCAATACGAAAAGAACGCCTTAATCAGGATGCATTTGGTTTAGCGTCGTCACTTCGATACATGGGCACTGGAAAGCAACCATCATGGTGGAATCATCTTTCGAGTATTCAACTACCAGTTTTCTTATTAACCGGTGGAAAAGATGAGAAATTTGTTCGCATTAATAAAAAGATGCAAAAATTATTTTTTTCATGTAAGCTTAAAGTATGCGAAAATGCAGGACATGCAGTTCACGTGGAAAATCCTCAAATTTTTGATAAACTAGTAACGGAATTTGTAAAAGAGGTACATAATAGTAGATGATGAAGGAGGAGTAAAATGGCTGCTGAATGGAAGAAGTCAAAAGAGTATTCAGAAATTATTTATGAAAAATATAATGGAGTTGCAAAAGTTACGATTAATCGCCCCGAAAAACGTAACGCATTTACACCGCTTACGGTAAATGAAATGATTGATGCGTTTACGGATGCTAGAGATGATTCTGAAATTGGTGTAATTATTCTAGCTGGAGAAGGGGATAAAGCATTTTGTTCTGGTGGAGATCAAACCGTAAGAGGACATGGTGGATATGTTGGGAGCGACCAAGTTCCACGATTAAACGTACTTGATTTGCAAAGATTAATCCGTACGATTCCAAAACCAGTTATTGCAATGGTATCTGGTTATGCCATTGGTGGTGGACATGTCCTTCACGTTGTTTGTGATTTAACAATCGCAGCGGACAATGCCATTTTTGGACAAACAGGACCAAAAGTGGGTAGCTTTGATGCGGGATATGGTGCAGGCTATTTAGCCCGTCATATTGGTCATAAACGTGCAAGAGAGATTTGGTACTTATGTCGTCAATATAATGCGGATGAAGCATACGAAATGGGAATGGTAAATAAAGTAGTACCACTTGAACAATTGGAAGAAGAAACATTACAGTGGTGTGAAGAAATTCTAGAAAAATCACCTACTGCAATTCGTTTCCTAAAAGCATCATTCAATGCAGATACAGATGGATTAGCTGGTTTACAACAGCTTGGCGGAGATGCAACATTGCTTTATTACACAACAGATGAAGCAAAAGAAGGTAGAGATGCCTTCAAAGAGAAAAGAAAACCGAACTTTAAAAAGTTCCCGCGTTTTCCTTGATTCATTGAAAAAAATTACTATGATGAACCCTTTGCTTGTAATAGCGAGGGTTTTTCCTTTGTATCGTTAATTAATAGAAAGGAGCATAATCATGTCGGAAACAATTCCACATTGGCTGACGAAACAAGCTGACATTAACCCAAACCAAACCGCAATTGAATTAGAGAACGGGGAAACTTATACGTTTAAACAATTAAAAGAAGCTAGTCAATGTTTTGCTAGGAAATTGGCTGCACTAAATGTACATGAAGGGACGCATGTCGGAATTTTATCCGGCAATAGCATAGAAATGATTGTTGCTATTCATGCGTTAAGTTATTTAGGAGCGGTTGGAGTACTTTTAAATGTGAGACTTTCACGACCGGAATTAGAGTTTCAATTAAAAGACGCAAATGTTTCTATCGTTTTAACCTCGGATAAGTACAAAATGAGTGCAAGCCAAATTCAGGTTTCGATGGTGAAGAGTTTTTCGGAAATAAATGTATTGCAAGAAAAATACAATATACCTTTAAAAACGGAGCTTAATTTGGAAGATGTTTTTACAGTTATTTATACCTCTGGTACTACAGGTTTTCCAAAGGGGGTACTCCATACGTACGGTAATCATTGGTGGAGTGCGATTGGCTCTGCTCTGAATCTAGGCTTGAATAAAGATGATAAGTGGCTTATTCCTTTACCGATTTTTCATGTAAGTGGTCTATCCACCTCTATAAAAAGCCTAATTTATGGCATGCCTATTTACGTATTAGAGAAATTTGACGTGAAAAAAGTTCATGATGCTATCATGTCCAAGGGTATTACAATTGTTTCTGTCGTTACGGTTATGGTACAAAAATTATTAAATGAATTAGGGAACAATCGCTATCCTAATACATTACGATGCATGTTGCTTGGTGGTGGTCCAGCACCAAAGCCATTATTAGAAAAAGCGAAAGAAAAGGGAATTCCTGTTTTTCAATCCTATGGAATGACGGAAACTTCATCACAAATCGTTACATTAAGTCCGCAAGACGCTTTAAAAAAATTAGGATCAGCGGGAAAAGCCCTTTTTCCAGCGCAGCTTCGAATTGATGGAGGCAATGAAGACTCTATAGGAGAGATTATCGTCAAAGGTCCGATGGTAACAAAAGGTTATTATAGAAATGAAGAAGCAAATAAAAAATCCTTTCATAATGGTTGGCTTAGGACAGGTGATATGGGATATTTAGATGATGATGGATTTTTATATGTAGTGGATCGTAGGAAAGATCTTATCATTTCTGGGGGAGAAAACATCTATCCTTCCGAGATTGAAAGTGTATTGTCTGGAATGGAACAAATTAAGGAAGTGGGGGTAACAGGTTTAGCAGACGAAACATGGGGGCAGGTTCCAATTGCTTTTGTCGTAAAGATAAAAGATGTAACGGCATCTGAGGTTTTCTCATTTTTGCGACAAAGATTAGCGAAATATAAAATTCCGAAAGAAATTCACTTTGTAGAAGAATTACCGAGGAATGCTTCGAATAAACTAGTAAGAAGTAAGCTACTTGAATTGCGGAGATAATAAAAATTGGCCTTTACTTTGAGAACAACCAATCTTTTAGAATACTTTCCTAACAGGAAGCCAAATTAGTATTAGGAGGTGTTCCTGATGGAAAAAAACAAATATTATGTAAGCTTGGTGGAGGGTGAGATTTCACATCGTCCACATGATCGAAATGGTTATTTAGAGATAAGTGCTACGGAAACAGAGTTAAGTAATCTACGTAGAAAATTCGAAAATATGCATGATGCTGGAGTAGTTACATTTTTTCGTGCACATTTACCGTTTGTAGAATATCATCATGATGATTCAAACGACAAATACGACTCCAATATGCTAGAGGTGTATCAAATGCTTTATGAATTAGGAAATAAAAAAACACGTGAGCATATTGAAAGTATGGGAATTTTAAATGAAAATGATATGTAAAAGACAGAGAAAATATGTTATTGTTTAATAACAGACTTATCTGTTAATTTATCCCACCTAAATTGGCAGTAAGTCTCCCGCCCCAAGCTTCTGGAGAATAAAGAAGATAGGTGGGAAGAACAATACCCGTAAAGATACGATAAGCGTGACTAACATCAGTGGGAGATGAAGGAACCCCCCACTTATGGAAGTCTTCTTTATGATTCCTGCATCTTCATTTGTGTTTAACCCCTTAGATAAAAAGGAATAGTAAAAATAATAATGCTAAGGGGGATACAATATGAAGAAAATAGCTATATTTATAGGTGTTTTAATCACGGGGATAATTGTGCTTCTTCTGAGTATTACGAACGAAAACCTTTTACCTGTTTCAGCTGAAGGTCGGCAATTTACTCTGTCTTCTGAGTATATGGAAACAGGAGATAAAATGGAGAATAAACAATTAACACATGAAGATATAGTTTTTTTAACGAATGAGTTTATGGATATATTAGTACAACCAACAGATATAAATGGAAGAGTAATTGACTTTCATACTAAAGAGGAATTGTTAAAAGAATTTGAAGGAATCACAACAAAAGAAGTTGCAATGCCGTATGTTGATTTTTACTACAAGGAAAAAGGGGATGGGCTTTATATAGTACCTACAGAAACCCCACCTTGGTTTGTTGCTAAAAATGAATATAAAATCGATCAAATAAATGAAACAAAGGTAATACTAACTCAGAAAAATCAGGTGGATTTGTATGGGGATTACACGATTGAAATAGAATTCACTTATAATGGGGATTGGAAAATTAGTAGTATTACACATCGTTAGTAGGTTATGAAAAAAGGCAGTTGAAGTTTTTGAAAACATTTAGAGATTTTTATAATAATGAAGTTACCTTTTCCTATGAAGACCATCCATTTTCTAAAAATCCCAAGCACGTTTGGATTATATGTCGTTATAATGACCAATGGCTTTTAACTAGACATAAAGAAAGAGGGCTAGAGTTCCCAGGTGGCAAGGTTGAAAAAGGAGAAAATGCACAAGAAGCTGCTATTCGTGAAATTAAAGAAGAAACAGGCGGAATTGTGAAACATATAAGTTATGTCGGTCAATATTATGTGGATGGTAAAAGTGATTACGTGATAAAGAATGTGTATTTTGCTACTATAGAAAACCTAGTTGAACAAAATCATTATTTTGAAACAGAAGGACCTGTACTTTTAAATGAAATTCCTTCAGATGTTAGAAAGAATAAAGAGTATAGTTTCATTATGAAAGATTCTGTGCTGGATTCTAGCTTAAAATGGATTCAGAATCATTTTTAACTCACCTAAACGGGCAGCAAGACTCCCACCCCGAGCCTCTTGGGAAACAAAGAAGGTAGGTGGGAGATCACCTGCCCGTAAAGATCCGATACGTGCGACTAACCATCAGGGTGGAGAAGGTAAACCTTGCACCGATGGTTAGTATTTTTTAAAAGATAGGAAAAATTTAGCTTATTAAATCTTGTCATAGGGAAGACAACATCCAGCTCCAGCGCCCAGCGACTAGCGAGACTTCCTTCACCTCCGTACGATAAGTCAACATCGACTCACTCCGCTCGTCGTGTTTCCTTTATCTCCTGCGGTTCAGTCCAGTCCGTACGTCGCTAAACGGGCGCTTCCGCTTTTGTTCAGTGGGCATGTTTTATTAACCATCTTTCTATTCCTTCCACTACTTTGTACATGATTGCTGCAAGAATAGCGATAAGCACAAGGCTAGACATTACAAGGGTGAAGTCAAATACTTGGAATCCATAAATGATTAAATAACCGAGTCCTTGCTTCGAAACTAAATATTCACCAACAATTACTCCGACCCATGATAATCCTACATTAACTTTTAGCGTTGAGATCATAGTTGGCATGGTGGCTGGAAATACAGCTTCTTTAAAACATTGCCATCTCGTTGCACCGAAGCTTTTTAATACTTTGGAATAATTTGGATCTACTTCATTGTAAGCCGAGAAGATGTTTATGGTGGTTATAATTACGGATACAAGGAACCCCATTGCTATGATGGATAAATATCCTGGTCCAAGCGCTACGATAATGATTGGCCCCAGCGCAACTTTAGGCATTGCGTTTAGTACCACTATATAAGGATCCATAATTTTAGAAAAGCGTGTAAAAGACCATAGTAATGTTGCCAGTAAAATTCCGCCAAGAGTACCAATGATGAAACCTAATATAGTCTCAAATAACGTTACTGATAAATGGGAAAACATTGATCCATTTGCAAATCTACCTATTAATGAGGTGAAAATCCGACTTGGTGAGCTAAATAGTAATGGATCAATCCAATACAAACGACTTGCAATTTCCCATAATGCAAAGAACATGATGAGAATGAAAAATTGCCATATCAACACAATTTTCTTTTCCTTTTTTCTTTCCTTCAGATAGCTATCGAATAATTGTTGATCGCTTTTCATTTCTTATCACCTTCTCTACTGTCAAGCTCCTCCCATATTTTATCAAAAAGTGGCTGATATTTAGGATGTTTTCTAGCGTCGAGTGGGGGATTTTGACGAATTTCAATTGGGACTTCAAATACTTTAGCAATACTTCCTGGGTTCGCATTCATTACTAAAATTCGGTCACTCATTGCTATTGCTTCACCGATATCGTGAGTAACAAGAATAGCTGTTTTATGATAATTTTTTAGAAGTTTGCCAACTAAATCCTCTAATTTAAGCTTGGTTTGGTAATCTAACGCCGAAAATGGCTCATCTAGAAGGAGGATTTTAGGGTCATAGATAAGCGTTCTAACAAGTGCTACACGTTGTCTCATACCACCGGATAATGAAGTTGGGTATTGATCTTGAACTCCTTTTAAGCCAACTTCTTGTAAAAGTTGAATAGCGGTTTCCTTTAATTCAACTGTTGGTTTATTATGGATTTTAGGACCGAGCAACACGTTGTCAATAATATTTTTCCACGGGAAGAGATAATCTTGTTGCAACATGTATCCAATAGCAAGTTCTGATTCTTGAATATCTTTATTTTCAAGTAGGACTTTACCTTGTGTTTGTTTCATAATGCCAGCTATAATGGATAGTATGGTTGATTTTCCACAACCACTCGGTCCAAGCAAGGAAACAAACTCACCTTCCTTTAAGGAAAATGATATGTCATGAAGTGCTTTAGTATAGCCGTCTTTAGAAAAGTAGTGGTGTGATACATGATCCAATGTTAGAAATGACACGCTAATTTCCTCCTTAGTCGTTTATTACTTTTTCCGCAAATTCCGTATTCACCAACTCTTCATAAGGGACATCTTCGGGTAGCTCACCTGCTTCGTCCATAATTGTTTTCAGTTGTTCCCATTCTTCTTTATCCAAAAGTGGGTCTGTTGCAAAAGAATCTTGGTTTTTATAACGTTCAATAGATGAAGCTAATAATTCGATATCGGTATCTTCAAAATATGGCGAAACAATTTCTGCGAGGGTCATTGCATCTGTTTCTTGGACCCAGGCCTGAGCTTTATACAATGCTTTCGTGAATTTTAATACCGTTTCTTCATTTTTGTCCATATAACTTTGCTTAGCCATGAATCCTGTATAAGGGACAGTGCCAGATTCTTCACCAAAGGAAGCTACAATATGTCCGGTTCCTTCCCGTTCAAAAACACTTGCTGTTGGTTCAAATAACTGTACATACTCGTAATCACCAGAAGCAAAAGCACTTGGTATGTTTGCAAAATCGACACTTTGGTCTAAATTAACGTCTGCATGCGGATCCACACCGTGTTTTTTTAACACATATTCTCCAACCATCTGAGGCATTCCACCAACTCGCTGTCCGAGAAAGTTTTCTCCTCTTAAATCTTCCCACGTAAAGTCAGGTTTTACCTCTTTTGCTACTAAAAATGTACCATCTGTTTGTGTGAGTTGGGCAAAGTTAATCGCATAATCCTTTGAATCTTGTGCATATACATAAATGGACGTTTCGGCACCCACTAAAGCTATATCGATTCCATCAGATAATAACGTGGTCATAGTCGTGTCTCCGCCCCATGTAGTTTGCAGGTCAATTTCTAGACCTTCTTCTTCAAAAAAACCTTCTTCTACCGCTACATACATAGGTGTATAGAAAACAGATCTCGTTACTTCACCGATACTGATTTTGGATGTTCCACCTGTACCACAAGCCGAAAGAAAGATAAGTAAACCGATGGACAACAAAATAAAGCCTTTAATCTTTCTCATAGTTCTCGACCCTTTCATTTAAATTATCTTCCTTCCACAGTTTATGCCTAGGAGAAAATTGTGTGATTGCCTATTGATTTAAAGTTTTTTTCAAACGAAAAAAGCCGATCTCCTAAAAGAGACCGACTTTTTGAATTTTATTATTTAAATAGTGGACCCGCATTCTTAATTTCATCGGATGCATGAGTGAATTTCTTGAAGTTTTCGTGGAATTTCAAAGCTAATTCTTTTGCCGCTTTGTCATAAGCTGCTTTATCACCCCAAGTTTGTTTTGGAACTAACACTTCATCAGGAACCCCAGGAATATGAAGTGGAATATTTAATCCGAATACTTCATCTTGAACGGTTTCTACATTATTAAGTTCACCTTCTAGTGCAGAGTGAATCATTGCACGAGTATAAGAAAGTTTCATACGGTTTCCTACCCCGTAGGAACCACCTGTCCAGCCAGTATTAACTAAAAACACTTTGGCATTGAATTGATCTATTTTATCTCCTAGCATTTCAGCGTATTTAGATGGAGCTAATGGTAAGAATGGGGAACCAAAGCACGCTGAGAAAGTTGCTTGCGGTTCTGTCACACCACGTTCTGTACCAGCAAGTTTACTAGTATATCCACTTAAGAAATGATACATAGCTTGCTCTTTCGTTAATTTACTAATAGGTGGTAACGTGCCGGAAGCATCAGCTGTTAGGAAAATAATTGCATTTGGATGGCCCGCAACACTTGGTGTAACAATATTATCGATATTCTCTAAAGAATACGCTGCCCTAGTATTCTCAGTAAGAGAGGTATCGTCATATTCTGGTGTTCTTGTATTTTCATCTAATATTACATTCTCGAGTACAGATCCGAAGCGAATCGCGTTGTATATTTGTGGCTCTTTTTCTTCTGAGAGGTTAATACATTTTGCATAACAGCCACCTTCTATATTAAATACCCCATTCGGACTCCAACCATGTTCATCATCCCCAATTAATCGGCGGTACGGATCCGCAGAAAGCGTAGTCTTACCTGTACCAGACAGACCAAAGAATAAAGCAACGTCACCTTCTTTACCTACGTTAGCAGAGCAATGCATGGATAATACATCCTGTTGTGGAAGAAGGTAGTTCATAACAGAGAATATAGATTTCTTAATCTCTCCGGCATACTCCGTTCCACCAATAAGAACAATTCTCTTTTTAAAAGAAATAATGATAAAGGTTTCGGAATTTGTTCCATCAACACTAGGGTCAGCTTTAAAATTAGGTGCAGAAATAACAGTGAATTCACTTTGATGGTTCTCTAATTCGTCTTGTTGTGGCTTAATGAATAATTGACGAGAAAATAGATTGTGCCATGCAAATTCATTAATTACTTGAATTGGTAAGCGATATTTTTTATCTGCTCCAGCAAATCCTTTGAAAGAATAAATTTCATCTTTTTCTTTTAAATAATCAATCACTTTCTCATATAGACTATCAAAATACTTCTCTTCAATGGGTTGATTTACTGCTCCCCAATTAATAGTAGCTTCACACACTTCATCACGAACAATAAATTTATCACCAGGGGATCTTCCTGTATATTTTCCAGTTGTTGCTCGAACCGCCCCAGTTTCACTTAATGCTGCTTCTCCCCTGCCCAATATACGTTCCACTAATTGTGGTTCGGATAAATTCTCTTTGATGTTTTCATGTTGATGAAGTAAATCTTTCCATAATGTTCTTTCCACCATTTTCATAAAAAAAATCCCCCGCTTTATAATAAATTACTGATGAAGATAATTAGAAAACTTGGCATTCACTATAGGATAGGTTTAGCGAATGCGTTAGTTGCACTTAGCAGATTTATACAGTGGGGCGGGTAATCGGTACCCCAAACGAGAAAGAATCTATACTTTCCTAACTGCTAAAAATTGTACTTTTCATTACATTCGATTATTAGTATAACACATATACAAAAATAATCCATACTATTTATGTTTCAATTTAGTAAAATTTGCTATTTGTTAAATTAACGGAAATAACTACAATATTTCTATCCCACTCAAGCCTCTAAGGAAACAAAGAAGGTAGGTGGGAGATCAACTGCCCGTAAAGATCCGATCAGTGCGACTAACCATCAGTGGAGAATGAAGGAAAACCCCCAATGATGGAAGTATTCTTTATTTGCTTCAACCATCATATGTAGAGGAAAAGTTATTGACATTACTCACACATTTCGTTACGATAACAATGGACGGAAACTCTCTTATTCCGAGTTGGCGGAGGGACAGACCCTATGAAGCCCAGCAACCTCACACGCTTGTGAAAAGGTGCTTACCTGAAGCAAGGATCATTCCTTGAACAATAAGAGTGAAAGGACCGAACCCTTTCCTCAATGTAGGATAGGGATTTTTTTGCTTTTAAAGAAGAAACAGTTCCTTTTATCCCACCTAAATGGGCAGTAAGACTCCCTCCTCAAGCTTCTGAAGAACAAAGAAGGTAAGCGGGAGATCAACTACCCGCAAAGGTCCGATAAGTACGACAGTGGGGAATGAAGGAAAATCCCCACTGATGGAAGTCTTCTTTATTATATAAAAAGCAATGGTTTCTTCAATGCTTTTATATATAGAATATACAAAGATCTTTAATCGAAATAATGAAAAGAGTTCCGTAACACCAATTAAAGGAGAGAATGAGCCTTATGGCTGAAAAACGTCGTTTATTCACATCTGAGTCTGTAACAGAAGGGCATCCAGATAAAATGTCAGATCAAATATCAGATGCCATTTTAGATGAAATTATAAAAAATGATCCCAATGCAAGAGTTGCTTGTGAGACTACAGTAACTACTGGTCTTGTTTTAGTAGCTGGTGAAATTACTACTAGTACGTATGTAGATATTCCTGCAATTGTCAGGAAAACGGTGAAAGAGATTGGCTATACAAGAGCTAAATATGGATTTGATGCAGATACCTGCGCTGTCTTAACAGCAATAGATGAACAATCTCCAGATATTGCGATGGGAGTAGATAAAGCGCTAGAAGCACGTGAAGGCAAAATGAGTGACGAAGCAATCGCTGCAATTGGAGCGGGAGACCAAGGATTAATGTTTGGTTTTGCTTGTGACGAGACAGAAGAGCTTATGCCTTTACCAATCTCATTAGCACATAAATTATCTAAACGATTAGCAGATATTCGTAAAGAAAATATAGTAGATTATTTACGTCCAGATGGAAAAACACAAGTAACTGTCGAATATGATGAAAATAATAATCCGGTTCGTATTGACACTATTGTTATTTCTACTCAACATCATCCAGAAGTATCTCAAGAACAGATTGAAAAAGACATGAAAGAACAAGTAATTCTTCCTATAGTGCCTAAAGAATTACTAGATGACCATACGAAATATTTTATAAATCCAACTGGTAGATTCGTTGTTGGGGGACCACAAGGCGATGTTGGTTTAACTGGTCGTAAAATTATAGTAGATACGTATGGCGGATATGCAAGACATGGCGGAGGGGCATTTAGTGGTAAAGATTCCACAAAAGTAGACCGCTCTGCTGCTTATGCAGCCCGTTATGTTGCAAAAAATATTGTTGCAGCAGGACTTGCGAAGTCTTGTGAAGTTCAGTTAGCTTATGCAATTGGTGTAGCGGAACCCGTTTCTATATCTATTGATACATTTGGAACTGGTACAGTACATGAAACTAAATTAGTGGATGCTGTTCGTAAAGTGTTTGATTTAAGGCCTGCAGGGATAATTAATATGTTAGACCTAAGAAAACCAATCTTTAAAAACACAGCGGCATATGGCCATTTTGGTAGAACAGATGTTCAGTTCCCGTGGGAGAAATTGGATAGGGTAGATGAATTAAAGGATTTAATAAAATAAAGTAACAGGAACAAAGGCGGAAGCGCCCGTTTAGTGACGTATAGACTGCGCCTGGCCATGCCAGGTGGTCCGATGTTGCCGCGCAAAGCGGCGGTTTTAATCGGACATTCCACTTCCGTAGGAGATAAAGGAAACATGCCCCTTCATAGGGGTATGCCGACGTTGGCCGCAAAGGCCGCACTTAGTCGGCCTTCCTTTAATACTTTGAGCCGATGTTGACTTTCACCGCAAGGGTATAAGTGCGACTAAGCCTCTGGTTTCACCATCGGCAAGTCTTCTTTATCGTGTCATGAGGTGAAGGAAGTCTACTAGTCACTGGGCGCTGGAGCCGGACGTGGCTATTTTTGTATCTAAGTTCTCCACAGCCATACAAATTATATAAATTCCTAGACACCATGAAAGCTGCCAGCACGGAGATGTGGCAGTTTTTTTGATTTTATCACTGAAGTATTACAATTATGTTACAATATGATTTTTTTGTGATATAATTATCCTAGATTTCGAATCACTTATTAAAGATTCCAATAAAAAGGTGCTCCAGACTTTGGTAGAAAATTAAACAAAAAGCCTGTAGATAATTAGTGGAATTATCCCAATTCGAAACGCAGTCTTTACTTTGTAATTGCTAATGAATTATTTTAATAGAAAGAGGTAACTATCATGTGTGGTTTTATTGGAATGGTATACGATTATCCAACTGATGTAGATGAAAAAGACATGGATTCATTAAGAAGGAAAAATAATATTATTGCTCATCGTGGTCCAGATGATGAAGGTTATTTTGTCGATGAGTACATATCTTTTGGTTTTAGGCGTTTAAGTATAATTGATATTGAAAGTGGAGTTCAACCATTAAGTTATGATAATGATAAAATTTGGCTTGTTTTTAATGGAGAAATCTATAATTATGTAGAACTTCGTGACGAATTAAAACAAGATGGTTATTCATTTTCAACAGAATCTGATACAGAAGTGATTGCCGCTTTATTTTCTAAATACAAAGAAGATGCATTTCAATATTTAAGAGGAATGTACTCTATTCTAGTGTGGGATAAAGATGATAAGACACTATATGGTGCACGAGATCCATTTGGAATTAAGCCATTATATTATTATCGTACGGAAGACGGAATTGCTTTTGCTTCGGAGAAAAAAAGTCTTGGACTAATGCTTGAAAAAGAAGAAGTAAATGTTGATGCATTACAGCACTATTTAAGCTTTCAATATGCGCCAGAACCAATGACATTGGCTCAAGGGATTGAAAAGGTAGAACCAGGACATTATTTTGTTAAAAAAATAGGCGAAGATATAACATTTACTAGATATTGGCATGCAACCTTCCAACCTATTTTTAATAAAGATAAAAAAGATTGGATAAATCAAATTCAAGAAGTTATGTATGATTCTGTAAAAGTTCATATGCGAAGTGATGTACCTGTAGGATCATTTTTATCCGGTGGTATTGATTCTACTCTTATTGTTTCCATTGCTAAGGAATTTAATCCAAATATCAAAACTTTTTCTGTTGGTTTTCAAAGAGATGGCTTCTCAGAAGTAGATGTTGCTAAAGAAACAGCTGATAAATTAAAAGTAGAAAATATTTCTTACACCATTACTCCTGAAGAGTACGTAGAAAATTTACCTAAAATTATGTGGCATATGGATGACCCATTGGCTGACCCAGCTTGTGTACCATTATACTTTGTTGCTAGAGAAGCTAGAAAACATGTAAAGGTTGCCCTTTCTGGTGAAGGTTCTGACGAATTATTTGGTGGATATAATATATATCGAGAACCAGAATCTCTTAAAATATTTAATGCCATTCCTCGGCCAATAAAGGGATTATTAGCCAATGTAGCAAAAGCACTCCCAGAAGGTATGAAGGGGAAAAGCTTCTTGGAACGTGGGATAACCCCGCTTAGGGAACGTTATATAGGAAATGCAAAGATGTTTGAAGAGAATGAGAAACGTGAACTTTTGACTCATTATATAGAAAATAACAATTATCAACAAATCACAGATGGGTTGTATGATTTTGTAAAGGATTATCCATTAGTGAACCAAATGCAGTATATAGACATTCATACTTGGCTACGTGGTGATATTCTATTAAAAGCAGACAGGGTGACAATGGCTAATTCATTAGAGCTACGTGTTCCTTTCTTAGATAAAGAGGTCTTTCGTGTTGCTAGCGGTATTCCTGTAGACTTAAAAATTGCAAATGGTACAACAAAGAGTATCCTTAGAGAAGCTGCAAAAGGAATCATTCCTGAACATGTCTTAGATCGTAAAAAATTAGGATTTCCTGTTCCAATTCGCCATTGGCTTAAAAAGGAACTAAATGGCTGGGCAAAACAACTTATTGCCGAAAGTGAAACGGACTATCTCCTTAATAAGAAATATGTACTAGATTTACTTGATTCCCATTGTAAAGGTAATGGGGATTATAGTAGAAAAATCTGGACAGTCCTTATGTTTATGCTATGGCATCAAATATTTGTGGAACATAAATATGACTTTGACAACTTTACAATAGATAAGAATAATAAGAAAGGCTCTGAGTTAGTAGGAGCATAAATGAAAAACAGGCACTTCTATCAAATGGATAGTAAGTGCCTGTTTTATAGAAATTGTACCAACTTTTCTTTGAACAATTTTTTAAAGATTGGTGTGGTTTTTATAATATTTTCCTTTATCTACATAAGATTTTCTAACGCGTTCCATCTCTTGGTAATCTTCTTCCGTTAATTTGCGGACAACTTTCGCAGGGCGTCCCATAACGAGAGTATGGGGTGGAATCTTTTTTCCAGGTGGAACAAGGCTACCCGCACCTACAAACGCACTTTCACCAATCTCTGCTTTATCTAGAATAATAGAACCCATTCCAATTAGAGCATTTTTTCGAACAATCGCGGAATGTAATGTTACTTGATGGCCGACCGTAACATCATCTTCAACAATTAAGGGATTATTAGGGCTCTGATGTAGCATGGATAAATCTTGAATACTTACCCGTTTACCAATATAGGTTGGTGCAACATCTCCCCTGATTACTGTTTTAAACCATATATTAGATTCCTTATCAATTGTAACATCACCAACAATGACAGCATCACTAGCAATAAATGCTGAATCATGGATGTTTGGTTTACTCCCCATATATTCTCCAATCATAAACTTTCCCCCATAAGTTATTATTTTTATTTTGTTTGTCCATGTTGATATAATAAGTATAACAAAGAATGAATGGAAAAGTGAACGGAGGAAATGTAATGTCTCGCATACCAACAAATTCATTAAGATTAATGACCATTGTGTTTCTGAAAATATTTCCAGCTGTAAATGCGGAGTTACAAAAATGGGAAGCAAAGGCAGAGCAAATTCCGAATAAAGAGTTAAGAACACAAGCACTTAATAGTATTCATTCTAAACAATTTCATTGCCTTGGCGGAGCGGTTTTTTCGCTTCTTGCCAAAGATAAATGGAAAGAGGCTCTTCGATTTATAGTCGCTTATCAAACCATTAGTGACTACCTTGATAATCTATGTGATCGAAGTACCTCGCTTGATCCGGATGATTTTGAACTTTTGCATAAGGCAATGGAAGATGCCTTATCTCCCGAGAATGACTGTAAGAATTATTATCAATTGCGAAAAGAACAAGATGATGGAAGTTATTTAAAAGACCTTGTGCGTACATGCCAGGATGTTCTAGCTAAAGTAGAAGAGCCTATTTTAATAAATGTACAATTAGAGGATTTGGAGACAATGTATCAAGCATTACAAATACATAAACATGTAAAGGTGAATGAACGTATACCAAGACTTACTACATGGTTTAATGAAAATAGAGAAAAAACACCTACACTAAGGTGGTATGAATTTGCTGCTGCAACAGGTTCAACGTTAGGGATATTTTGCCTTATTTCCTATGCTTTATCAGATTGTATGACAAAGGAATTAGCTGAAGAAATTTATCATAGTTATTTTCCGTATATGCAAGGGTTACATATTTTATTAGATTATTATATTGATCAAAAGGAAGATCAAGAGGAAGGGGATTTAAACTTTTGTAGTTTTTATGAAAATGAGCAAGAGTTGAAGGAACGTCTTGTATATTTTATAAAACAAACAGATGAAAAAATTCAAACCTTACCTCATTTATCATTCCATAAAATGGTATACCGTGGATTAGTTGGACTCTATTTAGGAGACGATAAGATAAAGACATTGCAAGATGAAGAAAAAATAAAAAAAACATTGTTAGATTATAGCGGAATGACAGCACGGTTCTTTCATTGGAATACAAAAATGTACTATAGATTTAACAAAAATCATCAAGTGGGATAACTAAATGGGGAAATATAGAAAATGAGATGTAACATAACATCTCATTTTTTCTGTATTGCAATAATAAATGGAGGGGAGTTTTTTTGATTAATAAAACCGTATTGTAAAACGTTATATTCTTTCTGATCCAGTCTAATAACGTGTTTCAATATCGCCTCTTTTTCTTCTTTGCCACCGTCATGTCCGTGATAAACGACTAAAACCATAAGACCATTTTGTTTTAAACGATTTAAAATAGTATCAATAGCTGTAATGGTTGATTCTGGTTTTGTTATAATCTTTTTATCACTTCTAGGTAAATAGCCAAGATTAAAAATAGCACCACCTATTGTTTGATTTTCTTCTTTCGATAAATAGTCCTCCAAATTAGCGTGACTATCATGAATAAGGGAGACATTAGAGATTCCATTATTTATTAATGTTTCTCTAGTAGATACAATAGCCTTTTCCTGAATATCGAAAGCAAGGACATGGCCATTTTTTCCAACTATTTCACTCAAAAAAATCGTATCATTTCCATTCCCACATGTTGCGTCAATCACTAATTCGCCAACGTTAACGGATTCTTCTAATAAATGATGAGAAAATTGAAGAACTCCTTTTAACATATAATCACCTCACCGTAACTCATTAATTTCGATTCCTAATAAAAACTACCATATATTTTAGCATAAAAGTATATATTTTGAATGTATTGACAAAGATGGTAGTATTCTTTATAATTTCGATATAATATGACAATAACTAAAAGAGTGTGTTCAAAAAAGAGGATAAAAAGGACCGAGAAGTTCGAGGCGGCGAAGCTTTGAGTACCGGAACGTATGCAATTAATACGTGAGGAACGGAAAAGCAAGCCAACGAAGAAATTCGAAGTGTCATTTTTACCGGACTTTTTGAACTACCTCTAAAAGAAGGATTAGTAGTAACTGTTTTTAAGGCGTAGAGAGGTAGTGGTTGGTGAAAACTATCGCTTAAAACTTTATGAACTCGCCTTCTTTGTTGTGGGTGCGAATGAAGTAGTAGTCCCTGCCGTAACTCTGCGTTAAAGACTAAAGTGAACGTTAAACCATTTATACGTTAATTTGGGTGGTACCGCGGGAAAGCCGAGCTTCTCGTCCCTGATTTAAGGGATGAGTGGCTTTTTTTATTGTATATATAAGGAGGAATGGATTTTGAGTTTTGATCATCGGACCATTGAAAAGAAATGGCAAACCTATTGGGAAGAAAATAAAACATTTAAAACAGATACATATTCTAAAAAAGAAAAGTTTTATGCATTAGATATGTTTCCGTATCCATCGGGAGCTGGACTTCATGTAGGACACCCTGAAGGATATACAGCGACAGACATATTATCACGAATGAAGCGTATGCAAGGGTATGAAGTACTTCATCCGATGGGGTGGGACGCGTTTGGGCTTCCAGCTGAGCAATATGCGATTGACACTGGAAATAGCCCAGCAGAATTCACAGAGAAGAACATTCAAACATTTAAGCGACAAATTCAAGAACTTGGTTTCTCTTATGATTGGGATCGAGAAATTAATACGACAGATCCCAACTATTATAAATGGACTCAGTGGATTTTCCTTAAATTATACGAAAAGGGTCTCGCTTATATCGATGAAGTACCAGTAAACTGGTGTCCAGCTCTAGGAACGGTACTTGCAAATGAAGAAGTGATTGATGGTAAAAGTGAACGAGGTGGACACCCAGTTATTCGTAAGCCGATGAAACAGTGGATGCTTCGAATCACCGCTTATGCTGACCGTTTATTGGAAGACTTGGATGATCTAGATTGGCCGGAAAGTCTAAAAGAAATGCAACGCAATTGGATTGGAAAATCGGAAGGTGCCGAAGTAACATTTAAGATTGATGGTCATACTGAAAAAGATTTTGTTGTATTTACTACTCGACCGGATACATTGTTCGGAGCAACATATGCTGTACTAGCACCAGAGCATCCATATGTTAAAGAAATCACTACAACCGAACAAAAAGAGCAGGTTGAAGCGTATTTAGAAGAAGTTCAAAAAAAATCAGATTTAGAACGAACAGATTTAGCTAAAGACAAGACTGGTGTTTTTACCGGTGCATATGCGATTAATCCAGTGAATAATAAAAAAATTCCTATATGGGTAGCGGATTATGTATTAATGTCTTATGGTACAGGTGCTATTATGGCGGTTCCAGCTCATGATGAACGAGACTACGATTTTGCCAAAAAATTTGATCTGCCAATAATAGAAGTAGTTGCTGGAGGCGACATCACAAAAGAAGTATACACTGGTGATGGAGAACATGTGAATTCTGATTTCTTGAATGGGTTACATCAAGACGAAGCGATTACAAAAGCAATTGAATGGCTGGAGGAAAATGGTAAAGGTGAAAAGAAAATAACGTATCGTCTACGTGATTGGTTATTTGCTAGACAACGTTACTGGGGTGAACCAATTCCTATTATTCATTGGGAAGATGGGACAACGACAGCTGTTCCGGAAGAAGAATTACCATTGGAATTACCGAAAATGTCCGAAATTAAACCATCAGGAACTGGAGAATCTCCACTTGCTAATAATGAAGAGTGGGTCAATGTAGTTGATCCAGAAACAGGTAAAAAAGGTAGACGTGAAACGAATACAATGCCACAGTGGGCTGGAAGTTCATGGTACTTCTTACGATACATTGACCCTAATAACTCAGAAAAATTAGCTGACTACGAGGCTCTAAAACAATGGATGCCAGTAGATGTTTACATTGGCGGAGCGGAACATGCTGTGCTTCATTTACTATATGCTCGTTTCTGGCATAAATTCCTTTATGATATTGGTGTGGTACCTACTAAAGAACCTTTCCAGAAGTTATATAACCAAGGAATGATCCTTGGTGAAGGAAACGAAAAAATGAGTAAATCAAAAGGAAATGTAGTTAACCCAGATGATATCGTAGGTTCCCATGGAGCAGACACATTAAGATTATATGAAATGTTTATGGGGCCGTTGGATGCTTCTGTAGCGTGGTCTACAAATGGTTTGGATGGAGCAAGACGTTTCTTAGATCGGGTATGGCGTTTATTTGTAAATGATGATGGTACATTATCAGAGAAAATTGTGGATGATGAAAGTAATGTTAACTTAGATAAAGTCTATAATGAAACTGTAAAAAAAGTGACAGTAGACTTTGAAAATTTACATTTTAATACTGCCATTTCACAAATGATGGTTTTCGTTAACGAGGGATATAAAGCGGATAAATTGCCCAAAAAATATGTGGAAGGTTTTATCAAGCTTCTTTCACCAATCGCACCGCATATAACAGAAGAACTATGGGAGAAATTAGGTAATAATGATACTATTGCTTATGCAGAGTGGCCTACCTATGATGAGTCTAAATTGGTAGAGGAAGAGGTAGAGGTCGCACTTCAAGTAATGGGGAAAGTTCGTTCTAAGATCCAAGTTTCTAAAGATATTTCTAAAGATGATCTTGAAAAACAAGCACTTGAAGATGAAACAATCCAAAAATGGCTAGAAGGAAAAACAATTCGAAAAGTAATCGTAGTTCCTGGAAAGCTAGTTAACATTGTAGCTAACTAATAAAATAAAAAGGATTTCTTCCATTTGGGAAGGAATCCTTTTTATTTTTCTTAGTAGGCGGGGAAGTATTTTACATATTTTCCATATAAGTACAATGGAGTATTCGAGCAAAGTTAATCGAACGAAAAGTTAACGATTTGAATCTTTCCATTCCGTTTGTAAGACTACCCATTTTCCGTCAGTATAATACCATAAGGATTCTATTGTACCTAAATGATCTTCGTTAGAAATACCACCTACCTGCTTATAGCTACGTAAACCATAGCCCTTATTATCTGTTAATTTTACAGGCACATAGTAGTCTGGAGTGTTTAATAATAATGATTTAGATTTTTTTAATTTACCGTCTTTACCATATACACCGGACTGAATATAAGCATCTGAACGGTTTTGTAGATTTATTTGTATTGGTTTTGCATTAGGAGTTATTTTAAGATCTGCTTTGTAATCATCTATAAATTTACCAGAAATATATTTAAGTTTAGGAAGCGAAATCTCTAATTGTTTATTGGAAGCAAAGGTATGCAGTTTTTGTTTACCTAGCCCTTTTTTGTTAGAAGAACTCTGGTACAAAATATCTTGCACATTATCATGGTTTGCGTCAATAAACTGAATCTGTGGTTCATAGCCATCCCCATAGTTAACTCTCCATCTTTCGTCATCCTGGTCTTTACTTCTAATTTCGGCCCATATATTATGATAATAGTCTCCGTCTTGGGAAAATGGAACTCCCATTAAATCGATATCCTCTAATAGACCATCACCAGTAACATCCGCTTGATATGTGTTTATAAGCACGGCATCCTTTTCTTTTGCTAATCCATTAGCAGTAAAGGTTGGTTGAATGGTTAACATCGTGATTAATACTAACTTTAAGAATGTCATTTCAGTTCTCCTCTTTCTATCATAATTAGGTGAGAGGACCCCATCCTCAAGGAATGTGTAGGGTGTAACTATGAGTACATGGGGGTGAATCGTCTTTTTATATTGATGAACACGGTTGGTGTGGTGATATATTTTTGAAAAATGATCATTGAAAATTAAACATGCTAGGTTGTGGCGAGAATCGTTGATTTGCCACGTAAAATGTTATGTTAGTCAAACATGTCGGCTGAGCCACATAAATGTGTGAAAAGCTGAAAAGTAGTCCCAAAGGCATAAAGATAAGACCAATGGATAGTGAGGGTGGGTGTTTACGGTACACCACTGTGTCAACTACGCTATCGTTTAGTGTTCATTAATGCTTAAAAGTTAGAATCCCCTACTTTAAATCTTTGTCAGCAATTATTGGCAGGAGTATTTATTCTTATATTAGATTGTGCTTAGATTTACAATCCTATACACATGGTCTTTTTATAATATAATTTGTTGTTTTTACCAGTATAAATTTATTCCACCTAAACGAGCGGTAAGACTCCACCTTAAGCTTCTGGGGAACAAAGAAGGTAGATGGGAGATAACTGCCCGTAAAAGTTCGATAAGTACAACTGACTATCAGTGGGGGATGAAGTAAAGCCCTCATTGATGGAAGTTTTCTCTATTGACTTTATTTAAGGGGAATAGTATTATTGTTTTACAGTCACTTTGAGCGACTAAATACTTCATAATAAACAGTAAAAATATAAAAGTTTTAAGCTATTGACTTTTTTTCGACAAAGTGATAAGATATATTACCTAGTATGAGTGACCTATTAATTCTGCTTAATAAATAGTGTTTGACATTAGTTGGTTATCATGCTATACTTTAAAAGTTGCTCTTTGAAAACTGAATTAAACAACCAGTATGTTAAGAAAAAGGAAACTCGTTTTTCTTTTAAAAAATAGAGGTTTTTCCTCTAAAAGCTAAGAACTTCAAATGAATTTTATTTATTTGAAACAATCTTTTTTGGAGAGTTTGATCTTGGCTCAGGACGAACGCTGGCGGCGTGCCTAATACATGCAAGTCGAGCGCGGGAAACTCTTCTGATCCCTTCGGGGTGAAGAGAGTGGAACGAGCGGCGGACGGGTGAGTAACACGTGGGCAACCTACCTATAAGACTGGGATAACTCGCGGAAACGTGAGCTAATACCGGATAATACTTTTTATTGCATAATAAGAAGTTTGAAAGGCGGCGTAAGCTGTCACTTATAGATGGGCCCGCGGCGCATTAGCTAGTTGGTGAGGTAAAGGCTCACCAAGGCAACGA